>JANLOP010000112.1:0-3684 GCA_031366635.1 Betaproteobacteria bacterium | reverse complement strand
TGTTGAGGTAGTGCTTGTAGGTCATGTTGTCGGAGAAATTGTTGCCGCCCCAGGTGCCGCAGCCCATCGACAGCGAGAACGGCAGGCCGTTGTCGAAGCTGCCGCCGGTGGCGATGCAATGGGCCTGGTCGACGATCACCCTGCAGACCGGCAAGGTGGTGCCCAGCTGCAGCGCCTGCGCGGGCTGGCGCGTGTGCAAGCCCACCGAGTGGCCAGCGCCCTGCCAGGCGTAGATCTGGCGCACGGTGGCCACTGCGGCGTCGAAATCCGGCACGCTGTAGACCGCCAGCACCGGGCAGAGTTTTTCACCCGAGAAGGGGTGGTCGGCGCCGAAGCCATCCTCCTCGACCAGCAGGATGGTCGGTGCCAGCGCGGCCACCGCCGGCAGACCGGCGCGGCGCGCCACCTCGGCCGCGCTCTGCCCGGTGGCGGCAGCCGACAGCTTGCCGTCGGGCCACATCAGCGCTTGCAGCTGCGCCTTCTGCGCGGCCTCCAGCATCACCGCACCGCGTGCGGCCAGCGCGGCCAGCATCGGCGCGCGGGCCGCACCCACCAGCACCAGGCTGTTTTCGGACGAGCAGCTGGTGGCGTTGTCAAAGGTTTTGCTGCGCAGGATGCGGTCGGCCGCCAGCTCAAAGTCAGCACTGGCATCGACGATGCCGGCCACGTTGCCGGCACCGACGCCAAAGGCCGGTGTGCCGCAGGTGGCCGCAGCCCGCACATTGGCCTGCGAGCCGGTTGCCACCACCAGGTCGCACTGGCGCATCAGCGCGGCGGTGGACGCCTTGCTCACCGGCTGGGGCAGCAGTTGCACCAGGTCGGCCGGCGCGCCGAGGCGGGCCAGCTCGGCATGGATATGAGCGATCAGCCGCGCCGCCGTGCGCCAGCCTTTGGGTGACGGCGCCACGATCACCGCATTGCGGCCCTTCAGCGCATTGATGATCTTGTTGGCCGGCGTGGCCGCCGGGTTGGTGGACGGCGTGATGGCGCAGACCACGCCCACTGGCCGGGCGATCTCGGTCAGGCCGAGATCGGGGTGTTCGGCGATCACGCCCACCGACTTGGCGCCCTGCAGGTCGCGCAGCAGGCCCAGGGTTTTGCGGTGGTTCTTCAGCACCTTGTCGGCCACCTTGCCGATGCCGCTGTCGGCCACCGCCAGCTCGGCCAGGGCCTGGTTGCGGCCGGGCTCCAGGATGGCCCAGCCGGCAGCGGCCACCAGCTCGTCGGTGCGGGCCTGGTCGAAGCCGTCGGCAATCGCCTGGGCGGCGCGAGCGCGCGCCACCAGGGCGGCCACGGTGGCTTCGATCTCAGGGTCTCGAAGGGGCTTGTCGGCAGTCTCGGGTGTCATCTCATTCAGCTTTGATGTTGGCGTCTTTGGACAATTTGGCCCATCGCGGCAGCTCAGCCGCCACCACCGCGCCCAGGGCCTCGGGCGTGCCGCCCACGCCCTCGGCGCCCTGCGCCAGCAGCTTGTCGCGGATGTCGGGGTCGGCCAGCACGCTGTTCAAGGCCTTGTTCAGCCGCTCGATGATGGCCCGGGGCGTGCGCGCCGGCACGAACATCGCGTACCAGCTGTCGACATCGAAGTCGGGCACGCCAGACTCCTGCATCGTCGGCACCTCGGGGAAGGCGGCGCTGCGCTTGGTGGTGGACACCGCCAGCGCCTTCAGCTTGCCAATCTTGACGAACTGCGCCGCCGCCGGGATCGACACCCACAGCGTGGGCACCTGGCCGCCCATCACGTCGGTGACGGCCGGGCCGCCGCCGCGGTAGGGGATGTGGGTGAGCTTGACGCCGGTGCGCAGGGCCTGCAGCTCACCGGCCAGGTGGCCGGGCGACCCATTGCCCACCGAGGCAAACGCCAGGGTGCCGGGCTTGGCCCGGGCCAGCGCGGTCAGCTCAGCCACCGTGCTGGCGGGGAAACCGGGCTGCGTGACCAGGATCTGCGGCAAGGACGCCACCAGGCCCACCGGCTCGAAATCCCGCACGGTGTCGAAGTTCAGCTTGGGGAAGATGGCCGGGTTGATGGTGTGCGAGCTGAGCGTGAACAACACGGTGTAGCCATCGGGCGCGGCCTTGGCCACCACATCGGTGCCCACCGACCCGCCGGCGCCGCCGCGGTTCTCGATCACGATGGGCTGGCCCAGGGCGACCTGGAACCTGTGCTGCACGATGCGCGCAATCACGTCGGTGCCGCCACCGGGCGGGTAGGGCACGATAAAACGCACCGGCTTGTCGGGCCAGGCCTGGGCCCAGGCGGCCATCGGCAACGCCGTGATCAGCGCCGTAACCAGCGCCAGGCCCGCGAGACTGCCAAGCGTCCGGCGGTGGTTGACAGTCGAGTTCAGGCCCATGGCATCTCCGGCTAAAGGGGCGGCGTGGCGGCCGAGTGCCAGGATGCTAGCTTGGCCCCGGGCCAGTGTGCGTTTGGGGCACCGGGCCGGGTTCAGCGCCGGGTCAGGCGCCGAGGGTCAAAGGCAGCAGGGCAGCAACCCCATGCAGCAGGCAGCGCCGGCCACACAGCAGGCCGCACCAGCCTCAGCGCCGCCGCCGTGCTGCCAGGCAGCCGATCACCTCGTCGAAGACCCGGTTGCCCAGGCCCTGGGCCAGGTCCAGCGCCTGGCAGCGGCCGTAGTAGGGGCTGTGATCCAGCTCGACACCGATGGCGGCCAGCTCGACATCGCCGGCGGCTTCGATCCCGGCGGCCACCTGTTGCAGGTGGTGGTCCAGGTAGGGGGCGTCGTTGGCCTGGGCGGTGGCGCTGTCCATTGGGCAGCCGTCGCTGATCACCACCAGCAGGCGGCGGCGCTCGGGCCGGGCACGCAGCCGGGCCGCAGCCCAGGCCAGGGCCTCGCCGTCCACCCCTTCGCGGAACAGCTCGGCCCGCAGCAGCGCCGCGATGCCGCGCCGGGCGTGGCGCCAGGTGGTGTCGGCGTCCTTGAACACCAGCTGGGCGGTCTCGTTCAGCCGGCCCGGCTGGGGTGGTTTGCCGGCGCGCTGCCAGTCGCGCGCGGCCCGGCCTCCCTGCCAGGCGCCGGTGGAAAAGCCCAGCACCTCGCTGGCCACGCCGGCCAAGTCCAGCGCCCGGGCGAACACGTCCACCAGCATCGCCACCGATTCGATGTGCTGGCGCATCGAGCCCGAGCAGTCGATCAGGAAGCCCAGCACGCAGTCGGCCTGCGGCTCGGCCCGGGCCTGGCGGAACAGCCGGCGCTCGGTGGGCGAGGTGACCAGTTGCGACAGCGACCGGCCGTCGATCAACCCTTCTTCGAGCGCGCCGTCCCAGCCGTCTTGCACCGGCGCGGCCAGCAGGGCCTTGAGTTGCCGCGCCAGCCGGGGCAGGTTCAGGCCCTGGGCGGCCACGCGGGCATCCAGCTGCGCGCGCCAGGCATCGAGCTGGGCGCGGCGCACGCCGGCGTCGGGGCGCAGCTCGCGGTCGTAGGCGGTGGTGAAGACCCGGTAGCCGGCGGCGCTGGCGTCGAGCACCCGGCTGTGGCCCGGCGCCACTGCGGCGATGGCGTCGGCGTCGGTGTCGGTGTTGTCGGTATCGATCAGCAGGCCGAAGACCCGGCGCTCGTCGGTCTCGAGGTCGGCCTTGTCGCGCAGCGCCGTGGCGTCCTCGCCCGCCTCGGCCAGCAGGCGGGCCACGGTCTCGGCGATGCTGCGTGCCGGCGCGGCATAGGC
>JANLOP010000076.1:0-11505 GCA_031366635.1 Betaproteobacteria bacterium | reverse complement strand
GTCCGGCGCGGAGTTCGACATCGTCTTCCCGGGTGGTGAGGTGCGGCACCTCGTCGGCGATGCGCTGCCGCTGTTCGACGACAGCGGCACGGTGCGCGGATCGGTCGGCAGCTTCATCGACATCACCGCGAACAGGCGCCGGGAGCGCGATCTCGGCTTCCTGGCCGATCTGCAAAAAGTATTGACGCCGTTCACGTCCGCGGCCGACAGCATGCGGGTGGCGAGCCAGCGCATTGCAGAGTTGCTGGCGCTCGATCACTGCGTGCTGATGGAGATCGACGAAGCCGGGCAAACGGCCACGGTGCTGCACGACCACCACGCGGCGGATGTGGCCCGCCTGATGGGCGACTACCGGATCGCGGACTTTCTGGACGAGGCCGAGCGCCAGGCGTTGTCGGCCGGCAAAACCCTGGTCATCGCCGACGTGTGCAGCGACGGACGGACGACGCAGCAGACTGAACATTTCGCGGCGCTGGGGGCACGCGCGATGGTGGACGCGCCCTACGTGGTGGACGGGCGATTGAGGTTTCTGGTGGCCGCCCTGCGCGCCGAGCCGCATGCCTGGGCCCCGGAAGACGTCCAGTTGCTGACCGAGTTGGCGGCGCGCCTGTGCGTGCGACTCGAACGCGCCCGCGCCGAGCAGCGGCTGGTAGAAAGTGAGGCGCGCATGCGGCTGGCCGCCGAAGCGGCGCGTTTCGGCATGTATGACCGCAATCTGCGCGGCGCGTACTTTCATGCTTCCGCGCAGATCAAGCAGATGCTGGGCTACCCGCCGGATGCGCAACTCGACCACGGTCAAGTCATGTCGCACATTCACCCGGATGATCGCGCCGTGGGCGTGGCGGCGTACCAGCGCGCCTGCGACCCCGCCGGCGACGGGCGTATCAACGTCGAGCAGCGCGTCGTGCGGCGCGATGGCGAGGTGCGCTGGATCGCCACCGTCGGGCGCTTGCTTTTCAAGAACGGCGCGCCCGAGCGGTCGCTTGGTTTCTGGGTTGACATCAGCGAGCGCAAAGAGGCCGAGGCGGTGTTGCGCAGGCGCGATGAAGAATTGCGCGCCGCCGCCGAGGTGGCACTGGCCTCGAAATACAAGTCCGAGTTCCTGGCCAATATGTCGCACGAGCTGCGCACGCCGCTGAACAGCCTGCTCATCCTGTCGCGCTTGCTGGCCGACAACCGTGAGCACAACCTGACCGCCAAGCAGGTCCGGTTCGCAGAAATCATGCACCAGTCCGGCTCGGACCTGCTGCACCTGATCAACGACATCCTCGATTTGTCGCGCATCGAAGCCGGCAAAGTTGAGGTGGTTGTCGAGGCTGTCACGCTGGCGCGGCTGTGCGAACAAGTTGAGCGCAACTTCCGCCATGTCGCGCAAGCAGGGCATCTTGAATTCAGCGTCAGCCTGGACCCGCAGTTGCCAGCGATCATCCGCAGCGACGCGAATCGGCTTCTGCAGGTGCTGAAGAACCTGCTGGCCAACAGCTTCAAATTCACTGAAAACGGCCACGTCAGGCTGGCCATCCGCCCGGCTGCCGACGGCTGGAGCCGGCCGCACGCCAGCCTGGACCAGGCCGATGGGGTGATCGGCTTCACGGTGGCCGACAGCGGCATCGGGATTGCGCCGGAAAAGCACAAACTCGTCTTTGAAGCGTTTGCGCAGGCCGATGGCACGACCAGCCGAAAATACGGTGGCACCGGGCTGGGTTTGTCAATCAGCCGCGAGCTTGCAAGCCTGCTTGGCGGCGCGATCACGCTGACCAGTGAGCCCGGCGTGGGCAGCAGCTTCACGCTCTATCTGCCGTACACCAGCACCGCCACTGTTGGCGCGCCGCAGCCGTTGGCCGATCCCAAGGGCCGCCAGGTCACGGTTCTCACACCACCGATCACGCTGCACAGCGCGGCCCTGGATGATCGGGACGCGATCACAACGGGCGACGACGTGCTGCTGATCGTCGAACACGACCCGGTATTCGCCGGGCTGCTGCTCGACATCGCGCATCGCCACGCTTTCAAAGGGCTCGTCGCTGGCACTGCGGCCGCCGCACTGCAGCTTGCGCGACAGGTCCAACCTGTCGCCATCACGCTGAGCGTGACCTTGCCCGACCTGGATGGCTGGACGCTGCTGCGGCGTGTGAACGACGACTTGGGCCTGCGCCACATTCCGGTCCACATCGTGTCAGCCGAGGACGAGCGGCAGCGTGGGCTGCGCCAGGGCGCGGCGAGCTATCTGCAAAAGCCGGCGAGCGAAGCGGTGCTCGGCGAGCTGTTCGAGCGGATCAGGGCCGCCAGCGGGCGCGCGCACTCGCTGCTGTTGGTGGTGCAATACGACCCGGCGATGCAGCGGCAGATCGTGCAGGCCCTGGGTGTTGGCGCCGAGATGCAGACGACACCCGGCGCCAGCGCCGACATGCAGACCACGCTCGGCGCCAGCGCCGACGTCCAGACCACGCTCGTCGCCAGCGCCGAGCAGGGGCTGACCGAGCTCAAGGCGCGGCGCTACGACTGTGTCGTACTCGATCTGCGTCTGCCCGGCATGTCGGGCTTCGAGTTTCTGGAGGCGCTGCGCGATGAACTGCGAATCGACGATCTGCCGATCCTCGTCTACACCGGCATGGATCTTTCGACGCAGGAGCAGGCCAGGCTGCGTCAGTTGGCCGAATCGGTGCTGGTCAAGGACGCGCGCTCGCTGGACAGCCTGCTCGACCAGACCTCGTTCTACCTGCACCGCCGCGTCAGCGCCATGCCTGAGGCGGCGCGTACCACGCTGGAGCGGCTGCACTTGGCTGCCGACGTGCTGGCGGGCACGAAGGTGCTGGTGGTCGACGACGACATGCGCAACGTCTTTGCGTTGTTCGCGCTGCTGGAAAACGCCGGTATCGAGGCCAGGCACGCCGAAAACGGCACCCAGTGCCTGGAGATTCTGCAGGCCAGCGCCGACTTCGACGCCGTGCTGATGGACATCATGCTGCCTGAGATGGACGGCTACGAGACGATGCGCCGCATCCGCACGATAAAAGGGCTGGAAGCCCTGCCCGTCATCGCGCTGACGGCCAAGGCCATGCAGGGGGACCGCGAAAGATGCATCGAAGCCGGCGCCACCGACTACCTCACCAAACCGGTGGATCGGGCGCGACTGTTCGCGCTGTTGCAGGATCGGATACGTCGCTGACCGACTGCCTTTGCGGCGCGCTGGGTGAACGGCGGTGAGCGTGCACCCTCATCCCAGCCCTCCGGCGCGCGGGCGAGGGAGAGCAGCCACCCCCGCCCGTCACGGCGCCAGCGCTTGCCCGCTCGCGCGCGCCGGGTGGCTTTTGGCCCTGCCTTGGCCCCGGTGTGGGTCAGGCCACCAGGTCAACCACGCCCCGGCGGCGCAGGGGCCGGCCGGCGTGGGCCATGCCCGTAGCGAGGTCCGCCGGGTTCTGGCTGATCGGGGCCAGCGCTGGCACGGGCGGGGTGGGATGGTCTGGCGGGGCTTGGGGGTTTGGCGCTTGCTGGCGCGGTGGCTGCTGCGACACGCCGCCGCCGGTGAGCGTCAGGCCGGCATCTTGCAGCGCACTGGCCAGGGCCGGCAATGCGGCTTCGATCAGGTCGCGGGTGGCGGCCCGGTCGGCCTGAAAATCGACCTGCGCGGCGTTGCCATTGACCATGATTTGCACCGAGATCGGGCCCATCTCGGCCGGGTTGATTTGCAGCCGGGCGGTTTGCACGCCGTCGGCGGCAAACAGGCTGACCTGCGCACCCAGCGCCGGCGCAAACGCCGGGCTGTGCAGCGGCATTGGCAGGTGGGCCTCGGCCGGCGCGGCGCTGGCGTCGGCCGGGGCGTTGGCCGGGGCGTTGACGGTGGGCGCTGCCCCGGCTGCGCCGGCCAGCGCGGCCAGGGCGTTGCTGGCGTCGGGCGCGGCCGGGTTGGCTTCGGTGCGGTGGCCGTCAATGCGGCTGGCGGGATCGGCGTTGGCGCGGCCTGCTGCGGCGTCGGGCGCAGCGTCGGGCGCTGCGTCGCCCCGGCCGCTGCTGGCGCTGCTGCTGCGCGGTGCGACGGGCAATGTGGCGGCGTCGGTTGCCGACGTGGCGTGGGCGGTTGGCGCCGGGGCGGCGGGCCCGTCGAGCTGGCCTGACCCCGCCGGCGCCGGGCCCCTGGCGGCCGGGCCCGCCACCTCATGGCCGACGCCGATGCCGCTGGCTGCGGCCGACAGCGCGTCGGCAACGGCTGAGGGCCGCAGCGCGGCGCCGCCCCGGGCCGGTGTGTCGGGCCTGGCTGGTGGCTGGGGCGGTGGCTGAAGCCGGGCGTCGCCGATGACTGGCGGCCGATCAACCCCGGGTGCTGCCACGGCGCTGGTGACCGCGTCGCCCCGGGCCTGCGCAGGCGGCTGGGCCCGGGTTGGCGCCGGGTCGGGCGGGCGCGCGGCATTGCTGCGCTGGGCCGTGCCGGGCAGGACCGTGGCGGTGGTGGTGGTGGTGGCGGTGGCGGTGGTGGTGGCATTCGCACCGGCGGCCGCTGCCTGGCTGGCCGACCCATCGATGGCTGTCGCATCGCCGGTTGTCGAATCGATGGCCGTCGCCCTGTCGGGCCCGCCGGCCCGGCTTGCCGAGGTTGGCCCGGCGCCAGCCGGCGCCAGCGGGACGGCAACGGCAACGGCGGTGACGGCAAGCGCAGCGGCAACGGCCACAGCAACGGCCACCGCAACGGGACCGGCGCCGTCTGCGGCGGGCGCCTGCCAGCGGGCGCTGTCGGCGGGGGCGTCCGTTGGGGTGTCGATGCTGCGGTCACGGTCCGGCAGGCGGCCGTCTGACAGGGGGGCAGCGTCGGCGGGGGCTGGCAGGCCAGCGCTGCGGGCGCGCACCGGGCCAGGGGTCAGCGCCGGTGCCGAAGCGGCGCGGCGCGCCGCCGCCGGCTGTTGCTCGGTGGATTTCTGCTCGGAGAGGCGCAGGTCTGAGACGCGCTGGTCCGACGCCCGCTGACCGGCCGCACGCTGATCGGACTGGCGCGATTCGGCCTGGCGCTGCATCAACGCCGCAAAGCCGCTGTCCGGCCCGGCCGCCGGCCGGGGCGGCGCCCGGTCCGACAGCCGGCCCGCCAGCCGATCCGCCGGCGCGCCCGGCAACCGGTTGGCGGCCCCCACCGGCGCCTCGGCGGCCAGGGCGGAGGGCGTGTTGCGCGCGCTGGGCAGGGTGCTGATCATGGGCTGTCTCGGGGCTCAGTGGGGCTCGGTCGGCTGCGCCGCAGCCACGCTGCGGGCGCGCTGCGCGGCGTCGTCGCTGTGTCGCTGGTCGTGCCGGTCGGCGATCTTTTGTTGCTCCGACAGGCGCCGATTGATCAGCTTGTGCACCGCCGCCACCCGCTGCTCACGCGCCAGCAGCAGCGCACGGGCCTGCGTCAGGCGCTGGTCGAGCTGCCGGGTGTTGGCGGTCTGCACGCCGATGGCCTGGTCCAGGCGCTGGCCAAAACCCTGGCGGCAGTGCAGCAGCGCGGTGCTGTCGGCGCTGCGGAAGTGGGCCACCCAGCGCTGGTCGAAGTCTTGTTGGTAGTCGCGCAGATCCCGGCCCTGGGCTTGCGCTTGCTGGGCCAATTGCTCGGCCTGGCGCAGCAGCGCGGCAGCCTGGTCGCGGTCGGTCTGGGCGCGCCGCAGCAGGCTGGTGAGCAGGGTGGTCGATGGCATCGGCAAGGTGGGCCAGGTCAGGGGTGGATCAAGCGGTCGGCGGCAGGCAGCACGGGTCAGCGGTCGTCAGCGCGGTTGGGCGCCGGTGGGCGCGGGTCAGCGGCGGCGGGCGCTGATCGGCGGCCTTCGGCGGCACGGTCACGGCACCATCACGGCGCCATCAGCCGGGCCAACTGGGCCCGGCTCTGGGCCATCGACGTGCGCTCATGCATGTCTTGCTGCAACATCAGCGTGAGCGCGGGTTGCAGCGCCAGCGCCAGGTCCAGCTCGGCGTCGTGGCCGGGCTGGTAGGCGCCGAGCTGGATCAAGTCACGCGCCTTGTTGGCCCGGGCCAGCGCGGCGCGGGCCCGGCGGGCCGCGTCCACCTGCTCACGCGGGGCCACCGCGTTCATCACCCGCGAGATCGACCGCTCAACATCGATGGCCGGGTAATGGCCGGCCTCGGCCAGCTCACGCGACAGCACGATGTGGCCATCGAGGATGCCACGTGCGGCATCGGCAATCGGGTCTTGCGGATCGTCGCCTTCGGTCAACACGGTGTAGAAGGCGGTGATCGAGCCGACGCCGTTCAGGCCGTTGCCCGAGCGCTCGACCAACTGCGGCAGTTTGGCAAAGCAGCTTGGCGGATAGCCTTTGGTCGCCGGGGGTTCACCGATGGCCAGCGCGATCTCCCGCTGCGCCATCGCGTAGCGGGTCAGGCTGTCCATCAGCAGCAGCACGTGGCGGCCTTGATCCCGAAAATGCTCGGCAATCGCCGTGGCGTAAGTGGCGCCCTGCATGCGCACCAGCGGCGGTGAATCGGCCGGCGCGGCCACCACCACGCTGCGCGCCAGGCCATCGGCGCCCAGGATGTCCTCGATGAACTCTTTGACCTCGCGGCCGCGCTCGCCGATCAGCCCGACGACGATCACGTCGGCCTCGGTGTAGCGCGCCATCATGCCCAGCAGCACCGATTTGCCCACGCCGGTGCCGGCAAACAAGCCCAGCCGCTGGCCCCGGCCGACGGTGAACAGCGCGTTGATGGCGCGCACGCCGGTGTCCAGCGGGCGGCGCACCGGGTCGCGGTCCATCGCGTTGATCGGCCGGCGTTGCATCGGCTCGTTGCGCGCATGCAGCAGCGGGCCGAGACGGTCCATCGGCGCGCCCAGCGCATCGACCACCCGGCCCAGCAGGCCGTCGCCCATCGGCAGGTGCAGGCCGCGGTCCTCACTGCGCCGCCACAGCGGGTTGTCGCGGCCCAGCAGCGGCGGCGCGTGCGGGGTGATGCGCGGGCTGACGCGGGCACCGCTGCTCAACCCCAGCAAATCCCCGGTGGGCATCAGCAGCGCGCGGTCGCCGTTAAAGCCCACCACCTCGGCCTGCACCGGCAGCGCTGCGTCGCCGTGCACCTCGTAGACCGCGCCCACCGGGGCGCGCACCCCTGCCGCCTCCAGCACCAGGCCGGTGACGCGCACCAGGGTGCCGTGCGCGGGCAACGGGCAACGCACGGCGGCGTAGGCCAACAAATCGTCCAGGTAGTGCAGCCAGCGCTGCTGGCGCGCGGTGGGGCTAGGCAGCTCGCTTTCGCCGCTGGGGTTGATGGGGTCGCGCAGATCGAGCCGGGCAGGTTGGCCAGGTGGGTCGAGGGGGTCGGGGCGGTCGGGGCGGTCGGGGTGGGCGGAATGGGCGGGGTGGTCGATCGGATCGCCCAGGTCGCACAGCTCGGGTGGGCCAGTCGGGGCGGCGTCGGCCGCCAGGCAGACAGCGGGCACCGCGCCGCCGCTCATGCGTCGGCCCCGGCCCTGGTGTGGGCGGCGGCATCGGCCTCGGGCTCGTCCCACGGCAGGCCGGTGCCCAGCGCGTGGCTGGCTTGCGCCCAACGGGCGGCGATGCGGGCGTCAACCACGCCGGCGTCGGACTCCACCCGGCAGCCGCCGCGCGCCACCGACGGCTGGCTGAGCAGGCGGGCGCCGCGTGCGGCCAGCGCCTCTGCGCAGCCGCTGGCCACCAGCGCATGGTCATCGGGGTGCACCAGCACGGTGATCTGGCGCGCGCTCATCAGCACCGCGTTGATGGCCTCACGCGCCACCTGCGCCACCAGCGCCGGGTGCACGGCCAGCTCACTGCGCACCACCTGGCGCGCCAGCTCGGTGGCCACCCGGGCGACGCGGCTGGCGATGCTTTGCTCCAGCGTGCCCAACTCGTGGTCGAGCGCGGCCAGCACCTGGCCCACCTGGGCGCTGGTCTGGCTGGCAAAGCTTTGCTTGAAGCTGTCCAGCGCCACCAGGCCGTCGCGGTAGCCGTCCTGGTAGCCCTGGGCCCGGGCGGCGGCCACTTGCAATGCGGCCTCGGCTTGCAGCTCGGCGCGCAGCGCGGCCAGCGCGCGGGCTGCGTCGGGTGCGGGTGCGGTAGCGGCTGCGGCATCGGGTGCGGCAGCGGGCCCGGCGCCGGGCACTGGGTGGCGGCCGGCGCGTGCCGCGCTGCCCAGGTCGGCCGGGTGCCCGGTGCGCGGCGGCGCATCGTCCAGGCCCTGGCCAGCGGCGGTGAAGCCGGCCGCTTTGGTGAAGCCGGCGTGCCCGCCGCCGTGGCCAAACGCATCGGGCTGCCAGGCGGCAAAGCCGCGCAACTCTTCACGCGGGATGAAACGGGTGTAGGCCAGGCCGGCGCGTGAATTGGCCGGCGCCGGCACCTGGCGCGGCGCGCTGTCGGCCCGGCTGTGGTGGCTAGCGGGTCTAGAGGAAGTCATCGGCGCCTCCGCTGGCAATCACGATCTGGCCTTCGTCCACCAGCCGGCGCACGATTTTCAAGATCTCTTTCTGCTCGGCTTCGACATCGGACACCCGCACCGGGCCGCGGCCTTCAAGATCCTCTTTGAGGGTTTCGGCGGCGCGGCTGGACATGTTCTTGAACACCTTGTCGCGCAACTCGGGCGCGGCGCCTTTGAGGGCCAGCACCAGCGACTCACTCTGCACCTCTTTGAGCACGGCCTGTATGCCTTTGTCGTCCAGCTTGTTCAGATCGTCGAAGCCGAACATGTTGTCCATCAGTTTTTGCGCCAGCTCGGCGTCGCTCTCGCGCACATAGTCCAGTACGCTGGTTTCGAGCGCACTGCCGAGCTGGTTGATGATTTCTGCCGCCGCCTTGACGCCACCGAGTGAGGCTTTGCGCATCCGGTCGCCGCCGGCCAGCACCTGGCTCATCACCTCGTTCAAGTCCTTCAGCGCCGACGGCTGGATGCCGTCCAGCGTGGCCACACGCACCATCACCTCATTGCGCTGGCGCTCGGTAAAGCATTTCATGATGGCCGCGATCTGGTCGCTTTCCAAATGCACCAGGATGGCGGCGACGATCTGCGGATGCTCGTTGCGCAGCAGCTCGGCCACGGTGGTGGCGTCCATCCAGCGCAGGCCCTCGATGCCGGTGACGTCGTTGCCCTGCAGGATGCGGTCGATCAGCAGGTTGGCCTTGTCGTCGCCCAGCGCCTTGCGCAGCACGCTTTTGACGTACTCGTCGGTGTCGGGCACCAGGGTGTGCTGCTCGGCCGAGTCGGTGGCAAAGCGGTCCAGCACCTTGACCAGCCGCTGGCGCGGCACGGCCTTCAGCCGCGAGATCGTCTCGCCGAGCTTTTGCACCTCTTTGGGCGCCAGGTGCTTGAAGACCTCGGCCGCCTCCACCTCACCCAGCGACATCAGCAGGATGGCCGCGTCTTCAACGCCGTTGTCGTCCATCAACCCTCCGCCCCATTGACCCAGCCGCGCAGCAGATTGGCCACCGCCATCGGGTTGTCCAGCGCGCGCTGGCGCGCTTCTGCCAATTGCTTGTCGAGCCGCGGGCCTTCCAGCGCCAGGCGCTCTTGTTCGACGTTGACCGGCAGCGCTTGCACGTCGTCCACCACCGCGTCCAGCGTCAGGGCCGGGGCGGCAAGCGCCGGCGGCAGGCGCTTGAGTGCCGGGCGGATCACGCCCAGCAGCAACATCAGCGCCATCAGCGTCAGCGCCGCCGGCACGCCGCCAGCGCGCAGCAGATCCAGCAGCCAGGGCTGGCGGTAGACGGGGGTGGGCTCGATCTCGACCTTGGGCTCGGCGCGGAACGGGATGTTGACCACCCGCACCGAATCACCGCGCTCTTTCTTGAAGCCCACCGCCTCTTGCACCAGCGCGGTGAGTTTCTCGATCTCCTCGGGCGGCAGCGCGGTGCTGGTGGGCTTGCCCTTGGCGTCGGTGCCGCCCCGGTGGTTGACCAGCACCGCCACATTGATGCGCTTGATGTTGCCCACCGCGTTGCGCTGCATCTCCACCCGTTTGTCCACCTCGTAATTGATCTTGCTCTCGCGCCGGGCGCCGGCACCCAGGTTGCCGGCGTTGCCCGCGTTGCCCACTTGGGCGGCCTGCAGCGGGCTGGACGCGCCGGTGATCGGGGCCGCCGCCGCTGCCGGCACCTGGTTGCTGGCCGCACCGGGCACGCCGCTGGGCTGGGCATTGCCATTGCCGGCGCCGGTGTCCAGGCTGCTCTGGCTGCGCACGCTGGATTTGTCCACCCCCTGGTTGGGCGCGTAAGCCTCGCTGGTGGACTCGATCTGGTTGAAATCGAGCTCGGCGGTGACGGTGGCGCGCAGGTTGTCGGCGCCCAGCGCCGGCTCCAGCACCTCTTTGACGTTTTTCAGCAGCCGGCCTTCGGTCTCGCGCAGGTGAGCGCGCTGCTGCTGGGTCAAATCACTGCGGCCTTCGCCGTCGGGCTGGGTCAGCCAGTTGCCGTCCTGGTCGGTGATGGTCACGCCCTTGGGCGCCAGGCCCGGCACGGCCATCGCCGTCATGTGCACGATGCCGGCGATCTGGCCCCGGTCGAGTGTGCGGCCGGGTTGCAGCGTGAGCGCCACCGAGGCCGATGGCTTGTCCTGGTCGCGGAAGTAGCCGTTCTGGTGCGTCAACGCCACCATTACCTTGACCGATTGCACCGCCGAGATGGTGGCAATCTGCTGTTCCAGCCGGCCGCCCAGCGCGCGTTGCAGGTTGGTGCGCTCTTGCAGTTGCGACTGGCCAAAGCTTTGCTTGTCCATCAACTCATAGCCGCTGGGCGCCGATTTGGGCAGGCCCAGCGTGGCCAGGCGCATGCGCAGCTCATTTGCGCGCTCGGTGGGCACCATGATCAGGCTGCCCAGCGTGCCCAGTTGGTAAGGCTCACCGAGCTTGCTGAGCTGCTCGATCACCGCGCCGGCCTCGTTCTCGGGCAGGGTGTGGGCAAACAGCGGGGTCATCGGCACTTGCCGGCTCCACAGCGCCAGCACCAGGCCCAGCGCCAGCAGGCCGGCGCCGCCCAAGGCCAGCCGCAGCTTCTGGCGCGCCGGCAACGCCTGCCATCGGCCCAGCGAGTTGCCGCCCCGCCCGCCGCGCGCATCGGGCGTGGCGGCGGCCAGCAGCGCAGCCTCGTTGGCGGGGGTCAGGGCGGTGATGGCAGCGTCCATGGGCGGGGGTCGGGTCGGTTGGGGCCGCGTTGGCGGCGGCGATTGGGCGGCGATTGGGCGGCGATTGGGCGGCGGTTCGGGCGGCGGTTCGGGCAGCGTTTGGGGCGGTTGGCGGGGCAAACTGGGCACAGCGCCCGGGTTGGCATTGATTGTTCGATGGGGCGGGCCACCGGCATGGCGTGAACAGCCCGCCGTTTGGGATTCAGTTCGCGCCATCGTGGCCGACAGGGATGCCTAAAGTGCAGGGCGTGCTGATGGCCTGCGGGCGCCGCCGATGGCCCGTTGGCTGTGCCCGATCTGACTGCCCACCCCCGATGAAACTGGACCTCAAACCCTTCGACTTTGCCCAGGCCGTGGCCCGCGCCGGTTTGCGCCCGGACGGCCACCCGGTGGGCGGGCCGGCGCCGG
>JANLOP010000040.1:0-16835 GCA_031366635.1 Betaproteobacteria bacterium | reverse complement strand
GACAGGGCGGGCAGGGCATGCAGGTTAACGAGCGCCCGTGCGAAGCGCCCGTCAGGGTGTTCCCGGCCCACCCGCGCCGGGGGGTGCTGGCGATCACGGTCGGCCGCTACCGTGGGCGCCCGTCATCGGTCAGAGAAAGGGTCGTCGTGAGCGCTGCTGTGCATGTCGTCGGCGTCGGCAGGGTGCCCTTCACCGCGCCAGGCGCCAGCGACAGCGCGGTGGCGCTGGGCGCGCAGGCCCTGCGCCTGGCGCTGGCCGATGCCGGCCTGGACGGCCGCGCGGTGCAGCAGGTCGTCGCCGGTTGCGTGGACGGCGGCCCGCTGGCTGGCCAGCGGGTGCTGGACGAGGTCGGCATGACGGGCATCCCGATCCGCCACGTCAGCAGCCGCTGCGCGACCGGCTCGACCGCGCTCTATCTGGCACGCCAGGCGGTGGCCTCGGGTGCTGTCGAATGCGCGCTGGCGGTCGGCTTCGAGCCGATGAAGCCGGGCGCCGCCGGCCTGCTGGTCGATTACCGTTCGAAGCCTTTTGACCGCGTCGATCTGGCAGCCGAGCATTTAGTCGGTGAGACCGGCATGGCCCTCGCGCTGCGCTGCTTTGGCGGCGCCGGGCGTGAGCACATGCGGCGTTACGGCACGCGGCTGGAGACCTTCGCCATGATCCGCGCCAAGGCCAGCCGGCATGCCGCGAACAACCCGCTGGCGCTGCTGCGCACGCCGCTGACCGAGGCCGAGGTGATGCAGTCGCCAGCGCTGTGGCCCGGCGTGATGACCCGCCTGATGGCCTGCCCGCCGGCCAGCGGGACGGCAGCGGCGCTGCTGTGCTCGCCGGCCTTTGCGGCGCGCAGGGGGCTGGACCGGCGCGTCGTGATCAGCGCGCAGGCGATGACGACCGACCGCCCGGCGGCCTTCGAGTCGGACGACCTGCGCGATGTCGTGGGTGTGGGCATGAGCGCGTCGGCAGCGCGCCCGGTCTACGCGCTGGCCGGTGTCGGGCCGCAGGACATCGACGTGGTCGAACTGCATGACTGCTTTGCCCACAACGAGCTGCTGAGCTACGAAGCGTTGGGGCTGGCGCCCGAGGGCGGCGCCGAAAAGCTGTTGCTGGACGGCGACAACAACTACGGCGGCAAGCATGTGGTGAACCCGTCGGGCGGCCTGTTGTGCAATGGCCACCCGCTGGGCGCCACCGGCCTGGCGCAATGCTTTGAGCTGGTGCACCAGCTTCGCAACACGGCCGGCGCGCGGCAGGTGGACGGCGCGCGCTTCGGGCTGCAGCACAACCTGGCGCTGGGCGGGGCGTGTGTGGTGACGCTTTACGAGCAGCGTCCGGCCGCCTGATGTGCCTCAGCCACGGGCTGCGCGCGCGTCGCCGAGCTAATGAGTTACCCCACCCACCCGCCGTGGGTGGGCCGATGAGGCCCCGGGCGATAGTGGGCGCACTGCGGTTGGCCGGCACAGACCGGCCACTGCGGTGCGACGCGCCCGCCGCCACCGACGCCATGCCAACAGGAGACACGCTGTGACATTTCCACCGCCCCCGACGACCCCGCTGCCCATCCCCACCGCCGGTGCTGTGCCCGGCTTTGCACGCCGCGCGGCCCGCGCAAGCCGCACGAGCCGCGCAAGCCGCACGAGCCGCACAAGCCGCACGAGCCGCACAAGCTGCGCGAGCCGCGCACCTGCCGGGCGCCACCGCTTGCCGGCGCGGCTGTCGGCCGCCCTGGCCGTGCTCGGCGTGCTCGGCGTGCTTGACCCTGGCGTGCTCGGCATCGGCTTGACACATCGTCAGTGCCACCGTCATGGGGCGTGGCCGAGCAACTGCTCAGCGTATCGGGACAAAACGTGGCCGAAGCCCGTAAATTGACCACCAGCATCGGGTTGTCGATAGGCTTGAGCGAGCTTGACAATTTCCTCATCGCTCGCTGACCTTACAAAGTTGTCGTCGAAGGCTGCTTTCAGGGCTTCTGCGCGCCGGTCGCGCAGAAACTTGACATCAAGCTTCAACAGTTTGGCCATATAGGCCGCCGATTCGTCGCCTCTGTCGAGGGGGTAGATGGCGCCGTCCTGAGCCGAGTCGATAAATCGACTTTCGCAGTCAATCTGAAGTGGCGATATGAAACTGCCTTCGTCGAAATCATTGCCCTTTGCATGACCGCAATGCAAGGGCGCACCGGGCTCGGTCTCTCGGATACAAGATGCGTGCAGATTGATGTAGGCAAGTGCCAAGTCCTCGTGCGCCTCCTGCGGTCGGAAGTGCTCGATATGGCTGTCTGCCAGCACGATCGACCGCCCGCAGTAGCAGCACACTCCGCCTTGCTCGGTGAGCAAAGCACGGTGCAGCGCACATTTCTCGGGGTTTTGCAAAGCACCATAGCTGGGCTGCCAATCGTCGTTTGCCTGGGCCTTCCAGTCCAAAAATGCAACTGGCTCGGTGCTCTTGATGACGCTCTTCATCGGCCAAGCACCTCTTTGCGACGAAGAAGCGCGTGCGCGCCAGCAAGTTCAGGGATACCAGGTGCGGTGGCTTCCAGCGCGTCAAGCTTGTCCTTTGCCTGCACTAACTCACCACGTTCCAGAAACTCAAAAACCTCCGAAAGCAATTGATCGACTTCGGGCGTTCGGGCATCAGCTCCCATGATCTCCTCAAGGACCTGGCTTGAGGTGAGCCCATAGCTGACCTGCGGATGTGCCGTGCCATTTGCGCGCAGCAGGATGATTTCCTCAGGCTTCAACTCGCCAAGCACCTGCGGCGAATGACTTGCCACGATGAACTGAACTTTGGGGAAGGCGCGCTTTAACCCGCTGGTCACTATCCGCTGCCATCGCGGATGGAGATGTATGTCCAGCTCGTCCACCAAGACCACTCCGGGTGTCTCAGTCATGACGGCCTGCCCCAGTTGCGGGTTCAGCACGCACATGCGTCTCGCAATGTCAGCCACAAGGCCGATAACGGCACGTTGACCATCACTGAGGTTCTCGAAGGCAGTGGGCTCGCGCGTTGACTGTGGCGTGCTCGACCACTCCACCAGCAAGCTCTTCTGCTTGAGGTCGTACTTCATGCCCTTGGTGCCTTCGACGGCTGCTGCCAATGCCGAGTTGACCAAGGCCAATTCATCTGATTCGATGTCGTCGAACGGTGTCCCCGACTCAGATGAGGTTTGGAATCGCTCCAGACACTTGCTAATTACCCAAGATTGCAGGGCGCTTGAATCTAGCGATGCATCCCACCAGTTTGCATACCCGTCTGTGCGGGCGTTGCGCGCAGTGGCCGCCTGCATTTCGTTGGGTTGGGCTTGGTTCCAATGGCGGTTTGCACGATAGAAAGCCATCACTGGCAAGGAAAGCATCGAGCGAGCCTCCTCGCCCGGTTGTCCTGTTGCTTGCTGCTTGCTTTGCCAGACCTGCCCTGGTGGTTGGCCAGTGAATTGTGGCTGGTCTACCTGGCTGGCTCGCTGAATCGTCCAGGCGCAGCCGGTGTCAAAAGCTACTGCGGTCGCACACACCTTGACCGGATATTGCGGCTCGAATCTATAACGGCCATTTGTGGCTTCTGCTCGCAATCGGACCACACTGATGTCGTTTAATGCATGGTAGGTTCCGGTCGTAATGGACAAAAAGCGACCCAATCCAGTCAACGCCTCGCAGACTGCTTTGAGCAAGGTTGTCTTGCCACTGCCATTCACGCCGACGATGACGTTGAAGCCCGGCTTGAAATCGACTTGCAGGCTAGCGTGGCACCGGTAGTTAATCAAATGAATCGAATCGATTCTCATGATGACAAGTCTCCTTTGGCGTTTCTCGCAACCATTTTCTCCGCCAAGCTCAAATGGGGGTCATTGATGTGCCCGCCTTTGAACGTCTTGAACCACGGCGCGCTTTCCACGTCCTTGACACCGGATCAACCCCGCCGGCTCAAGCCTTGCCTTGATTGGCCACTGCCGCCGCAGCCCGCGCCACCGCCGCCGGGTCACCCAGGTAATCGCGCCGGATCGGCTTCAAGTCGGCGTCCAGCTCGTAGACCAGCGGCATGCCGTTGGGGATGTTCAGCGCCACGATGTCGGCGTCGGCAATGCCGTCGAGGTATTTCACCAGCGCCCGGATCGAGTTGCCGTGGGCGGCGATCACCAGCCGCTGGCCGCTTCGGATGGCCGGCGCCAGCACCTCGGTCCAGCACGGCAGCACCCGGGCCACGGTGTCTTTCAGGCACTCGGTCAGCGGCACCTGGCCGGGCGCCAGCCGGGCGTATCGCAGGTCAGCGTGCTCGCTGCGCGGATCGCCGGCAGCCAGCGCGGGCGGCGGCGTGTCGTAGCTGCGGCGCCAGATCAACACCTGCTCGTCACCGTACTGGCGCGCCATGTCGGCCTTGTTCAGCCCTTGCAGCGCGCCGTAGTGGCGCTCGTTCAGCCGCCAGTCGTTGACGACGGGCAACCACGTGCGGTCCATCTGGTCGAGCGTGTGCCAGAGCGTCCAGATCGCGCGCTGCAGCACCGACGTGTAGGCCACGTCAAACTCGAAACCGGCCTCTTTCAGCAGCCGGCCGGCCTGCCGGGCCTGGGCCACGCCGGTGGGCGTCAGCGGCACGTCGGTCCAGCCGGTGAAGCGGTTCTCCAGGTTCCAGGTCGATTCACCGTGGCGGATCAGCACGAGTTTGTACATGGCGGCGGACAGGGCGTGAAAGGGCGGCGCCAGGGCGCCAAGCGTCGCCCTGGGCGGGCGCGGCGGGGCCAAATTCTATAATCGGTGTCCTTCTCAGACCCAGGCCAACCCCCCGTGAAGTTCCTCATCGACAACTGGATGCTCCTGCTGATGGCCGCCACCTCGGGTGGTTTGCTGCTGTGGCAGGCGCTGCAAAAAAGCACCGGCGGGGCCGTCGGCACGGCCGAGGCCGTGCGGCTGATCAACCGTGAGAAGGGCGTGCTGATCGATGTCTGCGAGCCGGCTGAATACGCCGCCGGCCATGCGGTGGGGGCGCGCAACATCCCGCTCGGCACGCTGGATGGCTCAAAATCCCTGCCCAGCAACAAGGCGCTGCCGCTGCTGCTGATCTGCGCATCGGGGGCACGCGCCAACCGGGCTGCCGGTCTGCTGAAAAAAGCCGGCTACGCCCAGGCCATCGGCGTGGCGGGCGGCTTGGCGGCCTGGCGCGAGGCCGGCCTGCCGGTCGAAAAGAAGGCCGCCTGAGCGGGCGCGGCACCCGCCCGACACCTGCCGACAAGCCAGCGCACCGGCAAGGGCAATCGCCGGCAAGGACAATTTGAAGCTTCCTTGACTGCTACCGTCCCCGCCATGAACGCTGTCCGCATGTACACCACGCAAGTCTGCCCCTACTGCATCCGGGCCAAATCCTTGCTCAAGCAGCGCGGTGTGAGCCAGATCGAGGAGGTGCGCATTGACCTTGACCCGCAGCAGCGTGACCAGATGATCGAGTTGACCGGCCGTCGCACCGTGCCGCAGATATTCATCGGTAGCCAGCATGTGGGCGGTTGTGACGAGTTGATGGCACTCGACCGCAGCGGCGGCCTGGCCCCGTTGCTGGCCGGGGCTTGAGCGCCGGGCTTGCCTGGCGGCCGTCCGGCGCCGCGAAAGTGCTGCGCCATAATTTGCGCCCCAGCCAGCCCGCAACCACCCCCGGTGGCGGGCTTTTGACATTCTTCAGGATTCCCCCGACATGGCCGACCAAGACCCGACCCCCGTTTTCCAGATCCAGCGCATGTACCTGAAGGACCTGTCGCTGGAGCAGCCCAACTCACCGGCCATCCTGCTGGAGCAGCAGCCGCCGCAGGTCGATATCAACCTGGCGATGGCCGCTGCCAGCGTGACGGACGGCATTTTTGAGGTCACCGTCACCGCCACCGTGACCACCAAGCTCAAAGACAAGACGCTGTTCCTGATCGAGGCCAAGCAGGCCGGCATTTTCGAAATCCGCCACGTGCCCGATGAGCAATTGCAAGGCATCTTGAGCATCGTCTGCCCGCAGATGATCTACCCGTATTTGCGTGCCATCGTCTCGGACATCTGCACCCGCGCCGGCTTCCCGCCGATCATGCTGACCGAAGTCAACTTCCAGGCCATGTTCGAAGCCCAGCAGGCACAAGCCGCCGGCAACGGCAGCCTGCTGGCCAGCGCCAACTGACGCTGGGGCGGCCGCCGTGCCCTCGCCGGCGCTACACCCCCTGCCCATCGTGGTGCTGGGCGCTGGCGCCTGGGGCACGGCGCTGGCGGTGGCCGCCGCCGCCCGGCACCCTGTGCTGCTGTGGGCGCGCGATGCGCAGCAGGCCGCTGAGATGGCCGCCACCCGCTGCAACCGGCGCTATCTGCCCGAGGTGGCGCTGCCGGCAGCACTGACCATCAGCGCTGATGCGGCCGAGGCGTTTGCGCTGGCGGAACAAGGCCTGGCGGTCATCGGCACGCCGATGTCGGGCCTGCGCGACCAGTTGCTGGCCCTGCCGCCGGGCGCCCGGGCGCTGTGGTTGTGCAAGGGTTTCGAGGCCGGCAGCGGCGCGCTGGGCCCGGAGATCGCACAAAGCCTGCGGCCCGATCTGCGCTGCGGCGCGTTGTCCGGCCCCAGCTTTGCGCTGGAGGTGGCGCGCGGCCAGCCCACCGCGCTGGTGGCAGCCAGCGCCGACGCCGGCCTGGCCGCGCTGGCGGTGCAGGCCTTTCACAGCGACAGCCTGCGCATCTACACCTCGGACGATCCGGTGGGTGTGGCGGTGGGCGGGGCGGTGAAAAACGTGCTGGCGATTGCCACCGGCATTGCCGACGGCCTGGGGTTGGGCCAGAACGCCCGCGCCGCGTTGGTCACCCGCGGCCTGGCCGAGATGACGCGGCTGGGCGGGGCGCTGGGCGCCCGCGCCGATACCTTCATGGGCTTGTCGGGCCTGGGCGATCTGGTGCTCACCGCCACCGGTGATTTGTCGCGCAACCGCCGAGTGGGTTTGATGCTGGCCGACGGCCTGGCGCTGCCCGACATCCTGCGCCAACTGGGCCATGTCGCCGAGGGCGTGCACACCGCGCCGGTGGTGCTGGCCCGGGCACGATTGGCCGGCGTGCAGATGCCGATCACCGACGCCGTGGTGGCCGTGCTGCAAGGCCGGCTGGCGCCAGCCCAGGCGCTGCGGCAATTGATGGCGCGCGGCGCGCGGGCCGAGGCGTGAGGCGCAGTCGGCGGGCGCACCGGCCGGCGTAGCGCCCGGCAGCCGATGCGCGCTACGGCTGCCGCACCGGCTGCGGCCGGCGCTGCACCACGTCCAGCGTCAATTCCAGCGCCTGGGCACCGCGCTGCACGCCCACCTTGGCGGCCTTGCCCGGCGGCAAGGCGGCCACCGTGTCGAGCAACTGCGCCACGCTGGCCACCGGCTTGCCGGCCACCGCCACCACCACATCGCCGGGTTTCAGGCCGCCCTTGCTGGCCGGCCCGTCCTGCAGCACGCCGGTGATCAGCACGCCCTGCCTGATCGGCAATTTGAAGCTGTCGACAAACTCGGCCGTCAGCTCACGCGGCTCGACCCCGATCCAGCCGCGCCGCACCACGCCGCCCTGCAGCAAACCGGTCATCACCCGCTGCGCCACGTCCACGGGAATCGCAAAGCCGATGCCGTTGCTGCCGCCGTTGCGGGAGTAGATGGCGGTGTTGATGCCCACCAGTTGGCCCTGGGCATTGACCAGCGCACCGCCCGAGTTGCCCGGGTTGATGGCCGCATCGGTCTGGATAAAGCTCTCGAAGGTCGACAGGCCCAGCCCGTTGCGGCCGAGCGCGCTGACGATGCCGGACGTCACTGTCTGGCCCACATTGAACGGGTTGCCGATGGCCAGCAGCGCGTCGCCCACGCGCAAATCCTGCGCCCGGCCCAGGGTGATGGCCGGCAGGCCGGCCAGCGGGATGCGCAGCACCGCCAGATCGGTCTCGGGGTCGGTGCCCACCACCTCGGCGCGCACCTCGCGGCCGTCGGTCAGCCGCACTTCGATGTCACCGGCCTGCGCCACCACGTGGTTGTTGGTCAGCAGAATGCCCTCGGGCGAGACGATCACGCCCGAGCCGATGCCCACTTGCGCCTGCTCGCGGTCACCGTCACGGCCGCCAAAAAGCGGCCCAAACGCCGGGTCATCGGCATGCGGGTTGCGGCCCCGCGCCTTGCTGGTGGTGACGCTGACAACCGCCGGCGCGGCAATGCTGGCGGCGTCGGCCAGGCTGCCGAAGGTGGCTGCCGGCGCCGCGCCCGATGCCACGCGGGCGGCGGGCGCGGCGGTGCGCAGCGACACCACTTGCGACAACACGCCGGCCAGCGGTTGGCCGTCGCGCACCAGCCACTGCGGCTTGAGCGTGGCCACCACAAACAGGCAGGCCAGCGCCACGGTGGCGGCCTGGGAGAAAATCAGCCAGAGTCTTCGCATCGAAGGCGTCGAGATGTCAAGAGGGGGGCGGGCACGATGGCGCTGCGCACAGAGATCGAATCACACCTGGCAGCGTTGCTGGCGGTGGACCGATTCAAGGATTATGGGCCGAATGGCCTGCAGGTCGAGGGCCGCGCCGACGTGCACCGGCTGGTCTCGGGCGTCACCGCCAGCCTGGCGCTGATTGAGGCGGCGGTGGCCGACGGTGCCGACGCCATCCTGGTGCACCACGGCCTGTTCTGGCGCGGCCAGCACGGCTGCATCACCGGCTGGCTGCGCCAGCGCCTGGCGCTGCTGCTGGCGCACGGCATCAACCTGTATGCCTACCACCTGCCGCTGGACGGCCATGCCGAGCTGGGCAACAACGCCCAGCTCGGCCTGCGCCTGGGCCTGGCGGCCGATGGCCGGTTTGGCGAGCAAGACCTGGGCTTCATCGGCGCCGCCGCCGCGCCCATCGATGCCCCGGCGCTGGCCGCCCGCATCAGGGCCGCACTGGGCCGCCCACCGCTGCTGCTGCCGGGCGACGGCCGGCCGCTGCGCCGCGTGGCCTGGTGCACCGGCGGCGCGCAGGGGTTTTTTGAGCTGGCGATTGCCGCCGGTGCCGATGCCTTCATCACCGGCGAGGTGTCTGAGCCGCAGGCCCACATCGCCCGCGAGACCGGTGTGGCGTTTCTGGCCTGCGGCCACCATGCCACTGAGCGCTACGGCGCAGCGGCGGTGGGCCAGCACCTGGCGCAGCAGTTTGGCCTGCAACACCGCTTCATCGACATCGACAACCCGGCCTGACCGCGCTGCCATCCCGCATGACCGCTGCCCCGCTCCCCGCCCACGCCCCGCTGTTGGCCTTGACGATGGGCGACGCCTGCGGCATCGGGCCTGAAATCCTGGTGCGCGCGGTCGCCGCCGGGGCCACCGGCCCGGCGCTGGTGGTGGGCGATGTGGCGGTGCTGCGGCGGGCGGTGGCGCAATGCGGGCTGCGGCTGCCGGTCGTCAGGCTCGATGCCCCGGGCGATGCCCGCGCGGCGCCACCCGATTGCCTGCTGGTGTGGCAGCCGCCGGGTTTGCCGCCGGGTCTGGCCGATGTGCCGATGGGCCAGGTACACGCCACTGCTGGCCGGGCGGCGGCGCTGTGCATCGAGGCCGCAGCCGGGCTGGCGCTGCGCGCCGAGGTGGCAGCAATCGTCACCGCGCCGCTGCACAAAGAGGCGCTGGCGGCGGCTGGCGTGGCCTACCCCGGCCACACCGAGATGTTGCAAGCGCTGGCCGGCGGCGTGCCGGTGCGCATGATGCTGGCCAATGACGAGCTGCGGGTGGTGCTGGTGACGATCCACTTGAGCCTGCGCCGGGCCATCGAGCAACTCGACTTCGACGCCGTGCTGCAGACCGTGCGCATCGCCCACCGCAGCGCCGCCGCCTGGGGCCAGCCGGTGCCGCGCATCGCGGTGGCCGGGCTCAACCCGCACGCCGGTGAGGGCGGGCTGTTTGGTGACGAGGAGATCCGCTTCATCGCGCCGGCGGTGGCCGCAGCACGCGCCGAGGGCATCGATGCACACGGGCCGTTTGCGCCCGACACCGTGTTCATGCGCGCCCGCCATGTCCCGGGCCACCCGGGTGAGTTTGATCTGGTGGTGGCGATGACCCACGACCACGGCCTGATCCCCGTCAAATACCTGGGCGTGGAGCAGGGCGTCAATGTCACGCTGGGCCTGCCGTTTGTGCGCACCAGCCCCGACCACGGCACCGCATTTGACATCGCCGGCAGCGGCCGTGCCGACGCCAGCAGCCTGATCGCTGCCGTGCGAATGGCGCGCCTACTGGCCGGGGTCAGCCCCGCCGCGTGAACAGCCCACCCAGCGCACGCCGTGGAACCGGCTCTGCCGGGCCACCTCCGGCGCCCCCCTGGGGGGGCGCGCCGGAGGTGCTTCGGGGGGGGATCAGATCCGCCAGTTGCCGGCGCGCCCGGGCGGTGGCGCGCTCCAGCAAATAGGCGTTTTCCAGCGCCCGCAGGCGGCCGCCGTCGCACAGCTTGACCAGCATGCGATGCGTCATCGACACCGTGCCGCGCTGTTTGGCGCCGTGGGTGAAGACAAAAAAGCTGCGCGCCGGGCTGACATGCGACAGCCGCACCTGCTGCCACTCGCCCTGCAATTGCATCCGGTAGGCAAAGCCGATCTGCACATGGTCGGCCAGGGATTTGCCGCGCGTCGGCTCCACCGGCTCGGGCGCGGGCAGGCCGTCGATGTGGATGTCACCCGCGCTGATCTCGGGCTCGGCGCCCAGGTCGATGTCCACCACGCCGGCCCAATCGACCGCCGCGTCATCGATCAGCCCAACAGCGCGGGCCTCGTCGGGCGTGAACACCGCGTTGCTGGCCAGCGCCTGCACCGCCGCACCGGTGCTGTGCGCCGCTGCGGCGCTGGCGGCAGGCAGATCGGCCAGCCGGGGCACGGGCGTGGCCAGCGCGCCGTCCACCCGGCGCTGCAACAGGTTGTGCTCCAGGATGCTGAGCGATTGGCCTTTCAGTGATTCGGCATGCGCCGGCAGCAACTGGGCAAAAAACTGGCGCCGCGCGGCCTCGGGGAAGCCGATACGGTCCAGCCCCTGGTTCAGGTCTTTCATCAACTGCGGCAGCTTGCGCAAAAACGCCTGGCGGTGCGCCGGCGTGCCTTTGGGCTGCACGCTCATCACCAGCTCTCGGCCGGCGTCGCGCAGGCGCTCGGTCAGCGCGGCGTCGCCGCCGGTGTCCTGGGCGGCGCTGGCAATTGCCCGGCTCCAGGTGCTGGCCAGAAACGCCCGCAGGTAGTCGGGCACCGGCAGGCCCTGCAGCGCGCCGTCCAGCTCTTGCGCAAAACGCTGCTGCACCCGCAGCAGGTCTTCCTTGCGGCCCAGCAATACATCGGCCGCGCCAAAAGCCAGCATGCGGTCCCGGGCCTGGTCGGCGATAAAGGCTTCGAGCGCTTGCAGCTTTTGCTCGTAGACCTCGATCTGCTCGAAGTCACCGTCCACCACCTCTTGCACCAGGCTGGCCACCTGGGCCAGCAGCGCCCGGCCTTCGTCGCCGTCAAAATCATCCACCGCGGTGCCGAGCGAGGCGATGCGGTTGATGAAGCGCCGCACCGGGTGCTTGCGTGACGAAAAGAAGCGGTTGTCGCCGAGCGCGGCGCGCAGCACCGGCAACTGCAGCCGGGCGATCTGGCGCGCCACCTGCGGCGGCACTTTGGCGTCCGACAGGATTTGCTCAAACAGGCCGGCGATGACGTCGATCACCATGTGGTCGAGCGCGCCGGTGGCGGCCTGGCGCAGCTCATCACGGTAGGCCAGGATCTGGTTGGGCGCGATCAGCCGGTCGCCACGCGGTGTGCTGGCGGGGCCGAAATCAGCCGGGCTGGCGGCATCAAAACCGCCGCTGCTGCGCTGGCCGCTGAGGTGCCGGCCAGCGCCGTGCCGGGCACCGCCGCCGGGGTCGAAGCGCGCATCGGTGGCCGCGCCGTGGCCGCTGTCAAAGCCACCGCCACCGCCACCGTCGTCACCCGCGCCCTGCGACAGGCGGCGGATCAGCGACATCATCTCGGCGTCCACCCGGCCCAGGCTGTGGCCGGCACCGCTGCGGGTGGCGGTGGCAAAGCCGCCGCGCCCGGTGGCTTGCGCCGCGTGCGCTGCGTTTGCCGAGTTCGCGGACAACCCCGACGGCGCCGAGTGGCCCGAAAACCGGCCGTGCGACGACGCATCATGGCCGGCCGCCGCCGCGCCGTGGCTGCCGTCACCGGGCAAGGCGCCGTGCACCGACGTGCCGCGCACCGGCGTGTGGCGCACCGTCAGCCCCACCGGCCGCACGCCGGCGTGGCGCAGGTCGGCCACCATGTCACCATAGGTCTGGCGCATCGCGTGGGCCAGCGACCGGCCGATCTCGGTGCTCAGCACCTTGCGCACCTCGGGACGGTCGGACACCGCCTCGATGGCGCGGATCATCGCCTGGCCCACCACCTCGGCGCGCAGCGGGTTGCGGTCATGCTCGGCCGCGCCCAGGCCCAGCAAGGTGCCCATGTAGGCGTCGAGTTCGCGGATCTCCCACTCGCAGGCGTGGCTGATCTCCAGCGCAAAGCGGTCTGCCGAGATGTGGATTTCCACCTCGTGGTCGTCCACCAGCGTCAGCGATTCCCAACTCGCCACCAGGCTGTCGGGTGTCACCGCCGGGCCTGGCGTGGGCAGCAGGGTGCCGGCCTGGCGCGCCACATCGGTGTCCAGCGCCTCGTTGAAGGTCAGCGCAAAGATCGCCAGCTTGCGGTTCAGCTCGTATTGCGCGCCCAGCAGCGCGTCGCGCTGCAGCACCTGGTGGGTGGCCAGCGCAGCCAGCCCCAGGCTGTCCACTGTGTGCTCGGCGGCGCTGCGCGCGGCCATGCGCACCCGTTGGACGGCGCTTTCCAGGTTGGCAGGCAGGCGGGGCGGCAGGGTCTGGTCCATGGGGTGGCGCCGCGCCGCAGGCCCAGAGCGGGCCTGCGAGGCGGTCGCGATTTACCTCTTTACCCCTGGTTTATCGGCCACCACCGGCCCGGCTTGAGGCGCGGGCTATCGCACCCTCAGGGCGTCGCGGATGTCACGCAGCAGCAGCACGTCCTCGGGTGTGGCCGGCGGCGCGGTGGGCGCGGCCGCCAGCTCGTTGCGCTTCAGCCGGTTGACCTGCTGGATCATCAAGAAGATCACCAGCGCCAGGATCACGAAGTTGATCGCCACCGTGATGAAGTTGCCGTATGCAAACACATTGCCCACCTTCTGCGCTTCGACCAGCGCAGCGCCGGCCGGCACATTGCCTGAGAGCACCAGGTACTTGTT
Organism: Betaproteobacteria bacterium; assembly: GCA_031366635.1. GTDB lineage: Bacteria > Pseudomonadota > Gammaproteobacteria > Burkholderiales > Burkholderiaceae_C > Pseudaquabacterium. The sequence goes on along the minus strand of JANLOP010000040.1, from coordinate 3,612 downwards.
GGAGAAATCGATCTGTCCGCCGGTGGCCAGGTTGACCAGCGGCATGATCAGGTCTTTGACCATCGAATCGACGATCTTGCCAAACGCGCCGCCGATGATCACGCCCACGGCCAGATCGACCACACTGCCTTTCAATGCAAACTCTTTGAACTCGCTGGCAAAACTCATTGTTGTGCTCCTCGGGGCTTTCAGGGAGGCGGCCAGGCTGGCCGCCGGCTGGCAGTATCGATCACCGGCGCGCAGCGTCAAGCCGCAGCCCCCCGGTCGATGTGGGGCCTAAGGCGTCGGCTAGAATCACGGGTTGCCCCTGAGAACATTCACAGTCTGCGCGCCGCCCGCCAGCGTCTTCTCCGACCGCCAGCACGGGCGCAATTCAAGAGGATTTCCATGAGTGACCGCCCCGCCAGCCAGGCCAACCCAACCCACCCCGCCAGCACCGCAGGCCCGGTGGACCAGGGCCGACGCAACTGGGTGGCGATCACCGCCGGTGCCGGTGCACTGGGCGCGGCGGCGGTGGCCGTGCCGTTCATCAGCAGCATCACCCCGTCCGAGCGCGCCAAGGCCGCCGGCGCTGCGGTGGAGGCCGACATCAGCGGCCTCAAGCCCGGCGAGAAAATGACGGTGGAGTGGCGCGGCAAGCCGGTGTGGATCGTGCGCCGCACGCCCGAGCAACTGGCCGGCCTCAAAAAGATTGACCCGCAACTGGCGGACCCGGATTCCAAGCGCAAGCCCGATGAGTTGACGCCGCCCTACGCCCGCAACGAGGCGCGCTCGATCAAACCCGAATACCTGGTGGTGGTGGGCATCTGCTCACACCTGGGCTGCTCGCCGAGCGAGAAGTTCACGCCGGGCGCGCAGCCGTCGCTGCCCGATGACTGGCAAGGCGGTTTTTTGTGCCCCTGCCACGGGTCTACCTTCGACATGGCCGGCCGCGTCTTCAAGAACAAGCCCGCGCCCGACAACCTCGAAGTGCCGCCGTATGTGTATCTGTCCGACACGCGCCTGTTGATCGGCGAGGACAAAAAAGCTTGAGCCCGACGCTCGGTAGATTTGGGCCCGAGCCAATTTCGAAGTATTGAGGTCAAGACATGGCAGATTTCAAGACGGCCCCGGCCGATGCCCCGGTGGGCGTGAAGTTGATGACCTGGGTGGACAACCGGTTTCCGGCCACCCAGCTCTTCAAAGACCACATGTCAGAGTATTACGCGCCGAAGAACTTCAACTTCTTCTATATCTTCGGCTCGCTGGCCTTGCTGGTGTTGGTGATCCAGATCGTCACCGGCATCTTCCTGACGATGCATTACAAACCCGACGCGGGCACGGCCTTTGCCTCGGTCGAGTACATCATGCGCGACGTGCCCTGGGGCTGGCTGATCCGCTACATGCACTCCACCGGCGCGTCGGCGTTTTTCGTGGTGGTGTATTTGCACATGTACAGGGGCCTGATTTACGGCAGCTACCGCAAACCGCGTGAGTTGGTCTGGGTGTTTGGCTGCGCGATTTTTCTCGCGCTGATGGCCGAGGCCTTCATGGGCTATTTGCTGCCCTGGGGCCAGATGAGCTACTGGGGCGCGCAGGTGATCGTCAACCTGTTTGCCGCCGTGCCCTTTATCGGGCCTGATTTGGCGCTGCTGATCCGGGGTGATTACGTGGTGGGCGACGCCACACTCAACCGGTTTTTCAGCTTCCACGTCATCGCCGTGCCGCTGGTGCTGCTGGGCCTGGTGGTGGCGCACATCATCGCGCTGCACGAGGTGGGCTCGAACAACCCCGACGGCGTCGAGATCAAGGCCAAAAAAGATGCCAGGGGCGTGCCGCTGGACGGCATCCCGTTCCACCCGTATTACTCGGTGCATGACATCTTTGCGGTGTCGATGTTCTTGATGGTGTTCTCCGCCATCGTGTTTTTTGGGCCCGAGTTGGGCGGCTACTTCCTGGAGTACAACAACTTCATCCCGGCCGATCCGATGAAGACCCCGGCGCACATCGCACCGGTCTGGTATTTCACCCCGTACTACTCGATGTTGCGCGCCACCAATGACGGCATGGTCACCGTGCTGTGCGTGCTGGCCGGCATTGCCGGGCTGGTATCGCTGCTGGGCGTCAAAGGCAAAGCCCGCATCGCCATCGCGGTGGGGGTGATCATCGGCATCGCGCTGCTCAAGACCTTTGATGCCAAGTTCTGGGGCGTGGTGGTGATGGGCGGCGCGGTGATCATCCTGTTCTTTTTGCCGTGGCTGGACAACAGCCCGGTCAAGTCGATTCGTTATCGGCCGCTGTGGCACAAGGTGATGTACGGCATCTTCGTGGTGCTATTTGCGGTGTTGGGCTATCTGGGTATCCAGCCGCCGTCCGAGACCGGCACACTGATCGCGCAGATTGGCACCCTGTTTTACTTCGGTTTCTTTTTGTTGATGCCGTGGTGGAGCACCATCGGCACCTTCAAGCTGGTGCCCGACCGCGTCACCTTTGCTGCGCATTGAGGCTTGAGCGTCAAACCATGAAAAAAACAATCCTCAGCCTGCTGGCAGCACTGGCTTTATTTGCCGGTATGCCCACGTCGGCACTGGCCAATGAAGGCGGTGTGGCCTGGGACAAGTTCCCCAAAGACCGCATCACCGACATGGCCGCGCTGCAGCATGGCGCCAAGCTGTTTGTCAACTATTGTTTGAATTGCCACTCCGCCGCGTACATGCGCTACAACCGGCTGCGCGATATTGAGCTGACCGACGACCAGATCAAGAAAAACCTGCTGTTTGCCGGTGACAAGGTGGGCGACTTGATGACGGTGGCCATCACCACCAAAGACGCCAAAGATTGGTTTGGCGTCCAGCCTCCCGACTTGAGCGTGATTGCCCGCTCACGTGCCGGCGCCAACGGCTCAGGCGCGGATTACCTTTACACCTACATGCGTGGCTTTTACCGCGATGCGGCCCGCCCCACCGGCTGGAACAACCTGGTTTACCCGGCGGTGGCCATGCCGCATGTGATGTGGGAGCTGCAAGGTGAGCAGCGCGCGCTGTTTGAAGAAGAAAAAGATCCACACGACCCCAGCAAAACCAGCCATGTCTTCAAAGGTTTTGAGCAGATCAAGCCCGGCAGCTTGAACAAGGCCGATTACGACCTGGCGGTGGCCGATCTGGTGGCCTATCTGCAATGGATGGGTGAGCCGGCGCAAAACCAGCGCATGCGCATGGGCGTGTGGGTGCTGCTGTTTCTGGGCATTTTCACGGTGATTGCCTGGCGCATGAATGCGGCGTTCTGGAAAGACATCAAATAAGCGCCCTCGCCGGCCCGGCTGCCGTCGCTGGACGGCCCAGGCCACGCGCGCAGCAGGTGCCCGTCCCGGCCGGCTGCGCGCATTTGTTTTTTGAGCGCCCGCTCAAGAATCTGCTGTAGAACCTGCCTCTTTGGGAGCCCACCACCATGATGGTGCTTTATTCCGGAACCACCTGCCCTTACTCGCACCGCTGCCGGTTTGTGCTGTTCGAAAAGGGCATGGATTTCGAAATTCGCGATGTCGATCTGTTCGCCAAGCCCGAAGACATCGCGCTGATGAACCCGTACAACGAGGTGCCGATCCTGGTTGAGCGCGACCTGATCTTGTACGAA
>JANLOP010000031.1:0-15073 GCA_031366635.1 Betaproteobacteria bacterium | reverse complement strand
GCCACACCGCCCACTGCGGCGCCGATGGCGGTATTTTTCTCGCCGCTGGACATCGTGCCGCAAGCGGTGAGTGAAACCAGCAGCACGGCAGTGCCGAGGCTGGTGAGCAGGCGTTGGGTCATGGTGTTCTCCGGAGGCAATCAAGGATTAGATTCGACTCCTTCACTGTGCCCTGCCGGCAGGGCACAGCGTGCCGGACAAGCCCTCCGGCGGGCCGGCCGCATCGCCTGCGCCGGCGTAGGCTGCGTCCTGCACCGGGCATTCCCGTGGCCGTCGGCCGTGTCACCCGTCAGCCGCAGGCCCTCGCACAGCCGGCCGTCCAAGATACAGCCCTCGCGGGCCGACAGCCCCGGGCGCGGGCATTGAGGGCCTTGCCGTCCAGGCAGCAGGCGGCGCGGGTTCAGACATCGATCTCCACCGCGTCGCCGTGCAATTCCATCAGCTCGCGCCGCGCCGCCGCCTCACCCTTGCCCATCAGCTTGGTAAACGATTGCATCGTTTCAGCCACGCTCAACTGCCCCCAGGCCACTTGCAGCAGGCGCCGGGTTTCGGGGTTGAGCGTGGTCTCCCACAGTTGCTCGGCATTCATCTCGCCCAGTCCCTTGAAGCGGCTGATGCTCCACGCACCCTCGCGCGCGCCCTCTTTGCGCAGCTTGTCCAGCGTGGCCTCTTGCTCACCGATATCCAGTGCATAAAACTTGGCGGCCGGTTTTTTGCCCCGGGCCGGCGCGTCGATGCGGAACAGCGGCGGCTTGGCGATGTAGACATGGCCGCGCTCGATCAGCTTGGGGAAATGGCGAAAAAACAGCGTCAGCAGCAGCACCTGGATGTGTGAGCCGTCCACATCGGCGTCGCTCAGGATGCAGACCTTGCCGTAGCGCAGGCCGCTGAAATCGGGCTGGTCGTTCGGACCGTGCGGGTCAATGCCGATGGCCACCGAGATGTCGTGGATCTCGTTGTTGGCAAAGAGGCGATCCCGCTCCACCTCCCAGGCGTTCAGCACCTTGCCGCGTAGCGGCAGGATGGCTTGCGTTTCTTTGTCGCGGCCCATCTTGGCGCTGCCGCCGGCCGAATCACCCTCGACCAGAAACACCTCGTTCAACGCCAGATCACGGCTTTCACAGTCGGTGAGCTTGCCGGGCAGCACTGCCACGCCCGAGCCTTTGCGCTTTTCCACTTTCAGAGAAGCGCGCTGGCGGGTTTGCGCCTGGCGGATCACCAGGTCGGCCAGCCGCTTGCCAAACTCGACATGGCCATTGAGCCAGAGTTCGAGCGGCGGCCGGGTGAACTGGCTGACCAGGCGCAGCGCGTCGCGTGAGTTGAGCCGCTCCTTGATCTGGCCCTGGAACTGCGGGTCCAGCACCTTGGCCGACAGCACAAAGCTGGCGCGTGAAAACACATCCTCAGGCATCAGCTTGACGCCTTTGGGCAGCAGTGCATGCAGCTCGATGAAACTCTTGACAGCGCCAAACAGCCCGTCTTTCAGCCCGCTCTCGTGCGTGCCGCCGGCCACCGTCGGGATCAGGTTGACATAGCTTTCGCGCAGCACGCTGCCGTCTTCGGTAAAGCCCAGCACCCAGGCCACGCCCTCGCCCTCGGCAAAGTTTTCGGTCTCGGCGCCGGTGGCATAGCCCGCGCCCTCGAACAACGGGATGATCGGATCAGTGGTCAGGCCCTGGCTCAGGTAATCCTTCAGGCCGCCCTGGTAAAGCCAGGTCAACACCTCGGGCGCTTTGTCAGCGCCTTTTTCAATCGCCAGTGTCACGGTGACGCCCGGCATCAGCACCGCCTTGCTGCGCAGCAGATGCGTCAGCTCGGCACGCGGCAGGTCGGTGGTGTCGAAGTACTTTGCGTCGGGCCACACCCGCACGCTGGTGCCGGTCTTGCGGTCGCTGATGCCTTGCCCGGCTGCGCTGCGCTCACTGGCGCCGGCCTTGCGCAGCAGCAGCGGCTCGATCACGTCGCCGCCGGCAAACGCCAAGGTGGCCATCTGGCCCTCACGCCAGACGCTGACTTGCAAGCGTTTGGCCAAGGCATTCGTCACGCTGACGCCCACACCGTGCAGCCCGCCCGAGAAGCTGTAGGCACCGCCCGTGCCTTTGTCAAACTTGCCGCCGGCATGCAATCTGGTGAAGACAATCTCGACCACCGGCACCTGTTCTTCAGGATGCAGGCCAAACGGGATGCCGCGGCCGTCGTCGTCCACGCTGACCGAGCCATCGCTGTGCAGGGTGACGGCAATGCGCTTGCCAAAACCCGCCAGCGCCTCGTCGGCGGCGTTGTCGATCACCTCTTGCACGGTGTGCAACGGGGTGTCGGTTCGGGTGTACATGCCCGGCCGCTGCTTGACCGGCTCCAGGCCCTTCAACACACGGATCGAGGCTTCGCCGTAGGCGGCTTGCTTGGGGGGAGTGGCCATTCGGCAGGATTGTAGGCAGCGGGTATCGGCCCAAAAACGCACGCCAAACGCTTGCCGAGCGCACGCCAAACGCCCGCCGCAACCCGCGCGCCGCCCGCCGCCCGGCTACGCGCCGTAGCGCGCCAGCGTCAAACCGTCCAGCGGGATGTCGGTTTTGCGGCCCGAGATCACATCGGCCATCAACCGGCCGGTGCCGCAGGCCATCGTCCAGCCCAGCGTGCCGTGGCCGGTGCTGAGGTAGAGATTGGGGTACTTTGTCGGGCCGACGATGGGCGTGCCGTCGGGCGTCATCGGCCGCAAGCCGCACCAGAAGCTGGCCCGGCGCACGTCGCCGCCCTGCGGGAACAGGTCGGTCAGCACATGCTCCAGCGTGCGACGGCGCGGCGCGTGCAAAGTCAAATCAAAGCCCGCCAGCTCGGCCGTGCCGCCCACCCGGATGCGGTCGCCCAGCCGGGTGACGGCCACTTTGTGGGTCTCGTCCATCACGGTGGATTCGGGCGCGCCCGCCGCGTCGGTGATCGGCACGGTGATCGAATAGCCCTTCACCGGGTACACCGGCAGGCGCAGGCCCAGCGGCGTGGCCAGCGCCGGTGAGTGGCTGCCCAGCGCCAGCAGGTAGGCGTCGGCCTGCAGCAGGCCCTGGTCAGTGAGCACGCCGGTGATGCGGCCGCCCGCTTGCTGGATTTGCTGCACCGTGCAGCCAAAGCGGAATAGCACGCCCAGCGCGCGCGCCAGCTCGGCAAGACGCTGCGTGAACAAAAAACAATCCCCCGTCTCGTCGCCCGGCAGGCGCAAGGCGCCGACAAACTTGTGCTGCGTCAAGGCCAGCGCCGGCTCGGCTGCCACAAAACCGGCGCGGTCGAGCAGCTCAAACGGCACGCCCGAGGCTTTGAGCACCTGCACGTCCTTGGCCGTGCCGTCCAGTTGCGACTGGGTGCGGAACAGTTGCAGCGTGCCCTGGGCCCGGTCGTCGTAGGCGATGCCGGTTTCGGCGCGCAGCGCTTTCAGGCAATCGCGGCTGTATTCGGCTAGCGGCAGCATGCGGTTTTTGTTGACGGCGTAGGCCCGCTCGGTGCAATTGGCCAGCATCGCCAGGCCCCAGCGCCACATCGCCGGATCGAGCAGCGGGCGGATCACCAGCGGGCGGTGCTTCATCAGCAGCCATTTGATGGCTTTGAGCGGCACGCCCGGCCCGGCCCAGGGCGACGAGTAGCCGGGTGATATTTCACCGGCATTGCCGTAACTGGTTTCGAGTGCCGGGCCAGGCTGGCGGTCCACCACCTGCACCTGCTGGCCGGCGCGGGCCAGGTAATAGGCTGTCGAGGTGCCGATCACGCCGCTGCCGAGAACGATGACTTTCATGCGGGGCTCCGGGGGCAACGCCCACTGTATCGACGCACGGGATCACCCGCAGACGCCGTCTTGCCTGACCGAGGCGGCGGCGGCGCCGACGCCGTCAAAGCGATGTCAAACCCTCGCGCACCGCGTATTTGGTCAGGCCGGCGATGGTGTGCAGATTGAGTTTGCGCATGATGTTGCGCCGGTGCACCTCCACCGTGGCGTTGCAAATGCCCAGCCGCAGGGCGATGCAGGGGGACCGGCTGCCGCCCGTCAACAGTTGCAGCACCTCTCGCTCGCGGCCGCTGAGCGACGGCTGCCGGGCGGCCGCCGGCGCGGTTGACCGGATGCCCTGCGACAACCGGCCGTCGCCCACGCTGTCGGCGGCAAACGCCAGCTCATGCACGATGCCGTGCAGCCGGCGCGCCCCCAGCTCGGCCTCGCGCCGTAAATCGCTGCGGGTGGCGCCCAGGCCCAGCAGGCAACTTTGCAAACCGTGGTAGCTGCGCAGCAGGGCGTCGATCAGCGTGTGGGTATCGGCATTGGCATTGGCATTGGCATCGGCTTCGCCATCTGCCGCATCGGCGGCGGGCGGCGGGTGTGCGTTGGTTCTTGCGGCGGGGCTCAAGGCGGGTTTCACGGCGAGGTTCAAGGCGTGTTTCATGGGGTGTTTCACGGCACGTCGCAGCGGGTCACGCCCGGTCAGGCCCGGCCAGGCAGCGTGGCCCCCGCACCCGCACCCACATCATCCGCACCCGCCGGGCCAATGCCCGCCTGCAACAGCAGCAGACGCCCGATCTGCTGGGCCCGCAGCGCGGCGTCCACATCGCCCTCACCGGCGGCCACGATCGAGCCCTTCATCAAAATATGCCACTGGCGCGCCAGGCCATCGGCGTCGGCGGCGCCGGCCTCGGTGGCCAACTGCTGCAAAAACGCCCGGATATTGGCCAGGTGGGCCACGGTGGCGATGCGCACCGGGTGCTGCGCATCGTCGATCTCCAGCAGCACGTTGATGAAGGAGCAGCCCTCAAAATCAGCGCGCCGAAACCATTTGTCAAACACCTGGAAGATCGCCAACAGCCGCTCACCCGGCGGGCCGCCCCGGCGCCCAACCTCGGCTTGCAGCCAGCCGCGTGTCCACAGCTCTTCGCGGCGCCGCAAAAAGGCCAGCATCAGGTGGTTCTTCGAGGGGTAGTGCCGGTACAGCGTCATCTTGGCCACGCCCGACCGGGCCACCACCTCGTCCACCCCCACCGCGCGCAGGCCGCGTTGTGAGAACAGCGTGTAGGCGGCTTCGTCGATGCGCTCGCGGGCGGTGGCCGGGCGCGGGGCGGCCGGGGCCAGGGCCGGCACGGTCAGCGGCGTCGCAGCGCGCAGCGCAGCCGGTGCGGCGGTCGGTTTGGGGCGGCGGGTCAGGGCCATGCGGTGATTTTTGCGATACCGACGGGTCTTGCTGCGCCCGGGCGCTGCGCACAGCAGGATGGGCCGGGGCTCTCGTCACTCGACGATAGCCGAGACAGAACGGTCTCACAACCCACCCGGGATCACCCTCGCAGCAAGGGTAAGCCTGTATCCGGGCTACCGGAGACCGTGTATTTCAATCAGCAATCGTGCTGGCTAGCATGGTTTGCGGGTGGCGATTTGGCTGCCGCTGCACGATCAACCGTTGACCTGACCGGAGACCCCAGCATGGCCTACAACCCCAGAACCCTGACCGGCATCCCCACCGAGAACGTCGGCTCGCTGCCCCGGCCGATGAAGCTGCAAGACGCCTACGCCGACTACGACCACGGCCGCATCAAGTTGGCCGAGTTGGAGGCCGAGCAAGAGATCGCGGTGCAAGACTCGATCACCCGGATGGAGGCCACCGGCGCGCCCATCATCTCGGACGGCGAGCAGCGCTGGTCAAGTTTTGCCACCTACCCGCTCACCGACACCCTGGCCGGCACCGGCCTGGCCAACAACCTGGGCGGCGGCGGCCAGTATTTTGCGATCTTTGCCGACGGCCACAAGCGCCAGTTGCCGGCGCTCACCGGCGGGCCGTTCAAATACAAGGCTTACGCCGCTGACTCCCTGAAAAAGTCGATCAAGCTGGCGCACAAGCCGATGAAGCAGGCGGTGATCGCGCCGTCGATGATCGTGCTGCTGTACCCGCTGGACAAAGAGATCCCCGGCTACTCGCTCAAACAGTTTGAAGACGACATCTGCAACGAGTGCGAAAAAGACATCCGCGCCGCTTTTGCCGCCGGCGCGGTGCGGGTGTCGGTTGATTTCACCGAGGGCCGCCTGTCGTGCCGCAATGATTCACGCAACCCCTGGACCGGCCGCAACATGCTGCCGCACTTCATCGAGCTGAACAACAGGGTGATCGACCGCTTCACCGCCGAAGAGCGGGTCAACATCGGCATCCACACCTGCCCGGGCGGCGATTGTGATTCGGTGCACAGTGCCGACGTGCCGTACAACGACCTGCTGCCCAGCATGTTCCAGATCAACGCCGGTTATTTTTTGATCCAGTTGGCCAGTGAGCGCAACAAAGAGCAGGTCTACAAAGACATCGCCGCCAGCATCCGGCGCGATGCCAACGGCGTCAAGCAGATGGCCTACATCGGCGTCATCAACCCGCTGAACCCACGCATCGAGTCAGCGCAAGAGGTCTGTGACCAGTTGCTGGCCGCCGCCAAACACATCCCGAAAGACCAGCTCGGATCGACCGACGATTGCGGCTTCTCGCCGTTTTCCATCGACGTGAAACCCAGCCACGGCTCACCCGACCTGGCGCGCGACATCGCCTTCGAGAAGATTGCCAACCGCGTCAAAGGCACGCGCATGGCAGCGGACAAGCTCGATATCCAGTAGCGTCCGGCCCGGCCCGATGACTGCCGACGCCGCCACTGCGCTGCGGGATGCCGCGCCGCCCCCCGTGCTGCCGGCGGCGCCGGACGCGGCGGCGTCCCCGCCCTTCCGCTTCTACGACAACCGCCAGAAGTACCTGGCGTTTGTCAATACCTGCAATGAGAAAGCAGCGGTGGCGGCCCGGGCGGCGCTGGAACTGCGGCAACTGCACCCGTCGCCGCCCTGCCTGCGTATTTTTGATGCCGGCATGGGTGACGCCACCGTGCTGTCGCGGCTGTTGCGCAGCACGCACCGGCAGTTCCCCACCGTGCCGCTGCTGGTGGTGGCCAAAGAGATCAGCCTGGAGGACGTGCGGCTGGGCCTGGACAAGATGCCAGACCGGTTTTTTGAGCATCCGCACACCGTGCTGGTGATCACCAACCTGAACTACGCCGAAGCGCCGCGCCTGATGCCGCAAGACATGACATCGGCGGCGGCGCTGAACTGGCAAACCGTGCGGCTCACCGGCCACTCGGCCCATGAGTACGAAGAGCAGATCGAGGCGCTGGGCCCGATGCTGGCGCACGGCTGGTTGACCCAGCCCAGCGCCAAGACCGGCAACCCGGTGTACGCCCGGCCCACGGTGCTGGTGGTGTACCGGGAAGACCATCAGTTTCTGCTCGACAGCGTGATCCCCAAACCCGGGCAGACGCTGGGCCACTACGACCTGATCGTCGCGTCGCAGCCGTGGCGGGCACGCACCGCCGCCAAGCTCAAGGCCCAGCGCATCCTGGCGCCGCTGGCGCGCAGCCTGGCGCCGGGCGGGCGCATGGTGGTGATCCAGTCTTGCGGTGACGACCCGGCGCTGGAGATCGTGCGCCTGCTGTGGCCCGATGAAACGCCGTTTCTGGTAGACCGCCACGCGTTGCTGCAGGCCCTCAAAGCCGAGCTGGGCCATGAGTCGCGTGATTTTTTGCTGGCCGCAGCGCCCGACGACAAAGCCAAGTTCCGCTACCAGATGCACACCCTGCCGTCCGAGATCGGCGAGCGGGTGGGCACGTCCACGCTGTTTGCGGCCTGGAATGCGGCGATTTATGTCAACCAGATCGCCGACGAGATGCTGGACGACGTGGTGACCACCGGCGCTTACCTGGCCGCCACGCAGGCGGTGCTTCAAAAGCACGGCGGGCTGTGGTTCAACGATGAATCGTTTGTGGTGTCGCGGCGCCGCGCATGACCAGCATTGCCGCCCACCCGCCCGCCGACGGCCTGGCCTCGGCGCTGGCCGAGTTGATCGCCAATGCGTCGATCGAGATCGCCCCGCGAGAGCGCGCCGACATCAGCCGCGTGGCCGACGCGCTGCCGGTCAACACCTGCATTTACGTGCCGGCCCCGGCCAAACGCCCGCTGGCCGAAACCCTGGCCGCCGTGGCCGCCATCCGCCATGCCGGGCTTGACCCGGTGCCGCACATCGCCGCACGGCGCTTTGCCAGCCGCACCGAGCTGGCCGATTTTGTGCGCGCCGCCGTGCAAGAGCACGGCGCGCACCGGGTGATGCTGATCGCCGGTGACGAAGCCCAGCCGCGCGGGCCGTTTGCCGACGCCGCCCAGGTGCTGCAAGACGGCCTGCTGGCCCGGGCCGGCGTCAAAGAGGTGGGCCTGGCCGGCCACCCGGAGGGCCATGCCCGCATCCCGGCCGCCGCGCTGGAGGCGGCCTTGCAACTCAAACTGGCGCTGGCCCGCGAGCAGCAACTGGGCGCGTATGTGGTCACGCAGTTTTGTTTCTCCACCACCCGCATCACCGCGTTTTGCGCCGATCTGGCGCTGCACGCACCGCAAGTGCCGGTCTACGTCGGCATGGCCGGCCCCACCGACCTGCCCGCGCTGATGCGCTTTGCGCAACTGTGCGGCGTCAGCGCGTCGCTGCGGGCCATGCGCAACCTGGGCGCGGGCATGGTGGGCCTGGCCACCCACACCGACCCGCAAGAGCAACTGCTGGCGCTGGCCCACCACAGCGAGAGCCGCCGGTCGTGCAATGTGGTGGGCATCCACCTGTACAGCTTTGGCGGCGCACTGCGCACTGCCACCTGGCTGCACGACCGGCTTCATCCGGCCTGAGTGTGTGAGCGCCGCCCCGGGCTGCAGGCGGCCCGGGTGGCCGCGCGGCTGGTGCAAAGCCGCCGTGCGATGATTTGAAACGTCATTCCAACCCCCAGGATCCCGTCTGTGCGCAGCGATATCGACATTGCCCAGAGCGCCCCCATGCGCCGCATCATCGAGCTGGCGCAAGCCCGCTACAGCATCCCCGACGAGCACCTGTCACCGCACGGCCACTACAAGGCCAAGCTGTCGCTGGCCTACGCGGCGTCTCTGCAAGACCGGCCCGACGGCAAGCTGATCCTCGTCACCGCCATCTCACCCACGCCCGCCGGTGAGGGCAAGACCACCACCACCGTCGGCCTGGGCGATGCGCTGAACCGCATCGGCCGCGACACCCTCATCTGCCTGCGTGAGCCCTGCCTGGGCCCGGTGTTTGGCATGAAGGGCGGTGCGGCGGGCGGCGGCATGGCGCAAGTGGTGCCGATGGAAGACATCAACCTGCACTTCACGGGGGATTTCTCAGCCATCGCGCTGGCCCACAACCTGCTGGCCGCGCTGATCGACAACCACATCCACCACGGCAATGCGCTGGGCATCGATGCGCGCCGCATCACCTGGAAGCGGGTGATGGACATGAACGACAGGGCGCTGCGCCATGCCGTGGTCGGCCTGGGCGGCCCGGCGAACGGCCATCCGCGCGAAGACGGCTTCGACATCGTGGTGGCGTCCGAGGTGATGGCGATCTTCTGCCTGGCCACCAGCCTGGCCGATTTGAAAGCCCGGCTGGCGCGCATCGTGGTGGGCTACACCGCCGATTTGAAGCCGATCCACGCCCGAGACCTGCAAGCCCAGGGCGCGATGGCCGCGCTGCTGAAAGACGCGCTGGCGCCGAACCTGGTGCAGACGCTGGAGAACAACCTGGCGCTGGTACACGGCGGGCCGTTTGCCAACATCGCCCACGGCTGCAACTCGGTGTTGGCCACCGCCACCGCCCTCAAGCTGGCCGATTACGTGGTCACCGAGGCCGGGTTCGGGGCCGATCTGGGGGCGGAGAAGTTCATCGACATCAAATGCCGCAAATCCGGCCTGCGACCCGCCGCCGTGGTGCTGGTGGCTACCGTTCGGGCGTTGAAGTACCACGGCGGGGTGGACGTCAAGGACGTGGCCACCGAGAACCTGGACGCGCTGCAAAAGGGCCTGGTCAACCTCGACCGTCATTTGCACAATGTGCAGCAGCACTTCGGCCTGCCGTGTGTGGTGGCCATCAACCACCGCCATGAAGACACGCCGGCCGAGATCGACTTGCTGATGCGCAGCGCCGCCGCCCACGGCGTGCAGGTGGTGCTGGCCCGGCACTGGGCCGAGGGCGGTGCCGGCGCCACCGACCTGGCCCGCGCGGTGGTCGATCTGTGCGACGAGACCCGCCACCCGCCACGCCCGCTGCGCTTTGTCTACGACGATGCCGACACGCTGTGGCAAAAGGTGCACGCCGTGGCCACCAAGATTTACGGCGCCAGCAGCATCACCGCCGACGCGCCCATCCGCGCCCGCATCGCCGCACTGCAAGCCCAGGGCTACGGCCACTACCCGGTGTGCATCGCCAAAACCCAGTACTCGTTTTCCACCGACGCCAAGCAACGCGGCGCGCCCAGCGGCCATGTGCTGAACATCCGTGAGGTGCGGCTGGCGGCGGGCGCCGAGTTCATCGTGATGGTCTGCGGCAACATCATGACGATGCCCGGCCTGCCCGAGCGGCCTGCGGCCGAGCACATCGACGTGGACGCCGACGGCCGAATCAGCGGCTTGTCCTGAGCAAAGTGCCGCGCCGGCCGCGCCAGCCGGCGGGTTTGGCTACAGTGCGGCCATGCGCATTCCTGCTGCCGCTGGCGACCCCACCCCCACCCTGTCGATGGTCCAGGTGCTGGTTTGCGGCGGCGCCATCGTCACGCTGTCGATGGGCATCCGCCACGGTTTTGGCTTGTGGCTGCAACCCGTGACGATGGACCGCGGCTGGACGCGCGAGACCTTCGCCTTTGCGCTGGCGGTGCAAAACCTGGCCTGGGGCATTGCCGGGCCGTTTGCCGGCATGCTGGCCGACCGTTTTGGCGCCTACCGGGTGCTGATTGGCGGCGCCCTGTTGTATGCGCTGGGCCTGGTGCTGATGGCGCTGGCCACGTCAGGCCTGGCCTTCACCGGATCGGCCGGCTTGCTGATCGGCATGGCGCAATCGGGCTGCACTTACGCGGTGATCTACGGCGTGATCGGCCGCAATGTGGCGGCCGACAAACGGTCCTGGGCGATGGGCGTGGCGGCGGCCGCCGGCTCATTTGGCCAGTTCTTGATGGTGCCGGTGGAAAGCTGGCTGATCGGCGCCTGGGGCTGGCAAAACGCGCTGTTTGTGCTGGGTTGTTTGGTACTGGCCATCCTGCCGCTGGCGCGCGGGTTGAAAGAGCCGCGCCAAGCCCAGGCCGGTGGCTTCCAGCAAAGCATCCGGCAGGCGGTGCACGAAGCCTTTGGCTACCGCAGCTTCCAGTGGCTGATGGCGGGTTATTTTGTCTGCGGCTTCCAGGTGGTGTTCATCGGCGTGCACATGCCCAGCTACCTGCGCGACCACGGCCTGGCGCCGGGCGTGGCCACCACCGCGCTGGCGCTGATCGGGCTGTTCAATGTGCTGGGCACCTACAGCGCCGGCTGGCTGGGCCAAAAAATGCCCAAGCGTTTTATCCTGTCGGGCATTTACGCGCTGCGCTCGGTGGTCATCGTGGCGTTCTTGCTGGTGCCGCTCAGCCCGTGGAGCGTCTATCTTTTCGCGGCCACGATGGGCCTGTTGTGGCTGTCCACCGTGCCGCCCACCAACGCTGTGGTGGCGCAGATTTTTGGCGTGCGCTACCTGTCGATGCTGGGCGGGTTTGTGTTTTTCAGCCACCAACTGGGCTCGTTTTTGGGCGTCTGGCTGGGCGGCAAGCTGTATGACGTGACGGGCAGCTACGACCTGGTGTGGTGGATTGCGGTGGCGCTGGGCGTGTTTGCCGCGCTCATCAACTTGCCGGTGCGTGAGGCGCCAATCCTGCGCAGTGCCGGCGGCGGCCCGGCCGCCGTGCCGGTATGACTGCGCACACGCGGCCGGTGACCTGGCGCCGGGCGTTGCTGTGGGGGGCGGTGGCAGCGGCGCTGGCCGCCGTCTTCATGGCCTACCTGAGCCCGCATTTGGTGGTCGATCTGGCGAACCGGGTCTGGGCCTGCTTTTAGCCGCCGATGCACGCGGCCCTGCCCCCTTCCGACTGGCTGCAGCGCTGGGCCCACCTGCTGCCGGCTGGCGGCCGGGTGCTGGATGTGGCCTGCGGCCGGGGCCGCCACTTGCGCTGGCTGGCGGGCCGGGGCTTTGTCTTGACGGGCATCGACCGCGACGCCGCCGCGCTGGCCGACTTGCATGATCTGGCCAGCGAGGTCGAGTTGGTCGAGGCCGATATCGAGAACCAGCCCTGGCCGATGCCGGGCCGGCTGTTTGACGCCGTGCTGGTCAGCAACTACCTGTGGCGCCCGCTGTGGCCGCAGTTGCTGGCCAGCCTGGCGCCGGGCGGCGTGCTGGTCTACGAGACCTTTGCGGCAGGCAATGAGGCCGTGGGCAAGCCGTCCCGGCCCGATTTCTTGCTGCAACCCGGTGAGCTGCTGCAACGCTGCGCCAGCCTGCACACCGTCGCCTACGAAGATGGCTTTCTGGACGCCCCGCCGCGCTTTGTGCAGCGGGTGGTGGCGCGCTGTCCGGGCGCCTTGGGGGCGCGGCTAAAATCCCCGCTTCGCAAGGAATCCGAATGAAACCCATTGTTGGCAGCATTGTTGCGCTGGTCACGCCGATGCTCGAGGACGGCAGCGTTGACTACGATGGCCTGCGCAAGCTGATCGACTGGCACATCGCCGAGGGCACGGATTGCATCGGCGTGGTGGGCACCACCGGTGAATCGCCCACCGTCTCAGTCGAAGAGCACTGCGAGATCATCCGCGTCTCGGTGGCCCATGCCGCTGGCCGGGTGCCGATCATGGCGGGCGCCGGTTCAAATTCCACCCGCGAGGCGATCGCGCTGACGCGCTTCTCAAAAGAGGTGGGCGCCGATTGCTCTTTGCAGGTGGTGCCGTACTACAACAAGCCGTCGCAGGAAGGCCTGTACCAGCACTTCAAAGCCATCGCCGAGGCGGTGGATTTGCCCGTGGTGCTGTACAACGTGCCCGGCCGCACGGTGGCCGACATGCTGCCCGAGACCACCTTGCGCCTGGCCCAGGTGCCGGGCGTGGTGGGCATCAAAGAGGCCAGCGGTGACATCCAGCGCGCGGCGCATTTGATCAAGCACGCGCCGGCCAGCTTCTCGGTTTATTCGGGTGACGACGGCACGGCCATCGCGCTGATGCTGCTGGGCGGCCAGGGCAATGTCAGCGTCACCGCCAACGTGGCGCCCCGGCTGATGCACCAAATGTGCATGGCCGCCATCCACGGCGAGGTGCAGCGCGCCCGCGAGATCCACTTCCGCCTGCTGTCGCTGCACCAGCAGTTGTTCTGTGAGCCCAGCCCGGCGCCCGCCAAATGGGCGATGTCGCGGCTGGGCCTGTGCCGGCCCACGGTGCGCCTGCCGATCACAGCGCTCACGCCCGCCGGCCAGACGCGGGTGGACGGCGCGCTGCGCGACGCCGGCCTGCTGTAAACACAGCGCCCGTCGCGGGCCTGACGCTCGCCCCGATTTTGCTCAGCCTGCCCTCATCACCACCGGCAGCCCGCGCAAGTGCTCCCTGGAGAAGTCCACTGTGAATTCTGTTTTTTCCCGCCGCCCGCTGGCATCGCCGACACCGTTGATACCGCCGATACCGCTGACAGCGCTGACAGCGTTGCGCCCGGCACTGCCGCTGCTGGCGCTGGCCGTCGCTCTGGCGGGTTGCACCTCCACCGAGGGCCTGCTGTCGGGTGAACGGCTGGACTACCGCACCCGCGCGTCCAAAACCGAGCCGCTGGAGGTGCCACCCGACCTGACCCAACTGGCCCGGGAAGGCCGCTACTTGCCGCAATCGGGCGTGGTCAGCGCCAACAGCTTGAAGCAAGGCGCTGGCGCCGCGCCGCTGGCAGCACCATCGGCGGCGGTGCTGGCGCCGGCCGCCGCCGGTGATATGCGGGTGGAACGTCTGGGCAACAGCCGTTGGCTGGTGACCAACCTGACGCCCGAGGTTCTGTACCCGCAGTTGCGCGCCTTCTGGCTGGAGCGCGGTTTTGTGCTGACCGAAGACAACCCGCAAATCGGCGTGATGGAAACCGGCTGGGCCGAGAACCGCGCCAAGATCCCGATGGATTTCATCCGCAACTCTCTGGGCCGCGTGCTGGAGAACCTGTACAGCACGCCCGAGCGCGACCGCTACCGCACCCGCATCGAGCGCACGGCCACCGGCAGTGAGGTCTACATCAGCCATCGCGGCATGGTGGAGATCTACACCACCCAGCAGCGCGACAGCACGATTTGGCAAGTGCGGCCCACCGACCCCGAGCTGGAGGCTGAATTCCTGTCGCGGTTGATGGTCAAACTGGGCGCCAAAGAAGAGACCGCCCGCACAACGGTGGCCGACGCACCGGCCGCACCGGTCAAGGCCCGGCTGGCCACCGTGGCCACCTCGGCCACGATGGAGATCGACGACAGTTTTGACCGCGCCTGGCGCCAGGTGGGGCTGGCACTCGACCGCAGCGGCTTCACGGTGGAAGACCGTGACCGCACCGCCGGCCTGTACTTTGTGCGCTATATCGACCCCAAACTGGCCGGCAAAGACGAGCCCAACTTCTTCAGCAAGTTGTTTGGTGGCGGCAAAGACGCCGGCCGGGCGCTGCGCTACCGGGTGCTGGTGAAGGCGGCGGGCGCCAAATCCCAGGTCAGCGTGCTGAACAGCCAGGGCACGGCCGACGACGGTGAGATTGCGCGCCAGATCATCGGCCGGCTGACCGACGAGTTGCGCTAGCCGGGCGGCACGGGGCGGCGCCGAGGTCGGCCCTGACGAGCGGTGGTCAATGCCAGCGCGACAAGCCTGTCAAACCCGCTCACCCACCCAGCCCGCCACGCTGGCCAGCGCCTGCGGCAGGCGGCTGGCGTCGCTGCCGCCGGCCATTGCCAGATCGGGCTTGCCGCCGCCTTTGCCGCCCACCTGCTGGGCGACAAAGTTGACCAGCTCACCGGCCTTGAGCCGGCTGCCCGGCCGGGCCAGCAGGTCGGCGGTGATGCCGGCGGCCAGTTGCACTTTGCCGCCGTCCACCACCGCCAGCACGATGGCGGCCGATTTGAGCTTGTCTTTCAACTTGTCCATCGTGTCGCGCAGGGTTTTGGCATCGGCGCCGTTCAGCATCGCGGCCAGCACGCG
>JANLOP010000021.1:0-17990 GCA_031366635.1 Betaproteobacteria bacterium | reverse complement strand
TTGTAGTTGGTGGCGCCCCACGCAAAGCCGATGCCCACGGTTAAAAACATCAACCCCGACCAGAAATCTTTCTGGTTCTTGATCTTCACTGTGGTGTCTCCTCAGGCAGCTTGGCTGCGGCGATTCTAGGAGGCTGTCGGGCTTTTGGTCGGGCCCGCGCCGGGGCGAGTTTCGGTGCCAGGCTAGGCGCTGACGAGGCGTGTGGCCGAGCCACACAACGAGTTGGCAACGACGCCTCGCGCCGAAAATCGCCCCGGCCCGAAGGGTTGTGCCTGCAAAGGAGCTGATCCGTCGTTGCAAATGCTCGCCATACCAAACGGTATGGCTGCGCTTTGCGCCTAGGCTGAGCCCCTTTGCAGGCCCAACGCGGGCTCGACCCAAAGCCCGACAGGCTCCTAGCGACTGCAGCAGCTCTTCGGCCGGCGTCACGCCGTCCCACACATGCAGCCAGTACAGGTCGATGCAATCGGTGCGCAGCCGGCGCAGTGAGCCGTGCAGCGCCCGGTGCAAGTTTTTGCGGCCGTTGCCGCCGCCATTCGGGTTGCCCGCCTCGCCACCGTGAAAGCTGAACTTGGTGGCCAGCACCGGCCGGTCGCGCAGCTTTCTATCGGCAATAAAGCCGCCCAGCAACTCTTCACTGCGGCCGCCGGCGTAGACATCGGCGGTGTCGATGAAGTTGCCGCCCGCATCAACGTAGGCATCGAAGATGGCCGCCGAAACGGCGTCGGGTGAGCCCCAGCGCGGCGTGCCGAATGTCATCGTGCCGAGGGCCAGCGGGCTGACAACCAGGCCCGACCGGCCCCGGGTGCGAAGGTTTTGCGGCATGACCAGGGTTCGGCACGCGGCTGCCCGGCATCGTCTGGGACACCGGCATGCCGCAGCCCATCAACGACCTTGCCGAGGCCAGCGCTTTTTTGCGCGCCGCCAGCGCCACCCAAGCGGGCAGCAACCGGGGCCTGGCCATCCGCTGCGCCAAGCCGGCCCAGGGCGCCTGGGCGGGGGCGTTGTTGTCGACGCTGGGCACGTCGCTGGCGCTGCGCATCGAAGTGCGGCTGCCCGATCCCGGCCACACCGCGCTGCACCGGGTTGCCGGCCTTGGCGAGTGGCTGGGCCAAAAGCCGCCGGGTGAGGGTGCGCGCCGCCCGTCGCCCGTCGTGCGCCCGCTCAGCGCCGCAAAGCGGCCGGTGCCGCCGCCAGCCGCATCAGCGCCAGCGTGGGTGACGGTGCGGTGACGCTGGCATCAAACGGGTGCGACACGCTGCCCACGGCGGCCAGGATGCGGCGCACATAGTCGCGCGTCTCGGCATACGGCGGCACGCCGTGGTAGCGCTCCACCGCCCGCTCACCGGCGTTGTAGGCGGCGGCCACCAGCATCACATCGCCCTCAAAGTAGGCCATCAGCCAGCGCAGGTAGGCCATGCCGCCGCGGATGTTTTGCGCCGGGTCCAGGATATTGCGCACCTTGAAGCGGGCGGCGGTGTCGGGGATCAACTGCATCAGCCCCTGTGCCTGTTTCGGGCTGACGGCGTTCGGGTTGAAGTTGCTCTCGGTGGCCATGATGGCCAGCACCAGTTGCGGCGTCAGCTTGTAATCCGGCGCAAACAGCTTGACGAAGGTGACGATGGGCGGCGGGGCGTTGGCCGGCAGCGGCGGCGGCGCGGCGGCGGCCAGCCGGCCGGTTGACGGCTTGGCGGCGGCCGCCTGGGCCGCCTGCGTGGCCAGTTGCGCCGGCGTGGGCGCCGGCCGCTCGATGGCCGGCGGGTGCAGGCAGGGCGGCGGCTCACCACGCGGCGCGCCCATTGACGCGATCATGCGCTGGGCCTGCGGCAGGCCCTGCTCGGCGGCGGCCAGAAACAGATGCGCCGCCTGCGCATCGTCACGCTCGATGCCGCGCGCGTTGGTCAGCATCCAGGCCAGCGCAAACTGGGCTTCGGCATCGCCATACCGCGCCGCCTGGCAGTACAGCGTGGCGGCGCGCGCCGGGTCGCGCGGCAGGCCGTTTTCACCATGCTCCAGCGCCTGCGCCTCGTCGCGCCAGCGCAGCACCTGGGCCGGCACCACCAGCGTCTGCGGTGCGCGCGGCACCACCAGCGGCGCCGGCAGCGCGGCCAGGCTGGCGGCCAGTTGCTCGTCCAGCGATTGGGCCAGGGCCTGGGTGCTGGCGGCGGCCAGGCCCAGGCTGATGATCAGGCCGCGCAGCGCACCCCGCAACGCGCCCGGCCAGCGCGCACGCGGGCGCATGGCCGGCGGGCGGGGTGAGCGGGGCTGGCGGAACGGCGGCAAGGTGGGCGGGTGCAAAGCGACGTGGGCATGGGCCCGCCGGCGACTGTAGCCCGCCGTTGCCGTGTCGGGGCTGCCACGGTGAATCCAAACTGAGGCGTTTTGACGATACTGGCAAGACTGTCTTTGAACTTGCCGGTCATCACCATGAACTCATCGGTCTACATTTCGCCGGCTGGTGTTGGGCCACGGGGGCGGCAAGCCTCTGGCCCCACCGGCACCCCACCCGCCTGACCAGGCATTATTTGGAGATCGACATGATCAAAAAGCTTTTGACAGTGGCCGCTGTGTCACTCAGTGTGATGGGTGCCGGCGTGGCGCAGGCCAAGGACATTGTCGATACGGCAGTGGCCGCCGGCAGTTTCAAGACCCTGGCCACCGCGTTGACGGCCGCCGGGTTGATCGACACGCTGAAAGGCCCGGGCCCGTTCACCGTGTTCGCCCCCACCGACGAGGCCTTTGCCAAAGTGCCCAAGGCCGATCTGGACGCGCTGCTGGCCGACAAGGCCAAGTTGAAAGCCGTGCTCACCTACCACGTGCTGCCGGGCAAGGTGATGGCCAAGGATGTGAAAGCCGGCAAGGTCAAGACGGTGCAGGGCAGTGAGATCACCGTGGCCACCGCCAACGGCGTGATGGTGGACGGCGCCAAAGTGGTCAAGACCGACATCGTGGCCGACAACGGCGTGATCCACGTCATCGACAGCGTGATCATGCCGAAGTGAGCGGCGCTGGCGGGCCCCGGCGTTGTCGCCGGGCCCGTCGCTGGCCCCGCGCCGTCACGTCACCACGCTGGGCGCGCTGCGTCCGGTATGTTCAACGATGCGGGCCAGTTGCTGCGCTGCGCCGATCAGCGCTGTCAGCGCCGTCTGCGTCGGCACGCTGTGCAACGCCGCATCGGGCTGGTAGCGCTCAAGATAGACGCGCAAGGTGGCGCCGTCGGTGCCGGTGCCCGACAGCCTGAAGACGATGCGCGAGCCGCCGTCCAGCAAGATGCGGATGCCTTGCCGGGTGGCCACTGAGCCGTCCACCGGGTCGGTGTACGCAAAATCGTCGGCCAATGTGATGCGCTGGCCGGCCAGCATCTGCCCGGCCAGCGTGGGTAGCAAGGCGCGCAAATCCGCCATCAGGCGCTGCGCGGCAGCGCCATCAATGCCCTCGTAGTCGTGGCGCGAATAGACATTGCGGCCAAAGCGGGCCCAGTGGGCGCGCACCAAGGCCTCGACCGACTGGCCGGTGGCGGCCAGGATGTTGAGCCAGAACAGCACTGCCCACAAACCGTCTTTCTCGCGCACATGGTCTGAGCCGGTGCCGTAGCTCTCCTCCCCGCACAGCGTCACCCGGCCGGCGTCGAGCAGGTTGCCAAAAAACTTCCAGCCGGTGGGGGTTTCGTGGCATTCGATGCCGAGTGCGGCGGCCACCCGGTCAGCCGCCATCGACGTGGGCATCGACCGGGCAATGCCTTTCAACCCGCCCCGGTAGCGCGGTGCCAGCGCCGCATGCGCAGCCAGCAGCGCCAGGCTGTCGCTGGGCGTCACGTCAAAGCCCCGGCCGACAATCATGTTGCGGTCGGCGTCGCCGTCGGACGCGGCGCCGAAATCGGGCGCGTCGGCCGCCGCCATGTGGGCGATCAGGTCACTGGCGTTGACCGGATTCGGGTCGGGGTGCAGGCCGCCGAAATCCTCCAGCGGCTCGGCATTCACCACCGTGCCGGCCGGCGCCCCGAGCAGGCCCTCGATGATGTGCCGGGCATACGGCCCGCCCACCGCATTCATCGCATCAAAACGCATACGGAAGCCGCCGGCAAAGAGCCGCCGGATGGCGGCAAAGTCAAAGCAGGCCATCATCAGCGCGGCGTAGTCGGCGACCGGGTCGATCACGTCCACGGCCATTTTCTCGATGGTCTGCGTGCCCAGACGGTCGATGTCGATGTCGGCGGCGTCGCTGGCCCGGTAGTGCGTCAGTATTTGGCTGCGGGCGTACACCGCCTCGGTCACCTTCTCGGGCGCTGGCCCGCCGTTGCCGACGTTGTATTTGATGCCGAAGTCGCCGTCGGGCCCGCCCGGGTTGTGGCTGGCCGACAGCACGATGCCGCCGTAAGCCTGGTGCTGGCGGATCAGGCCGCTCAGCGCCGGGGTGGACAGGATGCCGCCCTGGCCCAGCAACACCCGGCCAAAACCGTGGGCTGCGGCCAGGCGCAAGATCACCTGCACCGCCGCCCGGTTGTGGTAGCGGCCGTCCCCGCCCAGCACCAGCGTCTGGCCGGCGCTGCCGGGCAGGCTGTCGAACAAGGCCTGGACGAAGTTTTCCAGGTAGCCCGGCTGCAAAAACACGCTGACCTTTTTGCGCAGCCCCGACGTGCCAGGTTGCTGGCCGGCAAACGGCGTGGTGGGGTGGTCGATCAGGCTCATGGCGTCTCCTCGGGCAGGGTCGGGTCGGGGCTGCGGCGCGCCGCGCCGGGTTGGGCTGGGCTTTGCGGGCATCAGCCCGGCGGCATCAGCCCGGCGGCACTGACCCGGCGGCGTCAGTCAGGCGGCATCAGTCAGGCGGCGTCAATCCGGCGGCATCAGCCAGCGCGCCGCCTCATGGCCGTCGGCATAGGTGTCGGCGGCCACGCCGGGGTCGCGGTTCACCAGCCGGCGGGCGTACAGCGGGTGGTGCATGCTGCGCACCTCGTGTTCCAGCTCGGTCAGCAGCGCGCCGCTGTCGGGGTCGATGAGCCGGCAAAACCGGTACTGGTGCGGGCCGCTCTCTTCGCTGACCAGGCCCAGGTCCAGCAGCCGCCGGTGCACTTTTGAGAACGCCGCCACGCTGATCTGGATGTGGTGGCCGTCGTAGGCCGGCAGGGCCTGCGCCGTCTCGCGGAAGAGCAGGCGCTCGCCCAGCCCGGCGGGCACCTCGGCAAACAGGCCGGCGCCGTCCTCATCGACACGGGCCGGGGTGCCCAGCACCACCTCGTAAAAGCGGGCGATGCGCGCGGCCGTGCCCACGGCCACGTCCAGCTCCACCCACGGCATGCCCAGCACCTGGCGGCCAAAGCGGGCCGCGTCGGGCGCCTGCACCCGGATGCGGTTGCCCCACGGGCAGGTGACATCGACCTGCGCGCCCGCGCGCTCAAAGCCGAAGGCCGTGCCTGCCAGTTGCGGCGCCACGCTGGCCAGTCGCGCCAGCAGGGCATCGAGGTCGGGCAGCACCAGGCCGATGCGGCCACGCAGCACCTGGGCCGGGCCCAGCGGCAGGTGGAACTGGCAGGTGCCGACATTGATCCAGGCATTGCCCAGGCCGGTCATCAGGTAGGGGTCGCGCGTCAGGCCCAGGCCGCTGACGTAGAAGGCGATGGCTGTCGGCTGGTCGGGCACACGCAGGTTGACGTGGCCAAACTCGACGATATTGCCCACGTCGCCGGCGCGGTGGTCGGGCCCTGGCGGGGCCGGGCTTGGCAGATCGGTTCGGGTGGTTGCAGGCAGGGCCATGCTGGCAGCTCCATTGGCGGGGGGTGACAGGCGCTCGGCGCCCGGCGTGCAGCCGGTGTCGCTGGAGCGAAGCCTGGCAAGCGTACTTCACAACCCCGTTGTCGCCGGCATGCCCGGCGTGCCCGGCGCGACCGCAGGCCGCCGCCCTCACCCGGCCGGGTTGGCCACGGCGCTGTCACAGTGCTGCGCCGACAATCGCGGCATGACCGAGTTGATCGTGATCCGACATGGCGAAACCGACTGGAACCGCCAGCACCGCTTCCAGGGCCAGATCGATGTGCCGTTGAACGCGCTGGGGCTGGAGCAGGCGCGGCGCCTGGGACAGCGGCTGGCCGCCGAGTGGATGGATGCGCCGACCGGGGCGCCGCCAGGGGAACCGACGGGTGGACGGATTGGCGCGCTTGTCGTCAGCGATCTGCAGCGCGCCCGGCAGACCGCCCGGCCGCTGGCCGCCGCGCTGGGCCGGCCGGCATTGGTGCAGCCGCTGTGGCGCGAGCAGGGTTTTGGCATCCTCGAAGGGCTGGACGTGCCCACCATCCGCAGCCGCCATGCCGGGCTGTGGGCGCAGTGGCTGCGCCACGACGCCGACTACGCGCTGCCGCAGGGCGGCGAGAGCAACACGGCCTTCCATGCCCGGGTGATGCAGGCGCTGCAGGCCGTGCTGGCGTCGCCCGGGCCGGTGCTGGTGGTCACCCACGGCGGGGTGCTGGACATGCTGTGGCGCACCGTGCACAGCCTGTCGCTGACCGGCCCGCGCGAATGCGAAATCCCCAACACCGGCATCAACCGGCTGCGCTGGGCCGACGGCCGGCTGCTGATCGACGGCTGGGCCGACGTGGCCCACCTGGACGGCCTGCCGGCCCAGCCCAGCACGGTGCAAGCGCGGGTGGCGCCAGCGCTGCCGCCATTTCAAGCGCCGGTCGATCCAGACTCGGCCGCGCAGTAAGCCGCCGACACCGGGCGGCGGCGCTGCGGCCCCAAGCTGCACGCAGCCCACCGGGGCGGGGCGCCGGTCATCCGCCGGTCATCCGCCGGTCATCCGCCCAAGCAGCCCTGGCAACCCCAGCCCGACAGGCTGCTGGGCCACCGTGATCCAGGTCGGCTGCTACAGGCAGGCGGCCCCACCGTGTCGTCGCCTTGGCGGGCACACGGTGTGAAACCGCAGGCCCGGCCGCCGCTTGAAGGCCCAGGTCTTGTTGTCAGGCGACATCGGCAAGTACAGGGCGGTGCGGCGGCGCAGCATGGGCGGGGCTGGCATCGGGCGGGGCTGCAGTGGGCGCGATACGGGGCGGCAGGCAGGGGGTAGCGGTTGGCATGGCGTGGCCAACAGCGGCCCACAGCGGCCAACCGCCGTCGCCACGGCCATCGCCAGCGCCCGTCCTCAATCGGTGGCCGGCCTGATCAGCGCCAGCGGCTCGGGCGCCAGCAGCGTGCCGTCGCGCAAGCCGCGCACGGTGGCCAGCACCAGCCACAGCACGACCAGCGAGACGAGGGCCAGCAGGGCCGGCCCCAGTACCGCCAGCAGGCCGCCAGGCGTGGCCAGGCGCAAGGTGAGCGCGGCCAGTGATGCCAGCGGGAAACTCATGCCCCAGTGCGCCAGGCTGAAGGGCAACTGCGCGATGCGCCGGGCCAGCGTGCCCACCCATAGCAGGCTGAACAGCGCCATCCCCCACAGTGCCCAGACCACCAACAGCGGCGCGCCCAGTTGCAGCAGCGACAAGCCCACTGCCGCTGGCGGTGCGATGAAGATGAAGGCCGACGGCAGCAGCCGCTCGGGCCACAGCCCGCTGCTGGCGATGCGGCTGAGCACCAGCCCCAGCACCAGCGGCCAAAACAGGATGCCGATGCCCAGTTGCGCGGCCGACCACTCCACCTGGCCCAGCGGCACGCCGGCCAGCGGCACCAGCACATGGCCGACGATGGGCAAAAACAGCGTCGGCGTGGCGCTGGCCCAGGCCAGGCCGCCGGCCGCGCCAGGCCGCAGCCAGCGCGCCAGCACCCAGACGGTGGTCAGCAGTTGGCCCAGCGCACCGGCCCACCACAGCAGGCGCACCGGCATGCTGGGGCCCAACTCGGCCAGCGCCACGGTGGCCAGCAGGATCAGCGAGATCGGCAGCGCGGCCACCAGGGTGTGGCGCACCGGGTGGTGGCGGTCTTCGGCCCAGGCCTCGGGGTGGCGCTGGCCGCGCAGCACGGTGGCCAGCACCAGCACTGCAAACACCGCTGCGGCCAGCGCGCCGAGCACGCTGGCCACGGCCTCGGCGCCGCCGCCCATCAACGGCGCCGCCCGGTGCCAGGCCAGCGACAGGCCGGTCAGGCCCATCACGGTGGCATACCAGCCGGGGACCAGGTACTTCAACGGCTGCGCGGCAGGGGGCATCGGGGCGGCTGGCTGGGGGTGGATGGGGGTGGATGGCGCTGGATGGCGCTGGATGGGTAACGCCGGGTGGGTGGTGCAGAACGGGTGGCGCTGCCTGGCGCGTGACGGGCTGATGAACCATCGTAATGGTTGCGCGGCCAGCGGCGGCAAGCCCGGGCCGTGCCGATGCCCGGAGGCCGGCGCGCCGCCAAAAGCCCGGCGGGCGGCCGTGGGCGCGCGCAAGTGGTACGGTCTGGCCCCCGTTGTACCGTCTGGCCCCCGTGCCGTCAGTCAGGCCCGCTGACCAAGCCGTTGTGTTGAGTCCCAAGGAGAGTGCCGCATGCCATCCCGTCGCCAGATGCTCCAGCGCAGTGCCGCTGTGGCCGGCTTGCTGGCCGGCCTGGGCCTGTTGCCCGCTGCGGCGCAGGCGGCCTGGGCGGCCACGGCCTTCGAGGCCAAATCGCTGGCCGACGTGGCCCGGGCCCTCGGCCTGTCGTCCCCGGTCGAGAGCCGGGAGGTCAGCTTGCAAGGCCCGGACATCGCCGAGAACGGCGCCGTGGTGCCGGTCAATTGCAGCAGCGCGCTGCCGGGCGTCAGGCGGCTGCTGATCCTGGTGGAAAAAAACCCCAGCGCGCTGTGTGCCATCTTCGAGGTGTCGGAGTCGGTTGAGCCGGCCTTTGCCACCCGGGTCAAGATGGGCCAGTCGTCAAATGTGCTGGCGGTGGCGGTGCTGGCCGACGGCCGGGTGCTGTTTGCGCAAAAAGAGATCAAGGTCACGCTGGGCGGTTGCGGCGGTTGATCCCCCCTGCCACCCACCCCGGCCATCCACCCGCGCCTTCCACCC
This sequence comes from Betaproteobacteria bacterium, assembly GCA_031366635.1. Taxonomy (GTDB): domain Bacteria; phylum Pseudomonadota; class Gammaproteobacteria; order Burkholderiales; family Burkholderiaceae_C; genus Pseudaquabacterium. Next base: position 9,037 of record JANLOP010000021.1, on the reverse strand, counting down.
GCCGCAGAATCAGGAGCAAGACCATGGCAGACCCGATGCGCATCCGCGCCCAGGCCGCTGGCGACAAGGCCACGGTGCGCGTGCTGATGGCCCACGAGATGGAAACCGGCCAGCGCAAAGATGCTGCCGGCAAGACCATCCCGGCCTGGCACATCACCGAGGTGAGCGCCCAGCACAACGGCCAACCGGTGTTGACGGCGCAGTGGGGGCCGTCGATTGCGAAGAACCCGTTTTTGCAGTTTGTCGTCAAAGGCGCCCGGGTCGGCGACAAGATCGGCGTCACCTGGACCGACAACCGGGGCGACAAGCGCAGCGATGAGACGACGGTGATATGACCGGCCTCTTTGGGCCAGCACGGCCGCCCCGGGCCAGCCGATGAAACAGGCACTGTTGCCCGCGCTGCTCTTGGCCGGTCTGCTGTTGGCCAGCGCGCCGGCCCGGCCGCAAGCCGGGCCGGCGTCGGCCAGCCCAGCCAGGCCAGCCACGCCAAAAACCACCGCCGAAGGCATTGCCGAGTACCGCAAGATGCTGGAGGACGGCAACCCCGCCGAGCTGTTTGAGGCCCGTGGCGAGGCGCTGTGGGCCACGCCACGCGGGCCCAAGGTGGCCACACTGGCGCGCTGCAACCTCGGCCTGGGCCCGGGCGTGGTGGCCGGCGCGTGGGTGCAACTGCCGCGCTATTTTGTTGACACCGGCCGGGTGCAAGACCTCGAATCGCGCCTGCTGACCTGCATGGAAACCTTGCAGGGCTTCAAGGCCAGTGAGATCGCCAGCACGCCGTTTGACAAAGGCGAGCAGGCCACGCTCACCGCGCTGGCGGCCTGGGTGGCGGCGGCGTCGCGGGGCCAGAAGCTGGCACTGCCGCAGGCCCACCCCGAAGAGCGACGCTTTTACCAACTCGGCAAGCGGGCGTTTTTCTTTCGCGGCGGGCCGATGGATTTTTCTTGCGCCAGTTGCCACGGTGAAGACGGCAAGCGCATCCGGCTGCAAGAGCTGCCCCGGCTCACCGGCAACCCGGGCGACGGCGTCGGCTTTGCCGCCTGGCCGGCTTACCGGGTGTCCAGCGGTGAGCTGTGGACCTTGCAGCGCCGGCTGAATGACTGCTTCCGCCAGCAGCGCTTTCCGTACCCGGGCTTTGCGTCCGAGGTGACGGTGGCACTGGGCGTGTTCATGGGCGTCAACGCCCGGGGCGCTGAAGCCATCGCCCCGGCGCTGAAGCGTTGAAGAGCCGTTGTGATCCCCCGCCGACCCGCCAAAAGACACCGCATGGCCCACCCGCCCCGTCTTGCTGCCGCCGCCCGCAGGGCCGTGCGCACAACCGCCCGCATCACCAGCACGCTGCTGATCGCCGGCTGCGCCAGCCAGCCCGGCGCCGGCCCGTCGCCCGACGAACTCGACCGCCAGGCGCTGTTGATGATGCAGGGCTCGTTCCGCGCCCAAGGCATTGCCACGCTCAGCCGGCTCGACCAGGATTTGGGCCAGAAAGCCTGCTCGTCCGACCAGCCGCCGAGCCCGGCCGTGGCCCGGCAGATCGAGGCCGAGGCGGCCGCCACCATCCGTTGGCCCACTGCCGGCCAGTACCTTGGGGATTGGCGCGAGGGCGAAAAGCTGGCGCAAAGCGGCCGCGGCATGACCTGGACCGACGCCAGCACCGCCTCCGCCGCCAATGGCGCCCAGTGCTACAACTGCCACCAGATCAGCCCGGCCGAGATCAGCTTTGGCACCATCGGCCCCAGCCTGGCCGGCTACGGCAAGCAACGCGGCGTCAACGACCCGGCCAATATGACCGATCTGGCCGATCCGGCCAGCGCCGCCGTCGTCCGCTACACCTGGGGCAAGCTGTGGAACAGCAAGGCTTACGTCGCCTGCTCCAATATGCCGCGCTTTGGCCATGCCGGGCTGCTGGACGAGGGCCAGATCCGCCACCTGATGGCGCTGCTGCTCGACCCCAGATCGCCCGTCAACCAGTGAGCGCGCACGGCCGCCGGTGGTGATGGGCCTGAGCAAACGCGATTTTTTGCAGGTGCTGGGCGCGGCCTCGGTGGCCGGCTTGGCGCTGGGCCGGTTTGCCGATGCCGACGCCGCCACCGCCCAGGCCGGGCTCTACGATTTGCCGCCGTTCGGCAATGTCGGCCTGCTGCACATCACCGACTGCCACGCCCAGCTCAAGCCCCTGCACTTCCGTGAGCCCAGCGTCAACCTGGGCCTGGCCGGCATGCAGGGCCAGTGGCCGCACCGGGTGGGTGAGCACCTGCTCAAAGCGGCCGGCATCGCGCGCGGCTCGGCCTTGGCCCATGCCTTCACCTTTCTTGATTTCGAGAGCGCCGCCCGGCGCTACGGCCAGGTGGGCGGTTTTGCGCACCTGGCCACCCTCGTCAAGCAGCTCAAGGCGAGCCGGCCGGGCGCGCTGCTGCTGGACGGCGGCGACACCTGGCAGGGCAGCGCCACCGCGCTGTGGAGCCGCGGCCAGGACATGGTGGACGCCGCGCTGCTGCTGGGCGTGGACGTGATGACCGGGCACTGGGAGTTCACCCTCGGCATGGCGCGGGTGCAGCAGATCGTCGAGCAAGACTTCAAAGGCCGGATCGAGTTCATCGCCCAGAACGTGGCCACGCAAGACTTTGGCGATCCGGTGTTTGCGCCCTTCGTGCTGCGGCCCATCAACGGCGTGCCGGTGGCCATCATCGGCCAGGCGTTTCCGTACACGCCGATTGCCCACCCGCGCCACCTGGTGGCCGACTGGACCTTCGGCATCCAGGAAGAGCGGCTGCAAAAAGTGGTGGATGAGGCGCGCGGCCAGGGCGCGCAGGTGGTGGTGCTGCTCAGCCACAACGGCATGGACGTGGATTTGAAGCTGGCCAGCCGGCTGCGTGGCATCGACGCGATTTTTGGCGGCCACACCCATGACGGCGTGCCGGTGGCGGTGCCGGTGGCCAACCCGGGTGGCGTCACGCTGGTCACCAATGCCGGCAGCAACGGCAAGTTCCTGGGCGTGATGGATTTTGAGGTGCAGAGCGGCCGGGTGGCGGGCTACCGCTACCGCCTGCTGCCGGTGTTTGCCAACCAGATTCCGCCCGACGCGGCAATGCAGGCGCTGATCAGCCGGGTGCGCGCGCCTTACGAGGCCCGGCTGGCCGAGCCACTGGCGGTCACCGACGGCCTGCTCTACCGGCGCGGCAACTTCAACGGCCCCTGGGACCAGTTGATCTGCGATGCGCTGATGGCCGTGCAGGGCGCTGACATGGCGTTCTCACCCGGCTTCCGCTGGGGCACCAGCCTGCTGCCGGGCGATGTGATCACGCGCGAGCGGCTGATGGACCAACTGGCAATCACCTACCCCGCCACCACCTTGACGCCGATGCGCGGCGCGACGGTGAAGGCGGTGCTCGAAGACGTGGCCGACAACCTGTTCAACCCCGACCCGTACTACCAGCAGGGCGGTGACATGGTGCGGGTGGGCGGGCTGACTTACACCTGCACCCCGGGTGAGGCGATGGGCCGGCGCATCAGCGATCTGCGGCTGGCCGGCCGGCTGATCGACGCTGACAAAACCTACAAAGTGGCCGGCTGGGCGCCGGTGGCTGAAGGCCCGGCCGGCGCGCCCGCCGCAGCGCCGGTGTGGGATGTCGTCGAGCAATGGCTGCGCGCCCAGGGCGGGCGCGTGCTGCCACGCCGCATCAACGCGCCGCTGTTGCGCGGCGTGCAGGGCAACCCGGGCCGGGCCGGTATCTGACGGCCGCAACCCCGCCTGGCTGGATCGCTGGATCGCTGGACTGCTGGACCGCTGGGCCGCCTGTCGGCAGGCACACCACCGCCGCGTCGCATCAAGCCAGCATGTCGGCCCAGATGTTTTGCGCCCAGGCCTCGGCGTAGCGCGATTCCAGCTCGGACCGCATATCCGACACCCCGCCCGCGCCGGCCACCGGGCGGAAGGTTTTTTGCGCCGCCACGTACTCATGCACGCTGGCCACGTGGATCACCTGGTCTTCGGCCACCTGGCTCATGCAGACATTCGTCAGCACCGGCTGCGGGTTGACCGCCAGCCCCTGCAGGTCGGCGACGATGGCAGCGGCTGCCACCTTGGCATGCGAATTGGCCATGTGGCCCGATTTGGGCATGGCCGAGGCCACCTGGATGGCGTCGCCGATGACATGGATGTGCGGCGCGGCGCTGGATTCGAAGTTCAAGAAGTTGACCTGGCACCAGCGGCCGTTGGCATTGGCCAGCCCGGCCAACACCGCCAACTGCCCGGCGCGCATGCTGGGCAGCACGTTCAGCACATCGGCCCGCACATCCTCTTGCACCTCGAACTTGACGCTGCGCGCTGCGCCGTCCACCGCCACCGCCTTGTGCTGCGGCCGGTACTCCACCATGCCCGGGTACAGCTCGGCCCAGGCCTTTTTGAACAGCGCGCCCTTGCTGGTGACATCGGGGTTGGCGTCCAGGATCAGCACCTTGGATTTGGGCTTGGCGCGCTTGAAGTAGGCCGCCACCAGGCTGGCCCGCTCATACGGCCCGGGCGGGCAGCGGTACGGCGCCTCGGGCACCACGATGGCGTAGCTGCCGCCGTCGGGCATGGCCCGCAACTGGTCGCGCAGCGCCACGGTCTCGGGCCCGGCCTTCCAGGCTTGCAGGATCTGGCCGGCGGCGTGCGCGGCCTGCAGGCCGGCCACGCTGTCCCAGACCAGGTCAATGCCCGGTGACAGCACCAGCTTGTCGTAGCCGATCAGCGCGCCGCCGTCCAGCCGCACCTCGCGTTTCTCGACGTCCACGGCGGCCACCCGGTCTTGCACCACGCGCACGCCGTGCTGGCGGCTCAGCCCCGTGTAGGGGCGGGTCAGGTCGGCCAGGCTGCGCTGGCCGGTGAGCACCAGGTTGCTCACCGGGCACGAGACAAAGGTCGGATTGGGCTCGATCAGCAGCACGTCGATCTGGTAGTCCGACAGCAGGCGGATGTATTTGGCCGCCGTGCTGCCGCCGTAGCCAGCGCCCACCACCACCACCTGGGCTTTGGACGGCAGGCCGGCCCCGGTGGCGCAGCCTGACAGCAGGCCGAAAGTGCCGAGCGTGCCGAAACTGCTGAACGTGCTGAATGTGCCGAATGCGCCGAGCGGGCCGGCCGCGCCGCCCAGCAGCGCGGCGCGCGTCAAGCCTTGCAGCAGTTGCCGGCGGTCTGTCGAGTGGCGGGTCATCGTCGGGCCTTCATTTCTGCGCGGCAAAGTAGGCCGCCAACTCGTCCAACTGCTCGGCGGTGTAGCCGCGGCTGATCTGCTGCATCACCGTGGCCGGCCGCTGGCCAGCGCGAAACGCCAGCAGTTGGCCCAGCAAATAGTCTTTGGGCTGGCCCGCCAGCCGCACCATCGCCTGGCCCGCCACCGCCCGGCCATCCGTGCCGTGGCACTGGGCGCAGGTGGCGGCCAGCGCCCGGGTGCGCAGGCGCTGCCCATCGGCGGGCCCGGCAGGCCCGGCCGCACCGGCGCTGGCTGTGCCCAGCAGCAACAGGCCCAGCGCGGCGGCCAGGCGGCGCGCGCGGGGCGGGGCCGTCGTGGCGGAAGGGGCTGGGGCGGGCTGCATCGATCGATCTCCTGGGCACAGGGGCTGGCGGGCCTGGCCGGGTGCGGGGCCGGCGGGCCGGCCCGCCCGCCTCTCATCACGGCACGTCACCGCACGTCAACCCACAGCCAAATCAAGATGATGCTTGATCCGTCGGCCAATGGCCCCCGGTTCTTGCCCGGGGTTGCGGGGCGCGGGTTTCTGCCTCAGTCGCGGCGACGCGCCGGGCGGCGGCCGCTGCTGCGGCTGGGCTGTCCGGTGTGACGCGGCCCAACAGCGTTGCAAAATCGACCAGCCAGCGCGCATCAGCATGGGCCAGGCCGACAACCACAGCCCGCGCGCTGCTGATTTTGCGGCCCGGGAGCAGCGGATCGGCCGGTGGCGTGCCGCCCCGCCGCCTGCCGTTTTGCCGCGCACCCCTTCCCGGCTCCCGGCCGCCCGCGCCGCAGCGGGTATGCTTTTGGGTTGACCCGGCGCGCCACCCCGTGCGCACCGGTGGCCGCAAAATCTGGAGCCCCCCCGCCATGACCCGAGTGTTCAATTTCAGCGCCGGCCCGGCCGTGCTGCCCGAATCCGTGCTGCGGCGTGCCGCCGACGAGATGCTCGACTGGCACGGCAGCGGCATGTCGGTGATGGAGATGAGCCACCGCAGCAAAGAGTTCATCAGCGTCCATGCTGAGGCCGAGGCACTGCTGCGCGAGCTGATGGCCATCCCCACCCACTACAAAGTGCTGTTCATGCAGGGCGGGGCGATTGGTGAGAACGCCATCGTGCCGCTCAACCTGCTGGGCGGCAAGACCAGCGCCGACTACATCAACACCGGCGAGTGGTCGAAAAAATCAATGAAAGAGGCCAGGCGCTACTGCCAGGTGCACGAGGCCGCCAGCGCTGCGGCCAGCGGCTTCACCTGCGTGCCGCCGCGCGACACCTGGCAGCTTGACCCCAACGCCGCCTATGTGCACATCTGCTCAAACGAGACCATCGGCGGCGTCGAATACCACCGCACGCCCGATGTCGGCGATGTGCCGCTGGTGGCCGACATGTCGAGCAACATCCTGTCGCGCCCGGTGGACGTGGCCCGCTACGGCCTGATTTACGGCGGGGCGCAAAAAAACATCGGCCCGGCCGGCCTGACCATCGTCATCGTGCGCGATGACCTGCTGGGCCGCGCCAATCCACTTTGCCCGTCGGCCTTCAACTACCAGGAGCAGGCCGCCAACGACTCGATGCTCAACACCCCGCCCACCTACGCCATCTACATTGCCGGGCTGGTCTTCCACTGGATCAAGGCGCGCGGCGGGCTGGCGGCTATGGCTGCGCACAACCAGGTCAAGGCCGCGCTGCTGTACGACTATCTCGACCAGAGCGCGTTTTTCAGCAACCCGGTCAACCGAGCCGACCGATCACTGATGAATGTGCCGTTCAAGCTGCGCGATGAAACGCTGGATGAGGCTTTCTTGAAGGGCGCTGCGGCGCGCGGCATGGTGCAGCTCAAAGGCCACCGCGCGGTGGGTGGCATGCGGGCGTCGATCTACAACGCGATGCCGCTGGACGGGGTTCAAGCCCTCGTGGCCTACCTGAAAGAGTTCGAGGCCCAACATGGCTGAGCAAAAACCCGCAGCGCCGGGCACGCGGCTGGGCGTGCTGGTGATGAACCAGATTGCCGCCAGCGGCCTGTGCCGGCTGCCGGCCGAGACTTACCACGTCGGCAAAGACGTGGCCGACCCGGCCGCCATCCTGCTGCGCTCAGCCGATTTGCACGGCTTTGCCATCCCCGCCAGCGTGCGCGCCATCGGCCGGGCCGGCGCTGGCACCAACAACGTGCCGGTGGATTTGATGAGCCAGCGCGGCGTGCCGGTGTTCAACGCGCCCGGCGCCAATGCCAATGCCGTCAAAGAGCTGGTGCTGGCCGGCATGCTGCTGGCGGCGCGCCAGATTGCCCCGGCGCTGCGCTTTGTGGCCACGCTGGACGTGCACGCGCCCGGCCTGGAGCAGCGCATCGAGCACGGCAAAAAAGCCTTTGCCGGCTACGAACTGGCGGGCCAGACGCTGGGCGTCATCGGCCTGGGCAAGATCGGCTGCCTGGTGGCCGATGCCGCCATCAAGCTGGGCATGCAGGTGCTGGGCTTTGACCCCGAGATCACCGTCGACGCCGCCTGGAGCCTGCCGTCCCAGGTGCGGCGCGCCGCCAGCGTGAACGACGTGCTCAAGCAATCGCAGTTTGTCAGCCTGCATGTGCCGCTGCTCGACGCCACGCGCCACCTGGTGAATGCGGCCAACATCGGCCTGATGCGGCCCGGCGCGGTGCTGCTGAACTTCAGCCGCGAGGGCGTGGTGAGCGACAGCGCGGTGCTCGACTCATTCGAGGCCGGCCACCTGGGCCAGTATGTGGGTGATTTCCCCGGCGCGGTGCTGCACGGCCACCCGCAGGTGGTGGCGCTGCCGCACCTGGGCGCGTCCACCCGCGAGGCCGAAGAAAACTGCGCGGTGATGGTGGTTGATCAATTGCGCGACTACCTGGAGCACGGCAATGTGGCGAATGCGGTGAACTTTCCGTCGGTCAGCATGCCGCGTGAGTCGGCCTTTCGCGTGGCCATCGCCAATGCCAACGTGCCCAATATGCTGGGCCAGATATCGACCGCCATGGCGCAAGCCGGGTTGAACATCCACAACATGGTGAACAAGTCGCGCGGCGGCATGGCCTACACGCTGGTGGATGTGGACAGCCCCGTGACGCCCGAGGTGCAGGCCGGCATTGCCGCCATCCACGGCGTGCTGGCAGTGCGCTACCTGCCGGCGGCTTGAAGCAGCAGGTCTGCCAGGCCGTGGCGGGCTTCAGGCGCCGGCCTCGGCCTGCGGTTTGAAGTCAACCCCCGCCAGGTGAAAGGCCTCGGCTTTGATGCGGTGGCCCCGCGCCACCGCGCGCTGCAGCGTGGCGGCCACGTCGGCCACCGCCAGCACCACCGTGCCCAGCACATCGGCAGGCCCGGCCACGAAGCCGATCTGGGCCTGCTCGATCTGCAGCGCCGGGCCGCGCGCGTCGCTGACCAGCGGCGTGTCCAGGATGCGCGACCAATGCGCCGCCAGGCCCGCCGGGTCAGGGCTCTCCAGCAGGATACCGACCAGGCGGCGAGTGTGCTCGGTGCGCACATGGGCCTGCCACTGCGGGCCGGCCGGCCACCAGCTGCCCAGGCGCGCTGGATCGCCCGCGCTGTGGCCCAGCTCGATGAAGGCGGCGCGGCAGTCGCGCGGGTGCAGTTGTGCGCTTTGATAGTCGGGCGTGTCGATCTGGTGGGCGGTGCGCACACCCAGCGCGGCGGCGGCAGCCTGGCGCTGGCGCGGGTTGCCGGCCTGGAAGATGGCCATGTAGCCGCCATGGCCGCGGCTGCGCTGGATGAAGCGCCCGGCGGCGGTGTCGGCCTGGATTGGCGCCACCACTTCAAGAAAGTCGGTGCCCACCGGCAGCAGCGCGTTCTCCAGCCCA
>JANLOP010000012.1:0-7956 GCA_031366635.1 Betaproteobacteria bacterium | reverse complement strand
GGCCGGTGCCGGCAATCGACGCGCCGGAAAAGCCGGCGCCTTCGGTCAGCACATCGTCCAGATGGGCGAGTGGCACAAATTTGCCGCGCGCCACGCCGTACAAATCGGTGAACTGCGCGATCAGCGTGTGCACGCCCTGCGCCGCCAGCCGTTCTCGAAGGTCTTTCATCGCCGCTCCCCGGGGGTTTTTAGACTCAGCCGATTCTGACCCCGGCCCGACCGGCCGGCCGGCGCTGGCTTAGAAACTCACCACCACCGAGCTGCCGAACAGCGCATTGCTCTTGCGGTATTGGCCGGTGCGCACATCCAGGAACACCGGCAGGCTGGCGTTGTCGAAGCGCGCTTCGGCCTTGAAGGTGGTGTTCAGGTTGTACAGAAAACTCAGGCCCAGCGACAAGGCCATGCGGTTGGCGCCCTTGTCGCAGCCAGCCGGGTTGCCTGCCACGGCCGGGTCGCAGACCAGCGTGGCGTCGGGCCCGATGCCGTTGCGGCTGTCGGCCGCGGTGTAGCCCAGCAAGCCGCCGCCGTTTTTGCTGTTGTTCAGGTAGTCAAGCCGGCCGACGGCCTCCCAGCGCGGGATGAACTTGTAGGCCAGCAGCGTGGACGCGCCCCACCAGTGCGCGTCGCGCAGCGCGCCGGTCACCGGGTCCGCCGTGATGGCGGCCTGCTTTTGCGCGCCGTAACTCAGTTGGCCCTGCACGGTCAGGTCACCGCGGATGAAATAACCATCGGCCTCGAACAGGTCGAGCCGGCTGTCGCGGGCTTTGTAGGCAACGCCACCCACCGGGCTGGCGCTCTCCGTCCGGGCGTTGGCCGCCTTGCCGTGCACGCCGGCAAAGCCGAAGCCCTGGAACTCGCCTTTGGCGTAATCCACCCGGTACGACAGCGCCGGTGCACGCTCACTGGCGCCGCGCTTGCTGCTGTTGACGTTGTCCAGCAACCATTTGGCGATCCACTTGCCCCGGGTGATCTCCATGCCGGCGCCGGTGTAGGCGGCGGGCAGCGTGAAATCGAACAGCAGGTTGTGCGTGATCAGCTTGTTCAGCGTGGCCGGCTGGTACTCGTAGCCCGACCAGTCGGGTATCTGGCCGGCGATGAAGCGGGTTTGCAGATCATCCAGCGGGATCGACATCGACGCCTCGTGCACCACCGAGCCGTCGCCGATCACGCTGCCCGCGCCGCGGTTGGGCGTCAAGGTCAGCCGCCATTTGCTGCCGCCCTCCATCTCTTTCTGGAAGTCGAGCGTCGCACCGCCGAAATACGAGTTGTCGTAGTTGTAGCCGTCCAGCGCCACCGGGTTCAAAAACTGGATGCCGGCGCGGTTCTGCCGCTGGTTGAACAAATAGGTCGGGTCGGCATAGCCGCTGATCTTCAGGTTTTTCAGGCCGTAGGCTTCCATCGCGTCTTCCAGCGCCTCGGTCTTGACCGCGATGCGGTTGAAGTCTTGCACCTGCTGCGGCGTCATGCCCCACTGCGTGGCGGCGTCATCGGCGGGCTTGGCGGGCGGGGCGGTTTTGAGCCGGGCCTCCAGATCGTCCACCCGCTGGCGCAGCGCGCGCAACTCTTTGATCAGCTCATCATTGCTCTGGGCCTGGGCAGCCGGGACCCATGCCAGCAGCGCGGTGGCCAGGGTGGCGGCAGCCAGCGCGGTGGCTTTGAGTGGGTTGGGGTTCATCATCGACTCCTCGTTTTGCCAGTTTGATTTGAAATTGCGGCCGGCGCGACGCCTCAGCCAGCGCCACGCAGCGCGGCATTGATCTCGGCCGCACGGCGGCGCTCGGCGCGGGCGATCCACACACTGCCCACGGTGACGCCGACGGCCACCACCGCGATGATCACGGTGGCCACCGCATTGACGCTGGGGTTCAGCCCGAGCCGGGCGCGCGAGAAGATCACCAGCGGCATCGTGGTCGAGCCCGGGCCCGATAAAAACGCCGACACCACTACATCGTCGAGCGACAGGCTGAAGGTCAGCAGCCAGGCCGACGCCAGCGCCTGGGTGATCAGCGGCAGGGTGATCAGCGCAAACACCTGGAACGGCCGCGCGCCCAGGTCGAGCGCGGCTTCTTCAAGCTGCGGGTTCAAGTCGATCAGCCGCGACTGGATCACCACCGTGGCGTAGGCCATGCCCAGCAGCAGATGGCCGAGCCAGATCGTCATCAGCCCGCGGTCAAAAAAGGCCGATCCGGTGGCCCGCTGCACCGCCACCAACATCAGCAGCAGCGAGACGCCGATGATCACCTCGGGCATCACCAGCGGCGCGCTGACCATGCCCGAGAACAGCGTGCGGCCGCCAAAACGCCGGTATTTGACGAGGGTGAACGCTGCCAGCGTGCCCAGCAGCACCGACGCGGTGGCCGACAAAAACGCGATCTTCAGCGACAGCCACAGCCCGCCCAGAATCTCCTGGTCATTGGCCAGCTTGACATACCAGTTCAGCGTGAAGCCGCCCCACACCGTGGGCAGCGGCGAGTTGTTGAACGAGTAGGCGACCAGCGTGATGATCGGCAGGTACAAAAAGGCAAACACCGCCAGCAGCCAGCCCCGGCCGAAATTCTGCGCAGAGCGGGCGCCGAAAAAGGCGAAAAAGGTGGAGCGGCCCGCTTTCACCGGCCCCGCTCCTGCGTCTCGGCCTGGTATTTGTTGAACACCGCCAGCGGCACCACGATCAGCAGCACCAGCACCACGGTGACGGTGGACGCCATCGGCCAGTCGTTGTTGCTGAAAAACTCGTCCCACAGCACGCGGCCGATCATCAGCGTCTGCGGCCCGCCCAGCAGCTCCGGGATGACAAACTCACCCACACACGGGATGAACACCAGCATCGACCCGGCAATGATGCCGGCCTTGGACAGCGGCACGGTGATCAGCCAGAAGGCGACAAACCGGCTGGCGCCCAGGTCGGCAGCGGCCTCGAGCAGGCGCAAATCCATTTTGGCCAGGTTGGCGTACAGCGGCAGCACCATGAAAGGCAGGTAGGTGTAGGCCATGCCGATGACCAGCGAAAACGGCGTGTTCATGAACTTGCCGGCGCTGGTGATCATGCCGGCTGCGGCCATCGGGCCGTCCAGGCCGGCGTAAAGCAGCAGCTCGGCCACCCAGCCGCCTTCACCCAGCAAGCCCTTCCAGGCGTAGACGCGCAGCAAAAACGAGGTCCAGAACGGCAGCATCACCAGCATCAGCAACGCGGGTTGCAGGGTGGGCTTGGCGCGCGCCATGAAGTAGGCAAACGGGTAACCCAGCGCCAGGCAGACGGCGGTGGTGATGGCGGCGTACTTCAGGCTGGACAGATACGATTTGAAGTACAGGTCGTCGCCAAAAATGGCCAGGTAGTTGCCAAAGCGGATCGACAGCTTGACCACGCCGTCGCCCCAGGTGGCGATGTTCTCGGGCCGCACCGCGCCCATCTCGGACACGCTGTAGTTCAGCACGATCAAAAACGGTGCCAGGAAAAACACCAGCAGCCAGCCGTAGGGCAGGCCAATCACCGCCGTGCGGCCGCGCGCCAGCCAGCGCAGCCCGGCCGCCAGGCGTGGCAGCCAGCCGGTGGCCGCGGTGCGGGGTGGGGTGTTCATGGCCCGTTGCTCATGGCCGGATCGTCACTGCGTCAGCACCACGTGGGCGCTGTCTGACCAACATGCCCACACCGTGTCGCCCAGCACCATCTCATCGTCACGGTGGCGCTGGGTGTTGTTCAGGTTCACCTTCAGCGCCGCCCCGCTGGCCAGAGCCAGGTGGTAGACGGTGAAGCTGCCAAAGTAGGCCAGCGCCTTGATCTGGCCGGCCACCCGGTTGAAATCTTGCGTCGGCGCCTGGCGCGACAGGCTGATTTTCTCGGGCCGGATGGCCACCGCCACCGCCATGCCCTCGGTGCCGGTGATGCCGTGGCCGACGTAGTGAGTGCAGTCAGCGCAGGCGATCTCGCAGTGGTCGGGCTGGTCAACCGTCAAGCTGCCGTCCATCAGATTGACATTGCCGATGAAGTCGGCCACAAACCGGGTGGCCGGGGTTTCATACACCTCGGCCGGTGCGCCCACTTGCAGGATGCGGCCCTCGCTCATCACCGCGATGCGGCTGGCCATCGTCATCGCCTCTTCCTGGTCGTGCGTCACCATCACGCAGGTGACGCCCACGTTGCGGATGATATTGACCAGCTCGATCTGGGTTTCTTCGCGCAGTTTTTTGTCCAGCGCGCCCAGCGGCTCATCCAGCAGCAGCAATTGCGGCGCCTTGGCCAGGCTGCGCGCCAGTGCCACCCGCTGCTGCTGACCGCCCGACAACTGGTGCGGCTTGCGCTGGGCCAACGCACCCAGTTGCACCAGCTTGAGCATCGCGTCTACCCGATCATTGATCTGTGCCCGGGGCTGGCCGTCGCGCTTCAGGCCGAAGGCAACGTTCTGCCACACCGACAGGTGCGGAAACAGCGCATACGACTGGAACATCATGTTGATCGGGCGTGAATACGGCTCCATCGTGGCCAGATCAACCCCGTCCAGCACGATGCGTCCGGCGCTGGGCGTCTCGAACCCCGCCAGCATGCGCAGCAAGGTGGTCTTGCCGCAGCCCGATGAGCCGAGCAGCGCAAAAATCTCGCCCCGGTGGATGTCCAGGCTGACGTGGTTGACGGCCTTGACGCCGGCGAAATCCTTCACCACATCCTCGATGGCCAGGTAGGCCGCCACGCTCAGACCCCCGTTTTGAAGGCCGTGTAGATGCGCGTCATCGAGCGCCGGATGTCGTTGGTCACCGCGTCGGGCAGGGCCATGCGCCTCATGTCGGACTCGGGCGGGAACACGGTGGGGTTGTTGGCCACCTCGGGCTTGATGAACTTGCGCGACTCTTTGTTGGGGTTGGCGTAAAACACCTTGTTGGTGAGGGCGGCGTGCACCTCGGGCTTCAAGATGAAGTTGATGAACTTGTGCGCGTTGTCGGGGTGCGGCGCGTCGATCGGGATCACCATCGTGTCGAAAAACAGCACGCCGCCGGTTTTGGGGATCAGCGCCTGGATGTTCTGGCCAGTCTTGCCGTCGATGGCGCGCTGGCGGGCGATGTTGATGTCACCCGACCAGCCGAGCGCCACGCAGACCGAGCCGTTGGCCATGTCGTTGATATAGCCCGACGAGCTGAACAGCGAGATGTACGGCCGCACCGCCTTCAGCAACCCGGGCACGGCCTGGAAATCGGCCTGGTTCTTGGTGAATGGCGGCTTGCCCAGGTAGTGCAGCGCGGCCGGGATGATGTCGGTGGGCGAGTCGAGGTACGACACACCGCAGCCCTTCAACTTGGCCATGTACTCGGGCTTGAAAACAAGATCCCAGGCGTTCTCGGGCATCGGCGTGCTGCCGAGCGCGGCCTTGACCTTGTCCACATTGATGCCCACGGTGGTGTAGCCCCACAGCCAATCGACCATGTACTGGTTGCCCGGGTCGAGTTTGGCCAATGTGGCCTCGATGTCCGGGTCCAGGTATTTCAGGTTGGGGATCTTGGCCTTGTCCAGCTTGCGCAGCAGGCCACCGTCGGCTTGCAGCCGGGCCCAGTACGACGACGGCACCACCACGTCGTAACCGGTTTTGCCGGCCACCAGCTTGGCGTGCAGGATTTCGTTGTTGTCGTAGTTGTCGTAGCGCACCCGGATGCCGGTCTCTTTCTCAAACGCCTTCAGCGTGTCTTCGGCGATGTAGTCGGACCAGTTGTAGACGTTCAAGACTTTTTCTTCCTCCTGCGCCCGGGCCGCCGTGCTGGCCAGCGCCAGGGCGGCCAGGCCCAGCAGACCTAACCGGCCAAAGAATCGATGGAACATCGTCATGAATCAATCTCCGGGGATGAAAACAACGGGGCGGGGCATGGCGCCAGCCGGGCACAGTCTAAACAGTGCAAGCTGCCGGCAGGCTGAGGAAGTACAAAGGGTTGTGGGGGTGCCGGGTCTGGCCACGCTGAGGCTTACAACCAGCCCTCGCGCCGGGCATCGGCCAGGGTCAAATCAAGGCAGCGGCGGACCAGCGCCAGCATCTGGTCGATCTGCGGCCGGCTGATCACCAGCGGCGGCGCCACGATCATCCGGTTGCCCACCGCCCGCATGATCAGGCCGTTGCCAAAACAGTGGTTGCGGCAGACCATGCCGATGCCCACCGCGCTGTCGAACGGGATCAGCCCGGCCTTTTCTTTCACCAGCAAGATCGCCCCCATCAGCCCGCAGGTCTCGGCGTCACCCACCAGCGGGTGATCCGCCAGGCTGGCAAAACCCGCTGC
Source organism: Betaproteobacteria bacterium (assembly GCA_031366635.1). Classification (GTDB taxonomy): domain Bacteria; phylum Pseudomonadota; class Gammaproteobacteria; order Burkholderiales; family Burkholderiaceae_C; genus Pseudaquabacterium. The sequence goes on along the minus strand of JANLOP010000012.1, from coordinate 1,707 downwards.
AAGATACGGGCCCACGTCGCCCTGCACCCGCTCCACCAATTGCAATTGCTGGATCAACCGGATATTGGCCAGCGCCACCGCGCAAGCCACCGGGTGGCCCGAGTAGGTGTAGCCGTGCTCAAACTCACCGCCTTGCTCGATCAGCACCTTGGCAATGCGGTCGCCCACCATCACCCCGCCCAGCGGGATGTAGCCGCTGGTCACGCCTTTGGCAAAGGTCATCAAATCGGGCTTGAAACCGAAGCGCTCACAGCCAAACCAGTGCCCCGTGCGGCCAAAGCCGCAGATCACCTCGTCACTCACCAGCAAGATGCCGTGCCGGTCGCAGATGCGCTGGATCTCCGGCCAGTAAGGGGCCGGCGGGATGATCACGCGGCCCGCACCCTGCACCGGCTCGCCGATGAAGGCGGCCACCTCGCTGGCGCCGATGGCGAGGATTTTTTCTTCCAGCCAGCGCGCCGCCTTGAGCCCGAATTCGTCTCGGCCCATGCCTTGGCCGTGCGCCACCCAGTACGGCTGCTCGATGTGGCTGATGTTGGGGATCGGCAGCCCGCCCTGGGCATGCATGCCGGCCATGCCGCCGAGCGACGCACCCGCCATCGTCGAGCCGTGGTAGGCGTTTTGGCGGCTGATGATGACTTGCCGATCGGGCTGGCCCAGGATGTCCCAGTAACGCCGCACCATGCGCACCACGGTGTCGTTGCCCTCGGAGCCGGAGTTGGTGAAAAACACATGCCCAAAGCCTGGCGGTGATACCTCGGCCAGCAGCTCGGCCAGCTCGATGGCGGGCGGCGTGGCGGTCTGGAAAAAGGCGTTGTAAAACGGCAGCTCGCGCATTTGCTTGGCGGCGGCGTCCACCAGCGCCGTCTGGCCGTAGCCGACGTTGACGCACCACAGCCCGCTCATCGCGTCCAGGATCTGCTGGCCGTCGGAATCCCAGAGATAAATGCCGTCGGCCCGGGTGATGATGCGCGCACCCTTTTGGGCCAACGCCTGGAAATCGGTGAACGGGTGCAAAAAGTGCGCGGCGTCGGCGGCTTGCCAACTGGCGGTGCTGCGGGTCATGGTGAGAGTCCTTTCAAGTGGCCGCTTCGGGGTGGTCCCATCTTTCAGACATGCAATAGAAGGTGCTCACGCTCCCAGGGCGAGATCACTTTCATGAACTCGGCGTACTCAATCTCTTTGACCTCGGTGTAGACGGTGATGAAGGGCGCGCCCAGCACCTCGTGCAGGTCTTTCTCGTCGCGCAGCAGTTGCAGCGCCTCGCCCAGGCTGCGCGGCAGTTGAAAGTCACCCAGGTAGGCGTCGCCCTTGCACTCGGGTGACGGCTCAATCTGCTTCTCGATGCCGATATAGCCGCAAGCCATCGTCGCGGCCAGCGCGACGTAGGGGTTGGCGTCGGCGCCGATCACCCGGTTCTCGATGCGCCGGGCCTGGGCCGACGCAATCGGGCTGCGGATGCCCACGGTGCGGTTGTCGGTGCCCCACTGGATGTTGATCGGCGCGGCGGTGTGGCGCGACAAGCGCCGGTAGCTGTTGACATACGGCGCAAACAGCGCCATCGCCGCCGGGATGTAGCGCTGCAGGCCGCCGATAAACCAGTAAAACTCGTTGCTCGGCGTGCCGTCTTCATTGCTGAAGATGTTCAGCCCGCTGACCGCATCGACCACGCTCTGGTGGATGTGCATCGCGCTGCCGGGCTCACCG
>JANLOP010000291.1:0-26833 GCA_031366635.1 Betaproteobacteria bacterium | reverse complement strand
ATGCGCGGCGTCAGTTCGGGGAACCGCAAGCCGGACACGAGCAGATTCCCGCTCAACGAGAAGTCGGCCGACGTGAACTCGGGGTTCAGGTTCAGCACCCAGAGAAAGCGCGTCGGCGCGGCCTGGCCGCCCCCACCGTCGCCACCACCGCCGCAGCCGGCGAGTGCGGTGGCGCTGGCGGCAGCGAACAGGCCGAGGATCTTGCGTCGTGCGATGGACATGCGGCTCTCCCGTGGGCCATGAAGCAGGGCTGCGGCAGGCCGACCCGAAGGTCAGGTAGGCCTGCTGCATCAGCTTAACGCCGCACACGCCAGATTCGGCGACACGCTCCGCAAGTAGCGGTGTCGTCCTACGAGAGCATGGACTCCGCCGCCGCCTCGCTCTGCTGGGCCGGCGCTTCGCAGCGCGCCTCGATCTGCTCGGCCAGGTAGAGCGCGTCGCGCGCCACGCCCGAAAAACGCCCCGAGCCCCAGGTGTGCAGCCACGCCAGGCCGATGAAGTACAGGCCGGGCTGGGCGGTCACGCCGCGCACCTGGCCGGGCTGGCCACGGCCGTTGAAGACGGGCGCGTCGAGCCAGCCGAAGTCGGGCTGGAAGCCGATGCACCAGACGATGCTGGTGATGCCGGCTTGCCCATCGATGCCGCTCAAATTCAGCGTTAGGCCTCGTGCTACCCCGCCCCCACCGGCTCGTCAGCAACTGTTGACGAATGAATGCTCCGTCAACTATCATTGACGGCATGGTATTTCCGAAAACTCTTCCAGACTCAATAGACACCGCCAATGCCTTGGCAGCTGTCGTAGCCCTACGTCGCCTCGCAGATGAACTGGAGCAACGATCTGTGGCACTGGCACTCCAGAATGGCTGGTCTTGGTCACAGATCGCAGAGGTACTCGGAGTGTCCAAACAAGCTGCGCATCGCAGGCTATCGTTCTTGCAACCCAACGGGGGCCGTCAAGGCTAGAAACGCATGTTCGCTTCAATCAGAGCCCGATTTCAGGATACAAAGACCATTGCTCGTCTCTGCATGGACGCAGAACAGAGCGCTCGCGTCGAAGGCAGAGTCAAGCCCGGCTCAGAACACTTCGTTCTCGCAGCACTCAAACTGCCGGACGACACCGCTCGCCATGCCTTCAGAAGCCTTGGCATTGATGCCAACGCCTTTAGCAAGGCCATCGCCACCCAGTTTTCGGGCGCACTCGCGGCTGTTGGAGTTGTCGTCACGCGATCCGCAGAGGCCGGCATCACTTCACCGGCCGTAGTTGCGCCCGCATCCGCTCTATACGAGGCAGAGTCTTCGGGCCAAGCTCTCGTGCAGCGAATCGCTGCCACCCGCAACTCGCGAGGATCGAGATGTCTCATGGGCGCAGATGTATTGCTTGCAAGCGCTCAGGAGCAGCACACGATCGCGAGCCGAGCGTTCGCAAGTTTGGGCGTCACGAAGCAGCAGTTAGCTGAGGTTGCCCATGAAGCAATTGCCGCAACGCAGCGTGCCACGAGCGAGGCCTAACCTTTCAATCGAGGGGACGCCTAACGGCGCCCTTCATCTCAAACGTTAGGCGCTCGGCGCCCGGCTCCCACACCGGTGTGTAGACCGAGGCTGGCGGCGCCGCGATACCGGCCTTCTCGATGTACTTGTCGATCGACGCGTTGATGCCGTTGTAGATGCGGTCGGCGTGGTCGAGGTTGCTGCGCAGGTCGGGCGCGAACTGCAGCACCTCGTCGTTCGGGCCGCTCAGGCCGGTCAGCAGGCCGTACAGCGCCATGCCTTCGCTGGCGAACTTGCGCAGGTCGATGTCGCGCCCGCCGTCGCGGCCGGTGACATAGTGATTCGTGTTGTCGCGCACGCCTTCGCGCAGCGGGTGGTCTTGCACCGGCAGATCGTAGTAGTTCATCTCGGCCAGCCAATCGACCACGTCCTTGCCCCGGTAGAAGCGCGCGCAGCGCGGTGCGTCGCCAGTGGCCAACACCACCTGGCGGCCGGCCAGGTGCAGGTCTTCGGCAATCTGGGCGCCGGATTGGCCGTTGCCCACCACCAACACCGTGCCCGGCGGCAGGGCCTGCGGGTTGCGGTACTGCTCGGAATGCAGTTGGCTGATGCCCGACGGCAGGCGCTCGGCCAGGCGCGGGATGATCGGCAGGTGGTAGCCGCCCGACGCCACCACCACCTGGTCGGCGGTACAAGTGCCGGCCGAGCTGCTGATGTCGAAGCCACCGCCGTTGCGCACACCCGCGGCGTTGCTGCGCGCCACCACCCGCTGCACGGTCACGCCCGGGTGCAGCGGCGCATCCACCTGGCGCACAAAGCCGTCCAGGTAGGCGACGATTTCGTCTTTTTTCATGAAGCCGTGCGGGTCATGGCCGGCATAGGGCCAGCCCGGCAGCGCGCATTGCCAGTTGGGCGTGACGAGGCAAAAGCTGTCCCAGCGCTGGGCCCGCCAGGCATGGGTGGGCGAGCGCTTTTCCAGCACCCGGTGGCCGATGCCGCGCTGGCGCAAGAAGTGGCTGACCGACAGGCCGGCCTGGCCACCACCGATGACCACCACCGGGTGGCGGCCGGCCAGGCTGTCGTTTGAGAGGGTGGGCATGGGCAAATCCTTGGGGGTTGGCGGGTGTGGGCCCGGTGGGCCGGGCGGCAGCGAGCGGCTGCCGCTCAGCCGCCGTCGTCATCAAAGCGCAGCACCTGCACTTGCGTCTGGTCGTCAAACCGGCGTGCGGTTTGCTCGATCAGCGCCAGTTGGTTGAGGGCCATCGAGCAGGCAAAGCCGTACTTCGCCCGCACCCGATCCGACGCTGCGTGCAGCGCCTGGCGGCAATGCTGCAAAAACGCCGGCAGCGGGTAGGCGGTGCCGGGGTTGAAATGGTCCTGGATCACCAGCGATGGCGAGTAGCAGCGCATCTCGCTGCCGTCGGGCCAGCGCAGGTGGAAGTGCATGGCGGGCATGGTGGGGCTTTTTCTGAGGGGTGGGTGCGGTCGGGTACGGTTGGGTGTGGCTGAGGTTCAACCCGCCAGCGACGTTGCGCGGCTTTGCCGGCGGCTGGCACGCAGCGCCAGATGGGCGCGGTAGATGGCCGCATGGCGCCGGGCGCTGGCCGGCCAGTTGTAGCGGCGGCAGACCTCGGGCAGCGCCGCCGCCAGCGCCTGGGCGCGGCCCGGTTGCAGCGCCCGCAGCGCAGCGGCTGCGATGGACGCCGGCTGGGCCGGATCCGCCCAGCAAACGCCATTCGACTCGCCGGGTGCCAGGTACTCGGTGAACGGCGGCCGGTGCGAGGCGACCACCGGCGTGCCGCTGGCCAGCGCCTCCAGCACCGCCAGGCCAAAGCCCTCGGTCAGCGATGGCATCAGCAGCACATCGGCCGCGCGGTACAGCGCCGGCATCAGCGCATCGTCCAGCGGGCCGGTGATGCGCACGGCGTCGGCCAAGTCCGGGCCGGTCAGCCCACCGGCCACGGTCAGCAAGGCCTGGCGTTCGGCCTCGAAGGCCGCCTGGTAGCGGCCGTGGTCGAGCAGGCTGGCGCCGCCGGCGATCACCAACTGCGCGCCGGGCTGCTGGCGCCGCAACAGCACCAAGGCGCGCAAGATCGCCAGCGTGTTTTTGCGCGCCTCGATGCCGCCCACGGCCAGCAGCAGCGGCGCGTTCATCCCAAAGCCCGGCGCCAAACCCGACCGCCCGCCCGACCCCGCGCCCGCCCGCAACCCCAGGCGCTGCAGCAGCGCTGCATCCGACGCGGCCGGCCTGGGGTTGAAACGCTGGGTATCGACGCCGTTTTGCACCTCGATGGCCTCGATGCCGTGCTCAAGCAGCAGCCGCCCACACCACCCTGCGCTGACACACAGCACCTGGCTGGCCTCGGCAAACGCGCGCTGCTGCCAAGCCATCAGCCGCGCATCGTCAAAGGTGTCGAGGTGGTGCACCGTGCGCACAAAGCCGTCAATCTCATGCTGTTGGCGCAGCGTGGCCAGCGCATTGCCGCTGATGCTGTCTTGCGCATGCAGCACCTCAAACGGCCGCTCGGCGATCAACCGGCGCAGGTGGCCGATGAAGGCATCGCGCCGGGCCTCGACCATCTCCGCCACATCGGCCGGCGGCGTGGCCGGCACCGCCACCAGCGACAGGCCGCAGCGCAGCGGCCGGAACATGGTTTGCCCCGGCGTGGCCGGCGCCAGCACCGTCACATCGTGGCCCTGGTCGTGCAGCGCCTCGGCCAACGACACCGTGTGCACCACCCCGCCGCGCGGGTTGACCGAGTGGGTGAGCAGCGCGATGCGCAGCGCCCGGCTGGGCAGGCCGCGCAACACCGGCTCAGCCATGACGCAGCACCGGGCTGGGTGCGGCGGCGGCCAATGTGGTTTCGGGCCCGCGCACGCCGATAAAGGCGTCGGCCGCCACATCCCACAGCAAGGCGGTGGCGCTGCCGTCGCGCAGCAGCACCTGCGGCGCTGCCGTCACCTCGCCCACCAGCGCGCTGGCGATGCCGTGCCCGGCGAAGTGCGCCAGCACCGCAGCCGCCCGGTGCGGCCGCACGCTGAAGACAAAGCCGTAGCTCGGGAAGGTTTGCAGCCAGCGTTGCAAAGGCACGCCGGGCGGGCGCGGGATGCGATTGACATCGATCAGGCCGCCCACGGCCGAGCATTCCAGCAGCATCAGCGTGCTGCCCACCGCGCCGGCCATGCTGATGTCTTTGGCGGCGTCGCACAGCCCGGCCTCAGCCAGCGCGGGCAGCAATTCGAGATCGGCGCGCAGCCGGGCAGCGGGCGCGTTGGTCGAGGCATTGAAGTAGGGATGCGGCTCTTGATAAGTGCCGCGCAGGTCGATGGCCATCAGCAACTGGTCGCCCGGCCGGGCGTTAAAGCTGGTCAGCAGTTTTTTGGCCTGGCCCAGGATGGCCACCGCCAACTGGCCGCGGTCGCTCTGGTTGTTGCTGTGGCCGCCGACGATGGGCACGCCGTAGCGGGCAGAGGCCGCCGCCAGGCCTTGCAGCACCTCGGTGGCCGGGCTCATGCCCCGGCTCCACAGCGCATCGACCACCGCAATCGGCCGGCCGCCCATCGCGGCGATGTCGCTCAGGTTGACCATCAGGCCGCAGTAGCCGGCAAACCAGGGCAGGCGCTGCACAAAATCATCGACAAAGCCTTCGATGGCCAGCAGCAGATAGCCGGGCTGGCCGTCGGCCCCCGGCCACGGGATGGCGGCGCAGTCATCGCCCACCGCCACCGCCTGGGCCAGATCGGCCGCGCCGCCAGGCAGCGCCCGGGCCAGGGTGGTGACGACATCGCTGATGTCGCGCTTGTGGGCAAAGCCCCGGCCGCTGCGCAGTGCGTCGGCCAGCGCTTGCAGGCCAGCGGCCGACAGCGGCGGGTCAGCGGGCAACGGGGTCATGGCCTGACGCTGCGCACCACAAAGCCGGTGATCGGGTCGTGCTGCGGCGGGTAGTGCGCCAGGTCGGCCTGCATCAGCAGGTGCGGCCGGCCGTGCAAGGTGATGCTGCGCAAGGCGCGCCAGTGCAGGCACTCAAACAACGGGCCGTTCTGCGCCTGCACATGGGCCAGAAACAGCGTGCAGCCCCGGGCGTGGGCGCTGCTGACGGCCAACGGGATCAGCGCGCTGCCGAGCCGGGCATGGTGGCGGAAAGCGGCATGCACCGCCAGCCGAGAGCCCCACCACAGGCCGTCGGCGCCGGTGGGCGCAGCCGGGTTGATGTCGGGCTGGGCGTTGGCGTTGGCTGGGGGGCCAATTTCGTGGCCAGCCTCGCTCACCCGGCCCGGGTGGATGCGCACCGTGCCCACCACCTGGTCGGCCTCACCGCCGATGCAGGCCACGGCCACCAGGCAACGGGCGTAGCTGTCCACCGCGTCCCGGTCGTGGCCGACAAACACCCCTTGCTCAGCGCAGAACACGTCGCGGCGCAGGCGCTGCGCCTGGGTGATTTCCCAGGCACTGCTGGCCCATTTGATGCGGAACTCGCACGGGCTGAAGACGGGGGGCGGCTCACACAGCCACTGGATGGTCATGGCGTTCTGCGCTGAAAACAGGCCATCAGGTCTCGAACACCGACAGTGACGAGCAGGCGCCGCATTTGCCGCAGCCGGCCTTGATGTCGGCCGAGCGCAACCCGGCAGCCGAGACCATCGCGCCCAGCGGCGCCAGCAGGGCGCGCATGAAGTCCGCCGTGGGCGGTGGGTGGTCTTCCAGCGGCGTGCCACTGATCGGCACAAACGGCACGACAAACGGATAGACGCCCAGCGCCAGCAGCCGCTCGCACATCGCCAAAATCGCCTCGGGGGTATCGCCCAGCCCGGCCAGCAGCTAGGTACTCACCTGGCCCCGGCCAAACACCGCCACCGCTGCCGCAAAGCTCTCGAAGTAGCGGGCCAGCGGCACACTGGCCTTGCCGGGCATCAGGCGCTGGCGGATCTCGGGCGTCACCAGCTCCAGATGCATGCCGAGAGCATCGATGCCGGCATCGCGCATGCGCACGAACCAGCGGTCGGTGTCGGGCGGCTCGCACTGCGCCTGGATCGGCAAATCCACCGCCGCCCGCACGGCCAGCGCGCTGTCCACCAGCACCTGGGCGCCCCGGTCGGGTGTGGCCGGCGTGCCGGTGGTCATCACCATGTGCTTGACGCCGTCCAGCCGCACCGCCGCCAACGCCACCTCGGCCAACTGGGCGGGGGCTTTGTGGGCGATGGTGCGGCCCGCCGCCAGCGACTGGCCGATGGCGCAGAACTGGCAGGCCTTGGTGCGGCTGTGGTAGCGGATGCAGGTTTGCAGCACGGTGGTGGCCAGCACATCGACGCCGTGCAAGGTGGCGATGTGCGAGTAGGGGATGCCGTCCGCCGTCTTCAAATCGTAAAAGCGCGGCGCTTTTGGAAAGCTGATCCGGGCAATCGGGATGGCCCCGCGATGGATGGTGCTGCGGCCCTCGGCATCGGGCGCGTCGGCGACAAACGGCGAGACCCAGGCGCTGTGGGTATGCACCGGCACCATGATGGTGTGGCCGTCCACCGTCACCGCCTTGTGGTCCGACGGCCCGGCGCCACCGCGCCGGCTGGCCACGCCGCCGTTGGGCGCGGAGGGGTCGAGCAAACGCAGGCCGTGCGATTGCAGTTCGGTCATCAATTGCCGCGCTTGCGGCGACAGGCGCTGGGCCGTTGCCGGCGTGGGCACCAAGGCGGCGGGCAAGGCGGGGCTCATGGCGACGGCTCCAGAACGGGGGCATGCGTGGCGGTTTGACCGACCGCCAGCGCCGGCAACGGCTGCATGGGCGATAGTCCGGTGGCCGGTTGGTCATTCAGCAGCAGCCGCAGCAGATCGGGCCGGGCGTAGTGGCCCACCGAATCCATCATGCGTTTGCGTTTGATGATCAGCTTGAAGTCGAGGTCGGCGATCACCAGGCCCTCGCCCTCGCGGCGCGGCGGCGCCAGGTGCACGCCTTCGGGTGAAACAATGGCCGTGTTGCAGCCGTCGCGCAGCGCCTTTTGCAGGCCGGTATCCGGCGTGATCGACTGGATCTGCGCATCGCTCAGCCAGCCGGTGGCGTTCACCACGAAACAGCCCGCCTCCAGCGCATGGTGGCGGATGGTGGCCTCGATCTGGTCGCCAAAAATAGGCCCGACCAGTGAGCCCGGGAACTGCGCGCAGTGGATCTCTTCGTGCTGGGCCATCAGCGCGTAGCGCGCCAGCGGGTTGTAGTGCTCCCAGCAGGCCAGTGCGCCGATGCGGCCAACCGCCGAATCCACCACCTTCAGCCCGGCGCCGTCGCCCTGGCCCCACACCATGCGCTCATGGAAAGTGGGGGTGAGCTTGCGGCGCTTGAGCAGCAGCGCGCCGTCGGCATCAAACACAAGCTGGGTGTTGTACAGGCTGCCGTGGTCGCGCTCGGTGACGCCCAGCACCACCACCATGCCGTGGGCCCGGGCCCGGCTGGCCACCGCTGCCGTCACCGGGCCGGGCACCAGCACCGCCTCTTCATACAGCCGCATGTGGTCGGCACCCATCAGCACCGGCGCTTTGACGAAGCTGAAATACGGGTAGTACGGCACCAGGGTTTCGGGGAAGACGATCAACTGCACGCCCTGGGCGGCGGCGGCGTCCATCGTCTCCAGCACCTTGTGCAGCGTGCCGCCGGGCACCGCCAGGTCGGGCGCGATCTGGGCGGCGGCGGCGCGCACGGTTTTCGGGGCGGTCATGGGATGGTCTGGCGACGGTGCGGGTGGGCGGGCTGGCTGGGCTGGCTTACAGCGTCCAGGTGTCGAGGATGAAGGCGTTGGCCTTGCGGTGCAGCAAGATGATGTCCAGCACATCCTGCGGGCTGATCGGGCGGATGCCTTCGATCAGCGCGCCCTCACCGTGGCCGTACAGCGCTTGCAGCGCAAAGCGGCAGGCATACACCTTGCCGCCCTCGGCGATGAACTTGGTGATCTGGTTGTTGAAGTTCTGGTGGCCGGGGAAGGCCTCGTCGCCCAGCTTCGGGAAACCGCGCTGCACGCCCAGCGTGACGCCCGGGCCGTAAAGCAGGATCGCCGTCTCAAAGCCCTTGCGTTGCAGGCGCGTGGCTTGCAGCAGGTTGACAAATCCGATCGAGCCTTCAAAAGCCACGGTGTGGAAGGTGACCAGGGCTTTTTCGCCGGGCTCGGCTTTCACGTCCTCAAATACTTTTTCTTCGTAATCGACCAGGTGATCGCCTTTGACATTGGGGGCTTTGCTAACTTTGGGCATGGGGTGCTCCGTTGGGGTGGCGGGGGTGGAAAGGGGCTGGGTTGGGGCTGTGCGCCACCCTTTGTTTGCATGCGGCGTGCCAGCAAAACCCGCCCAACCCGGCGGCGCCATGCGATCAACACCCGATCAAGCCCGGCCGATGCCGCATGGCGCCTGGTCCGGTCTTTTGCACCCGGCCCACGCGGCCTGCCAGCGGCGCACCGCAGGGTCCGGGCACGCACCGATTTGCACCGTCTTGCGCCGCCCGCCTGCGATCAATGCCTCCGATCAACGGCACGGCACGCACCGGTCCGGGGCAGCCGCCCGCGAGCAAGGCCCGGCATGAACGGTGCTTGCGGCTTGCCATGCCACCGGTCAGTGCACCGGCCTGAGGATGCGATCACATGATGCGATCAAGCAATGCCCGCCGTGCCCGGCCCGCTGGCCCGGGTCACCGCCGATGACTGCGCCCAAGCCGGTGCCGCACTGGCGGCGGCGGCTGGCAGCCAGTGACCAACCGGCCTACCGGCTGATTGCCGACCTGATTGCCGACCTGATTGCCGAAGATGTGCGCACCGGCCGGCTGGGCCCGCGTGACCGGTTGCCCACGCTGCGGGATCTGGCCGACGAGCTGGCGCTGAACTACACCACCGTGGCCCGCGGCTACGCCGAGGCGCGCCAGCGCGGGCTGATCGACGCCCGGCCCGGCTTGGGCACGTTTGTGCGTGGCCACCGCCCCACCTTGCCGTTGCGCAACGGCAGCGCGGCCGAGATGACGATGAACCTGCCGCCTGAGCCCGATGGGCCGGCGCTGCTGGACCGCATGCACCGCAGCGCGATGGACGTGATGGCCAGCGCTGATCTGTACGGCCTGATGCGCTACCAGGATTTTGGCGGCAGCCCGGCTGACAAAGCCGCCGCCACCGGCTGGCTGCGCCGCCACCTGCCCACCTGCCAGCCGCAGCAGGTGCTGGTCTGCCCGGGCATCCACAGCGCGCTGGCGGCGCTGATCTCACAGCTCGCGCGGCCGGGTGAGCTGGTCTGTGTCGAGTCACTCGTCTACCCCGGCACCAAGGCCCTGGCCACCCAGTTCGGCGTGCAATTGCATGCGCTGCAAATGGATGACGAAGGGCCCAGCGCCGACGATTTTGAGCATGCCTGCAAAGCCTTGAAGCCGAAGGCGCTGTACGTCAACCCCACGCTGCGCCACCCCGACACCGGCAACATCAGCCGGCACCGGCGCGAGGCGCTGGCCGACATCGCGCTGCGCTACAGCGTGCCCATCATCGAGGACGATGCCTACGGCATGCTGCCGGCCAACGCGCTGCCGCCGCTGGCCAGCCTGGCGCCCGAGATCACCTACTACCTCAGCGGGCTGAGCACATGCCTGGGCGCCGGCCTGCGCACCGCCTCCCTGCGCGCGCCCAGTGAGCGTGCCGCCCAGCGCCTGGCCGGCACGCTGCGCGCCACCAGCGTGATGGCGTCGCCGGTGACCAATGCACTGGCCACCCGCTGGGTGAGCGACGGCACGGCCGAGGCCATGCTGCAAGCGGTGCGCGACGAATCACGCGCCCGCCAGGCGCTGGCGGCCCGGTCTCTGGCCGGCTTGGCGGTGGCCGCGCAACCTGAGGGCTTTCATCTGTGGCTGGGCGTGCCGTCCCGCCACAAGCCGCTGGACCTGGCCGCCGAGCTGCGCGGCCACGGCGTGGCGGCGGTGGCCAGCGCCGCCTTTTGCACCGATGGCGACCCGCCCGACGCCATCCGGTTGTGCCTGGGCGGGCCGGTGTCGCGCGACCAATGCGGCCAGGCGCTGCTGCGGGTGGCCCAGACGCTGGCGCTGGCCCCGCCGGGGCGCACGCAGCCGTCGGCTGCGCATGCCGGCTGAGCAGCGGCGAAAGCCAGGTTGCGCTGTGCCGCCATGCCTGTTGACGGACGCCTGACGCCTGACCGGCGGCAGCGCGGGCATTTGGCGGTCAGCTTGGGTCTGATCGACGCCGCAGGCCATCGCCGAAGCCCGCACCATTTCGCGCGTCATTGACACCGATGATCGACTCTCTCCTACAGACGGTCGGTCGGTCTTGCTGATAGCGTCCGTGAGTTATTGCCGTTAGCGGTTGCCCCCGCGACAGTAGACTGTGGCCAGCATGCGTCACCAACCCCCTGGAATTCGCGATGTCGACGCCTGAAGCGCAACTGCTACTGATTGACGACGACGCGAGCGCGATCCGCGTCATCAGCCGTATGTTGGCGCAGTTTCCCAACCAACGCTTTGCCACGTCCGGGCAAGAGGCATTGCGCCTGGCGCGCGAACTGGTGCCCGACCTGATTTTGCTGGACGCTGAAATGCCCGGCATGCGCGGGCTGGATGTCTGCCAGGCGCTCAAGGCCGACCCGGCCCTGGCGCGCGTGCCGGTGATCTTTGTCACCAGTCACTGCGCCCCTTTGCTGGAGGTGGCCGCCCTTGACATGGGTGCGGTCGATTTTGTCAGCAAACCGCTGATCGCCTCGCAGCTCATCGCCCGCGTGCGTGCGCAACTGCAGCACAGCCAGCTCGTTGATCGCCGGGCATCCGAGCGCCGGGCCCGGGCCATGCCGGCTGCGATGGCCGGCGCGCAATTGCCCCGGCTGTTGATCGTTGACGATGATGTGGCCGCCATCCGCATCTTGCGCCGGGCGCTGGCCCCGCTGGGCGAAATCCACTTTGCCACGGGCGGCGAGGAGGCCCTTCGGCTGGCGCGCGGCCTGGGCCCTGATCTGATCCTGCTGGACGGCAAGATGCCCGGCATCGATGGCTACGCCGTCTGCGAAACGCTCAAAAGTGAGCTGGCTTTCCAACATATTCCCATCGTTTTCGTGACGCAATTCTGCGACCCGCGCATCGAGCGCCGGGCCTTTGACCTGGGCGCCGCTGACTTCATTGCCAAACCCTATGCGCCGGCCGTGGTCCATGCCCGTGTGCGCAACCTGCTTGAAGTCAAGCAACGCACCGATGCCCAGTTGCAAGGCCTGGGCGACCCGGGACCCGGGCCGCGCGATGCCGGCGCGCCGGCCGGGGCGCCCACGCTGGGCGAATTGCAGCCTGCCCTGCGCCTGGCGGCGTCGGCGTCGGCGTCGGCGCCGGCGCTGGTGCCGGCCGGCACGGCGGCCGAGTTGCCACGCGGCATCCAGCCCTTGCTGCTGTCCTACATCGCCCACGAGCTGGGCAACCCGCTCAACGGCATCCTCGGCTTCGCCCAGTTGATGCAGGCCGACAAAATCCAGCCGCTTGGGCCCGACCAGGCCAGGCGGCTTGACCATGTGATGACCAGCGGCCGGCATTTGCAGTCGCAGTTGCGCGACCTGCTCGACTTGGGCGCCCTTGAAGGCGGCAGGCTGGCCGTCACGCTGGGCCCGTTCAGGCTTGCCGCCTGCGTCGACGGCGCCATCAGCAGCGTATTGGCCTTGGCCACCCAGGCCCACATCCGGTTGAGCTGTGCCAGCGTGCCGGCCTCGGTGAGCGTGCTGGCCGACCCTGACCGCCTGCGCCAATGCCTGGTCAACTTGCTGAGCAACGCCATCAAGTACGGCCACCACGGCGGCTGGGCGCGGATCGAGCTGATTTGCCACGACCAGCAGGTTGAAATCGCGGTGCGCGACAACGGCCTGGGCATGGACGCCGAGCAGCGGCTGCATCTGTTCGAACCCTACAACCGGCTCGGCCGGCAAGGCAGCGCGTTGCCCGGTGCGGGCCTGGGTTTGATGGTCACGCGCTTGCTGGTGCAGGCGATGGACGGTGATCTGCGCGTTGCCAGCGCGCCGCACGAAGGGAGCTGTTTCACCCTGGTGCTGCCGCGGGCCGTGGACGAGGCCACGGCGCCCGCAGCGCCGGGCCCAGCAGGAGCGCCGAATTAAGCCCCTGCCCCAGCAAACCATTTTGCTGGTCGACGACGACCCCGGCACCATCCGGGTGATGGGCCGCATCCTCGACGGTCTGGCCGCGCTGCACTTTGCCGCCAGCGGCGCCGACGCACTGCGCCTGGCCCGCGAGACGGCGCCCGATCTGATTCTTCTCGACGCCGAAATGCCGGGCATGAGCGGCTTCGAAGTTTGCCAAGACTTGAAGGCCGACCCTGAACTGGCCGGGATACCGGTGATCTTTGTCACCAGCCACAACCAGCCCGAGTTCGAGATCAGTGGCTTCGAGCTCGGCGCGGCCGATTTCATCGCCAAGCCGATCAGCGCCGCGCTGGTACTGGCCCGCGTCAAGGCCCAGTTGCGCGTCAAACACATGGCCGACGAGCTGCGCCGCATCGCCACCGTCGATGCCCTGACCAACATTGCCAACCGGCGCAGCTTTGATGCATCGCTGGCGCGCGAGTGGCAACGCGGCTGGCGCGGCGCCGATCCGCTGGCCCTGCTGCTGCTCGACGTCGACCATTTCAAGCTGTTCAACGACCGCTATGGCCACCCGGCCGGCGATGCTTGCCTGCAAGCCATCGCCAAGGTGCTGAAGACCGCCAGCCAGCGCCCGGCCGACGTGATCTCGCGCTACGGCGGCGAGGAGTTTGCGCTGCTGCTGCCCAGCACGCCGCGTTGCGGCGCCCAGCGCGTGGCCCAAAGCGTGCTGCAGGCCATGCAGGCTTTGGCCATCCCGCACCTGGCGTCGCCGACGGCCCAGCATGTCACGCTGAGCATCGGCATTGCCTGTTACGACGCGCAAAGCACGGGCTGGCAAGCGGCAAGGGCCGAGCCGCACCCGCACGACGCTGCGCCAGGCTGCACCGCCGCCGGGCTGCTTGACGCCGCAGACCGGGCGCTGTATGCCGCCAAGCATGGCGGGCGGGCCCAGGCCCGGTTGCGCGACATCGCCGATATTGCAAATCCAGCCGCTGCTGTCGGCTTCGGCGTCGGCGCGGCTGCCAGCGCTGGCGCAGCGGCGCCGACTTGAGGGGGTCGCGCCATGCGACTGATTCGCCTGCTTCGCCTGATGCACTGGATTCACCCGATTCGTTGGCTGCGTTTGAGTCGAAACCCGGCCTTGAGCGGCGTGCTGTGGCGCGCCCTGCAGATCGGGGTGCTCAGCCTGTCAAGCGCCGCACCGGCAGCACCGCCGGTGCTGACACTGGCCGTGGCCGACATTCCCTTTGCCGCGCCAGTGCTGATCGCCGAATCGCAAGGCTACTTCGGCGCCGAAGGGCTGACGCTCAAAGTGCAGCACCACGCCTTCGGCCGCCTGAGCTTGCAGCAGTTGCTTGACGGCCATGCCCACTTCGCCACGGTGGCCGACACGCCGATCACCTTTGCCAGCTTCTCGCGCCGCGACTTCGCCATCGTCGCCACCCTGTCCAGCTCGGGCCCCGAGCACCGGCTGGTGGTGCGCACCGACCGCGGCATCAACAGCGCCGCCGATCTCAAAGGCAAGCGCATCGGCACTTTGACGCACACCAGCGCGCACTACTTCACCGAGACCTTTTTGCGCTTCAACAAGCTCGATCCATCGGATGTGAGCCTGGTCGCGCTGCCGGCCAGCGACACCGTCGGTGCGCTGGTGCGCGGCGAGGTTGATGCGGCCGGCCTGTTCGACCCGCACGTCGCGGATGCGTTGCGCGCGCTCGGCACCAAGGCCCGCGTGCTGCCGGCGCCTGGCTTTTTCAGGGTCACTTACAACCTGGTCAGCGTGGCGCAATCGGCGGGCGCCAGCGACGCCGACCTGGTCAAGCTGCTGCGCGCCGTGCGCCGCGCCAGCGATCTCATTCGCGCTGAGCCCGAGCGGGCGCGCGACATCGTGGCGGTGGCGTTGCGGGCCAATCCGAAAGAGTTCGAGGAGGTCTGGAAGCCCTACGACTTCCGCCTGCAACTGGCGCCGGCCTTGATCAGCAGCCTCGAAGCGCAGTCGCGCTGGGCGCTGCGCGACAAGCTGGTGCCGGCCGGCTCACGGTTGCCAAACTACCTCGATTTCATCCGCCCGGAACCCTTGCGCCAGGTTGATGCGCGCGCGGTTCGGCTGGTGCAGTGACGGCGGCATGCGGCTTCGCCACCTCCTGAGTGCCGCCGTCGTGCTGGCCGTCTGCCTGGTGCTGGCGCGGCTGCTGCTGCTTGAGGTGCATGGCCGGCAGGGCGAGCAAATCAGCCAGTTCGAGCTCAACGTCGTGCGCATCTCACGCGATTGCGCCGGCCTGCTGGCCATCAGCCAGGACATGCTGCTGCACAACAGCGCCAGCGCCGCCCGCCGCTGGCAAGCCTTGCATGCCGATCTGACGCGCAACCTAAGCGCCGTGGACGGCCCGTTGAGTGGTCTGCAAGAAGATGTCAACAACTTGTCGGACGTGGTGCAAGAACTGCCGGCGCTGTTCAGCGCGGTCGAGGCCAACCTGGCCGAAGCCGAGACCGCCAAAGTGACGCCGCGGCAGGCCTTGCTGGCCGACCATCTGGTGAGTGAGATCCGGCTCATCAGCGACGGTGCCTTTGATCTGGTTGAACGCATTGGCGATCTGCGGCGCGCCCACGACGCCCTGCAGCGGCGCAGCACGCAGGGCACGATGGCCCTGCTCAGCGTGCTGATGCTGGCCATCGGCGGGCTGGTGTGGCGGCGCGTGCTGCGGCCGATGGCCGCACTCGAGTCCGCCGCCGAGGCGGTGCGCGGCGGCCAGCTTGCCAGCCGCAGCAACTACCGCGCCCGCGACGAGTTCGGCAGCCTGTCACGCGCCTTTGACAACATGACGCAAGCGCTGCAAGAGCGCAACGCCAGCCTGGACTCGGCGCGGCGCGACCTGAAAAACATCCTCGACGCGATCCCGTCATTGATCGGCTACTGGGACCGCGCGCAGCGCAACTGTTTCGCCAACCAGGCCTACAGCGCCTGGTTCGGTCTCGACCCCGGGGCCATGCGCGGCATGCATATCAGCCAGGTGATGGGTGATCGCTACCCACGCCAACTGCCGTTGATCGAAGCCGTGCTGCGCGGCCAGGCGCAGCACTTTGAGCTGGCGGTCCCGGTGCAGGGTGGCCCGGGCCTGCGCCAGGCGCTGGTGCAGTTCTTGCCGGACCTTGTCGACGGCCAAGTGCTCGGTTTCTACGCCATCCTGCACGACATCACGGCGGCCAAATTGGCCGAGCAAAAGCTGCAACAAGCCAACGACCGCTTCAACATCGCCGCCGACTCGGCCGACGTCGGCGTCTGGGAGTTCGACCCGGTGGCCAAGACCTGGCTCTGCGATGAGCGCATGCACCGCCTGTACGGACGCGAGGGCATGGGCGCAGACGCGGGCGCGGGCGCGGGCGAGGCGTCGGCGCCGTGGCAGGCCAGTGTGCATCCCGACGACATGCTCGCCACCGTCGCGGCGATGGCGGCGGCGCTGCGTGGCGAGCGCGACTTCGACCCCGAGTTCCGCATCCTCTGGCCAAACGGCGAGACACGCCACCTCAAGGCCAGCGCGCGCGTGGCCCGCGACACATCGGGCGCGGCGCTGCGCATGACGGGTGTGAACATCGACATCACCGAGCGCAAGCGCGCCGAAATCGAATTGCGCCAGACCACCGCACTGCTTCAGGCGGTGCTGGATGCAGCCTCCGAGGTGGCCATCGTCGCTGTCACGCCCAGCGGCGTGGTCACCCTCTTCAACCGGGGCGCTGAGCGCATGCTGGGCTACCGCAGCGACGAGGTGGTGGGGCTGGCACCGGCGCTGCTGGCCTTTCACGACCGCGATGAATTGCGCGCGCGCGCCGCCGCGCTGAGTGCACGCCTGGGCGAGCGCGTGCCAAGCGGCCTGGTGGCGATCCATCCGGCCATGCTCGGCCAAGCGCATGAATGGAACTACCGGCGCAAAGACGGCAGCCGCGTGCCGGTGTCGCTGGTGGTGACGGCGATGCGCGGCGACAACGGCGCCGTGTCGGGCTACCTGGGTGTTGCCCACGACATCACGCGGCAGCGGAAATACGAAGACTCGCTGCGCCTGGCGATGCATGCATCGCAGCGCGCAAACCAGGCCAAGAGCCAGTTTTTGGCCAATATGAGCCACGAGATCCGCACGCCGATGAACGCGGTGATCGGCGTGTCCTACCTGCTCGGGCGCACGCTGCTGGACGAAGCCCAGGCCGCACTGCTGGACAAGCTCAAGGCATCGGGCGAGTTGCTGCTGGCGCTGCTCAACGACATCCTCGACCTGTCCAAGATCGAGGCCGGCGAGCTGACCCTGCACAGCGCAGCGTTCAATCTGCGCCACCTGCTGAGCGACGTGAGCGCGGTGGCCGCCGCCCAGGCCGAAGCCAAGGGCATCGAGTTCAAGCTCGACCTGCCCGACAAGCTGAGCGTGGCACTGGCCGGCGATGCGCTGCGCCTGGCCCAGGTGCTGGGCAACCTGCTGGCCAACGCCGTCAAGTTCACCGAGCGCGGTGCGGTCACGTTGCGGGTTCGTGAGCTGGCCGAATCGGCCGGCCAGGTGCGCCTGCACCTGACCGTGCAGGACAGCGGCATCGGCATCGCCCCCGAGGTACAGGCCCGGCTGTTCCAGCCCTTTATGCAGGCCGACCCGTCCATCACGCGGCGCTTTGGCGGCAGCGGGCTGGGCTTGTCCATCGTCAAGCGCCTGGTCGCTCTGATGGGCGGCGAGATCAGCCTGCGCAGCACGCCCGGCCTGGGCAGTGAGTTTGGCGTCGTGCTCGGGTTGGCACGCGACAGCACGCCGGCGCCGCTGCGGGTGGCGGCCGCGCCGCCCGGCCAGCCGGGTTTGCCTGGCGTGCGCGTGCTGGTGGTGGACGACAGCGACATCAACCGGTTTGTCGCCGAGCGCATCCTGCTGCTGGAGGGCGCACAGGTCGGCCTGTGCGCCAACGGTGAAGAAGCGATTGAATGGCTGCAGGCGGCGGCGCACGGCATCGATGTGGTGCTGATGGATTTGCAGATGCCGGTGCTGGACGGCTACCAGGCCACGCAGCGCCTGCGCAGCGAGCTCGGGCTGGTGGCCTTGCCGGTCATCGCCTTGACCGCCGGCGCACTGAGCGACGAGCGCCAGCGCGCCGCAGCCTGCGGCATGGTTGACTTCGTCAGCAAACCCTTCGACCCGCGTGAGCTGGTGCGCTGCATCCAGCGCCATCTGCAAACCAAGCCCGGGCCGCGCGCCAGCTTGATCGCCGCAGCGTCTGCCGGCGCTGCGGTGCCACCACCGGCCGCCGGGTTGCCCGGGCCCGCCTGGCCGCCCGTCGCCGGCATCGACACCGGAGACGCCTTTGATCGCCTGGTCGGCGACTGGGCGCTGTTCCGCTCGCTGCTCAGGCGGCTGATGAATGAGTTTGCCGACATCGGCACGGCCAACCAGGGGCCCGACCCAGCCTCGCGCGACGCACTGGCCGGCCGGCTGCACAAGCTGCGCGGCGGCGCCGGCATGCTGGGCGCCAAGGTGATCGCGCAACTGGCCGGCGACGCCGAAGCCGCCTGCCGCGCGCACCAGCCAGAGCGCACGGCGCGCCTGCTGCGCAGCCTGGGCCAGCAGATGCAGCAGCTCAAATGCGATGCCGCGCCGCTGCTCGATACGGTGGCCGAGGCGCAAAGCGACGGCGCCGCCCAGCCGCTTGACCACGCCGCCTTGGTGCTGCTGATCGAGCTGCTGCGCCAACACAGCCTGGCCGCGCTGGACCAGTTCAGCGCGGCCTCGGCGCCGCTGCGGCAGCTGCTCGACGCACCGGATTTCGAGCGGCTGCACGAGCACATCGACAACCTGGAGTTCGGTGCCGCAGCCAACCTGCTGGCGAGGACTCAACCCGGCGTGGCCGACGGCCCGCAACCCCAGGCCCACCGGGTTGCGTCCAACATCGCCTGACTCGGCGGTGTCGGCTAGCAAGCCGGCACACGCCGGGCAAGGGTGGGGGGGGGCAGCGATTTGCGCCGATGCGGTGCTTGCGGGCCTGTCGGGCCCGGCGATGCGTTACAAGCCGCCATGTCCGATGAATACCAAATCCACATCCCGCCGTCGTTCGAGGCGGTTTTCGCCGATGGCCGGGGCCGGCGCAGCGTTTCAGTGGCCGAGTTTCGGGCCCGCTACGAGCTGTGCGAGGACATGGCGCAGATGCTGGTCGAGCACAGCCAGGCCCAGCACCATGACCAGGGCGTGGCGCAGGGCGTGGTCTTGCAGCGCACCCAGGCCGGCCTGGCCAGCGCCGAGTCGGGCTTTAGCCCGGCCGAGGGCGGGTGGGTGACCACCCGGCTGGCCGAGCTGCTGGGCTGGGCCTTTCCGGCGGCTGCCTGACCGCCCGGCAGCGCCGGCCGCAAACCACCCGGGCTGCGCCAGTTGACGGCCACCCCCGGCGACGCATCCCGCCGGGGGTGGCCGTCAACCGCCGCCACGCTGGGTGTACATGTCGAAAAAGCGCATGAAGGCCACCCGCTCGCCATCGGTGACGCCGTCGAAGTGGTACTGCACTTGCAATCGCGGCATGCGCATCAGCGCAATCTGGCGCGGCGCCAGCACCTGCCAGCGCAGGTACAAATGGCCCGCGCCGATCTGCACCAGCGCCTGGCCGGGCTGGCTCAAATCCAGCGGGTGGGCGCCCACCGCGCCGGGCAGGCAGCGCTGCCAGTCGGCGTCGGTAAAGCCCTGCTCGCGCTCAAAGCGCAGCGGTGCGGGGCGGCTGGCCGGCGCCGGGCCGGTGGGCTGATCAGCCACCGGCAATCGGCGGCCAGATCGCCAGCACGTCGCCTTCGATAAACGTGCGCGTGGCCCGCGCCTCGGGCGGGATGTAGACGCCGTTGATCAGCACCAGATGCACCAGCTTGATCGGCATGCCGTAGGGCTCGATGATTTGCGCGATGGTGGCGTCGGCCGCCACCTCGAGCTCGATCCGGTTGCCGATGCGGGCGGCGGCGGGCAGGTAGTCGCTGAGGCTGGCGTAGAGCTTGAAGGTGATTTTCATGTCGGGCGGGTGCGTGCCGGCGGCGGTCTGCACCGCATCAACGGACATGGGCCATTTCTTGTTGCGCCTGGGCGTTGGCCAGGTAGGCCTCCATCAGCAGCGTGGGGTCGTCCATCAGGCGCTGCTTCCAGTCGCCTGACAGCTTGACTTCGCCCTCCACCAGGCCGCGCATCACGCCCACATGCTCGGTCCAGCCGATGGCGTTGCAGCCCACCAGTTTGTCGCCCGAGAACTGCAGGCTCAGCAATTTGCCGGCCGCGTGGTCGGCCAGCTCCACCTGCTGGCCACCGGCCACGCCTTGCCAGTTGCCAAAGCTGGCCGAAATCAGGCCCAGCGTGTCGAGCAGGTTGATCTGGGTCACGCCCTTCAGCGATGTCACTTTGCCCACCATATTGAGCGCGGCCACCCGGGCCTGCTCGGCGGCATTGGGCTGGATGGCGCTGACTATTGTTGTGCCACTGATCTTGTCAAACGCCTCCGCGCAATCACCGGCTGCGTAAATGCCGGGCACGCTGGTTTGCAGATGCTCGTCGGTCAGCACGCCGACCAGGCAGGTGATGCCGGCGTTTTTCAGGAACTCGATGTTCGGTTTGACGCCGGTGGCGCTGATCACCAGGTCGGCGTCCAGCCGCTGGCCGGTGGACAGGCGCACCGTCATCGGCGCGGCCGGGGTGGTGGCGGCGGCCGGCGCGGTTGGCGCTGGTGCAGCCACCGCCGACGCCGACGCCCGGGCCGGTGCCGGTGCCGGCACGGGCGCGGATGCCAACCCCAAGACCTGCGCCAGTTTGTGCAGAAAGCCTGGCGCGGCTGCGGCCACCGGTGCGGGCATTGGCGCGGCCACCGGCGCCGGGGCCGCAGCCGTCGGGCTGGCGGCAAGGGTTGCGACTGGCGCTGCGGCCGCAGCCGGCCGCTCAACCGCCTCGACCCGGGCGCCGGTATACACCGTCACGCCTTTTTTCTCGCACCAGTCCTTGATCATGCCGCCGGCGGTGGGCCCCATCATGCGCGGCACCATGCGGTCGCCCATCTCCACCACGGTGAGCTTGACGCCCCGGGCGGCCAGCGCCTCCATGATGATGCAGCCGATAAAGCCGGCGCCCATCTGCAACACCCGGGCCCCGGGCTGGGCCAGCGCCATGATGGCGCGCGCGTCGGCCAGCGTCCAGCACGGGTGCACACCCGGGCCGTCGATGCCCGGGATTGGCGGCGTGGCGGGCGACGAGCCGGTGGCGATCAGCAGCCGGTCGAACAAGATGATGCTGCCGTCCGACAGCGTGACGCTGCGCCGCGCGGTATCGACCGCGGTGCAGCGGGCGCGTTTGATGTCGATGCGTTGCAACGCAAAGTGCTGCACGCCGTGGCGCAGATGCGTGCCTTCTTCGGCCACATTGCCCATCAACAGGTAGGGGATGGCCATGCGCGAGTACGGCGCCTCGGGCTCGTCGCCGATGACCACGATCTGGTCGTACGGCGCGTTTTTGCGGATGGTTTCGGCGGCGATCACACCGGCCGGGCCGGCGCCCAGGATCACATGCTTCATGGCATCAACTTTCGGGGGGGTGGCAACGTCAATCTCGAACGGCGCTGCGGAATGTGAACTTGGAAGCGTCAATCTGAAACGCCGGCCGGAAACAAACAAGGCGGTCCGAAAACCGCCTTGTGCACAGCGCCTGCCGGGGTACGTCAGAGGCCCAGCCTGGCCCGCGTCTCGGTATTCAGCCGGCCGCCAGTGTCCCAGCCGCGAATCTCGTAGTACTTGGGCAGCATCTCGGGCAATTTGCTGACCAAACCTTTGGCCGGGCCGGTCTTGATCGGCTCGTTCAGCAGCCGGGGCGGCAGGGTGTCGTCTTTCTCGGTAAAGCCGGCGCGGTTGTTGAAGTCGCGCTCCATATTCCAGATGCGCTCACCGATCAGGCTCAGGTTTTCGAGCGTGAACTCATCCCCGCAGGCCGCTGCCACCTGCGGCTGCACGTCGGCCAGGCCCCAGGCAAAGCTGGTGAAGATGCAGATGCCGGCCGAATCAAACGCCGCAGTGGCGTCCTGGAAGGCCATCACCAACTCGGGCTTGCCCTCAGCCACCAGCGGGTCGGTCTTGACGGGGATGCCCAGCACCTCACTGGCCACGGTGTAGCCGCGCAAATGGCAGGCGCCGCGGTTGCTGGTGGCGTAAGCCAGGCCCATGCCCTGGATGCCACGGCCGTCGTAGGCCGGGAACTCCTGGCCCTTGACGCTCATGCTCAACTCGGGGTGGCCGTATTTGGCCGTCAGCCGCTTTGAGCCCTGGCCGATCTCTTTGCCAAAGCCCACGCTGTGCGCCGTCATGTCGGCCAGCTCACACAGCGCCTTGGCCGAGCCAAACGGCGCGGCAATGCCCAGCATTTGCTCGGTGATGACGCCCATCTCAAACAATTCCATCACCGCGCCGATGGTGGCGCCAAAGGTGATCGGGTCCATGCCCTGCTCATTGCAGATGGTGTTGGCGTATTGCAGGGCTTCGAGATCGTTCACCCCGTTGGCCGCGCCCAGCGCCCAGGCGGCTTCGTACTCCAGCCCGCCGGTCGCCCCCCAGTACTGCGGCTTGTTGACGACCGAGAAGTGCGTCGGGTCAATCTTGCTGATCCGGCCGCAGGCAATCGTGCAACCAAAGCAGGCCTGGTTGGTGATGAGTTGCTTTTTGCCGTCGCTGGCGCGCGGCGTGGCCATCGCCTCGGCGCCGATGTCTTTGGCGCCTTCAAACTGCGCGTCGCGGTGATTGCGCGTCGGCAGCGCGCCCATCTCGTTGATCACGCTCATCAGCACCTGCGTGCCGTAGGTGGGCAGGCCCTGGCCGGTGACGGCGTTGTCGGCCAGTATCTTCTTCTTCTCGTAAGTGACCCGCATGAACTCTTTCGGGTTGACGATATTGCCCACGCCGATGGTGCCGCGCACCGCGATGGCTTTGAGGTTCTTGCTGCCCATCACCGCGCCCACGCCCGAGCGGCCAGCCGCCCGGTGCAGGTCATTGACCACCGCCGCAAACAGCACCTGGTTCTCACCGGCCAGGCCAATGGAGCTGATGCGCAATTGCGGGTCTTGGTGCTGCTTTTTCAGCATCGCCTCGGTCTCGAAAACGCTTTTGCCCCACAGGTGGGCAGCGTCTTTGAGCTCGGCCACGCTGTCGGCAATCGACAGATACACCGGTTTGGCCGACGCGCCTTCGAAGATCACCATGTCCCAGCCGGCCATCTTCAACTCGGCGCCCCAGTAGCCGCCGGAATTGCTGCACGCGATAGCGCCGGTGAGCGGGCCTTTGGTCACCACCGTGTAGCGCCCGCCGGTGGACGCCATCGTGCCGGTGAGCGGCCCGGTGGCCCAGATGATTTTGTTGTCGGCCGACAGCGGATCGACTTTGGCGTCGATCTCTTCACACAGGTATTTGGTGGCCAGACCGCGTGAACCCAGGTACTGGCGGGCCCAGACCATGTTCAGCGGTTCGGATTTGACGGTGCCAGCCGTCAGGTTGACGCGGAGGATTTTTCCAGCCCAAGACATTTTGAATCTCCTTTAAACAGCCGAGGCCTGGTTGCCGAGTTTGTCGGCCCAGGCTGCCATTTTGTCGAACCCGGTCCAATTGGCGTCGATGTAGGTGATCGCGCCGGTGGGGCAGGCCTCAGCGCAGGCGGGCTGGCCAAAGCAGAGGTCGCACTTTTGCACCTTGCCGGTTTCCTGCACGTAATTCACCGTGCCAAACGGGCAGGCGATGGTGCAGACCTTGCAGCCGACGCAGGTGGATTCATTCACCACCTTGGCGCCGGTGGCAATGTCTACCGTGATCGCCTCCACCGGGCAGGCATGCAGGCACCAGGCCTCGTCGCACTGGGTGCAGGTGTAAGGCACTTTGCGGCCGGTGTGGTGAAAGTCGAACACCTTGATGCGCGATTTGGCCGGGGCGTAAACGCCGTAGTTCTCAAATGAACAGGCCATCTCGCATTGCAGACAGCCGGTGCATTTCTCTGGGTTGATGTGCAGGCTTTTCTGCATGGCGATCGTCTCCGCTGGGGATTGAGGCCCGCCTGCGCGCCCCGCGCAGACTAAGGGGCTTATGCAATCATCGACATAGCCCGCGCTGGCGAAAACCTAGGCGATACCCTCGGCCGGCGCAAGCTGCGGTGGCGGCTGTGCCAGCTTGTAGCGCCAGCCGCCACCTGCTTGAGAATGACTCTTGTTGACCGGCGCCGACACGCTGCAGCGGACGCAACAATCTACCGACCGGCGTTGGGAAAGAACAACTGCTCGCCGCCGATCTTGTAGCCGGCGATCACCGCCTGGCCGGCCGGCGACACCAGCCAGTCGGCAAAACCCTGGGCCAGCGCGGCCTTGACATGCGGATGTTTGGCGGGGTTGATGACCATCACGCCGTATTGGTTGAACAGGCGGCGGTCGCCCTCCACCAGCACCACCAGGCCGGCCCGGTTCTTGAAGGCCAGCCAGGTGCCGCGGTCGGCCAGCAGGTACGCGCCGGTGGACGCCGCGATGTTCAGCGCCGGGCCCATGCCGCAGCCGCAGGCCTGGTAGCCGACGGGCTTGGCGGCGCCGATGTCAATGCCGGCGGCGCGCCAGTAGCGCAGCTCGGCGGCATGGGTGCCGCTTTTGTCGCCGCGCGAGATGAAGGGCGCGCTGCTGCCGGCGGCGGCCAGCTTTTGCAGCGCGGCAGCGATGTCCGTGCCACGCGCCTTGGCCGGGTCGGCGGCCGGGCCGACGAGCACAAAATCGTTGAACATCACCGGCAGGCGTTTGATGCTGTAGCCATCGGCGACGAATTTTTCTTCCGCCGGCTGGTCATGCACCAGCACGATGTCGGCATCACCGCGCCGGGCCATGTCCAGCGCCTGGCCAGTGCCCAGCGCCACCACCCGCACGTCCGTGCCGCTGGCCGCCTTGAATTGCGGCAGCAGATGGGCAAACAGGCCCGATTGCTCGGTCGAGGTGGTGGACGCCAGCACGATGAACGGGGTGGGCGTGGCGGTTTGGGCCCACGCCGGCACCAGCGCGCTGGTGGCCAGCAAGACCAGGCGGACGACAACCGGACGGCGCATCATGTCCACGGCAGTTCTCCCTTCAAGAATTGCGCCGCCTCGGGCGGCAAATCATGGCGTTTGAAAAAATCGTCCACCGGCAGATCGGCCAGCAGCCGGCCGGCGTCGAGGTAGACCACCCGGCTGGCCAGGCGCTTGACCTGGCCCAGGTTGTGGCTGCTCATCACCAGCGCCATGCCGTCGTGGCCAAACTCGTCGATCAGCGTCTCGACCTCGCGCTTGGCCGACGGGTCGAGGCTGGCGGTGGGCTCGTCCAGAAACAGGATGTCGGGCCGCACGGCCCAGGCCCGGGCCAGCGCCAGGCGCTGCTGCTGGCCGCCCGAGAGCGACCGCGCCGGCCGCCCGGCCAGCGCCAGCAAGCCCACCCGGGCCAGCGCCAGATCCAGCCGTTGGGCGCGCTGGGCTGCCGGCACGCCGGCCAGCCACAGCGCCACCCACAGATTGCGCCGCACCGAGCAGTGCAGCAGAAACGGCCGCTGGAAAACCATTGCCGTCACCGGCCTGGCGCCCGCAACCGGCAGCAGCCGCGCACCGGCACTGGGCGCCAACAGGCCATTCAGCAGGCGCAGCAATGTGGTTTTGCCCGAGCCGTTGGCGCCCACCAACGCGATGCGGTCACCGCGCCGGATCTGCAAAGTGATGTCGCGCAGCGCCACCTGGGCGCCAAAGCGCACCGTGGCCTGCGTCAGGTGGATCAGGCCGGGGCTCCCGGGCGGCGCGGCCGGCGGCGCCGCTGCACCGGGCAGTGCGGGTGCGGCCGGCAGGGCGCTGGGCGGCATGGCGCTGGGCGGCAGCGCGTTGGGTGGAAGCGCATGGCGCGGCAGCGCGCCGGACAAGCCCGTGCCGCTCATCCCACCCCCCCCACCACCCCCGCCACCCCTGCCACCGGCCCGGTCATCCGGCCCGCACCGCCTGCACCGGCCCGCCGCTGCAGCAGCACCAGCACCAGGTTGATCAGCGCCACCACGCCCAGCAACACCCCACCCAACGCCAGCGCCAGCGGCAGGTCGCCTTTGCTGGTCTCCAGCGCGATGGCCGTGGTCATCACCCGGGTCACGCCGTCGATATTGCCGCCGACGATCATCACCGCGCCGACCTCGGCCACCGCCCGGCCAAAGGCGGTGAGCAGCACGGTGGCCACCGCCAGCCGCTGGTGGGCCAGCAGCAGCACGGCCGACAGCAGCCGGCCGGCGCCCATTGCCGCCAGCTCGTCGCCGCCCTCGCGCAGCGCGTCCACCACCAGTTGGCGCGACAGCGCGGCGATCAGCGGCAGCACCAGAATGCTCTGGGCGATGACCATTGCGCTGGGCGTGAACAGCAGGCCCCAGCCGCCCAGCGGCCCGGAGCGCGACAGCAGCAGGTAGACGATCAGCCCCACCACCACCGACGGCAGCGCCAGCAAGGTGTTGAGCGCACCCACCAGCAGCGCCTGGCCGGCAAAGCGCGCCACCGCCAGCCAGGCGCCCAGCAGCAAACCGACGCCGGCGCCCAGCGCGCAGGCGGTGAACGAGACCCGCAGCGACAGCGCGACGATGGGCCACAGCAAGGTGGCGGGCGGCAGGCCGCTGGCGCTGCCGGGCGGCGCGCTGGCCGGCACGATGAGCTGCAGCGCGAGCGCCAGGCTGTGCGAAAAGGTGTCCATGACGGGCCGGTGGTGGCCCGCCCGGCAGGGTGCCGGGGTTCGGGCGGGTGAAGGCAGGGGAGCGCGGGTGCCGGCGTCGCGATTCTTGCCGCTGCGGCGCTGCGGCGCGATAGGCAGCGCCGTGCATAGCTGCCGGCCGCTGCGCTGTGGCGCCGTGGCGCCACAGCAATGAAGGTTCAAGCCGGCGCATGGCGGGCCGAAAACCCGGCAGAGCCCCGCCACACCCGCCACACCCGCCGCTGCCCGTATGCCGCCCGCCGCCACCGACCCTGCCAACCCCGCCGACCTGGCCACGCGCAACGCCGCACCCGCCGCGCCGCGTCGCGCCTGGGCCACGCGCTGGGCGGCGGCGGGCCTGCTGCTGGTCTTGGGCACCGGCGCCAGCCTGTGGGCCTGGCAAAAAAGCGCCGACCGTCTGGCCGAACAGGCCGATGTCGAGTTCGACCGCTACAGCCAGCTCAGCTTCGAGAACATCAGCCAGCGGGTGCAGCACCAGTTCGATTTGCTGGCCAGTTTTCAGGCCCTGTTCCGGGC
>JANLOP010000376.1:0-1775 GCA_031366635.1 Betaproteobacteria bacterium | reverse complement strand
GGCCCGTTGGGCACTGCCGCATTGCCCGGGTAAACGTTCACCGCCCCCGAACTGCTGAACTGGGCCTGCGCCGGTGCGACCACCGCCAAAGCCAGCAAGGCGAAGACCAGCGGGGTAAGCGCAGTGCGCAACCCTTGGCGGCCAACAACCAGACCGCAGGAACGGTGACCAACATCAGTTTTTCGTGCAGACATGAATCCCTCCTGGCTGTGAAGAATTCACAATGTCGCGCACTTCCTGGCGCGGCATCGGTATTGATGAGGAGAACCTCCTAGAAAACGGGCCCCGCACCTCCCCTCAATCAGGGGAATACGCCGCCACGCGACGGCGAGAACCCAACCACCACCCCGCGTAGTACCAACAGCGCGACCCGCACCGCAACCCGCACCGCCACCGCCGCTGTCTGCGCGAGAAGCGCCGCCCCATCGGCGTGCTGCCGTCGCGGGCTCTAAATTCGGCCGGACAATGCCAGCAAAATGCAGCCGTCAATCCAGTGAAACCACCCACCAAGCCCCAGCCAGACCATCAGCCCGGTGCCCAACCCGGCACCCCGTCCGCCGCCGCGATGCGGCTCGACAAATGGCTGTGGGCCGCGCGCTTCTACAAAACCCGCTCACTGGCCACCGACGACATCGGCAAAGGCCGTATCCACGTCAATGGCCAGGTGGCCAAACCGTCGCGCGATCTGCGGGTGGGCGACAGCGTGCTGATGCGCCAGGGCGCCGTGCAGCGCACGGTGCTGGTCAAGGGCCTGAGCGCGCTGCGGGGCCCGGCGCCGGTGGCCCAGGCGCTGTACGCTGAAACCGCTGACAGTCTGGCCGAGCGCAGCCGGGCCGCCGAGGCGCGCCGGCTGGCCGCCGAGCCAGCGCTGAGCATCGAGCAGGGCCGGCCCACCAAACGCGACCGGCGCGACATCGAGCGCACCCAGCATGACTGGCAGCGCTGGAGCGCGTCGCTGGACGACGGCTGAGCGCAAGCGATGGCATCGGCGCGCCCCGCAGGCGGGCCTGGCAGGTTTGCTGCACCGCAGCAGTTCGATTCAAATACCCCTCTTGAACCACGGGATAAGCGCCCCATATCCCGAGCAGACCGTGTTCAACCCCTTCAAAAAAAACCGCAAAGACACCGACATGACGACGCCGGATACCGATACCACCGTGCCCCCCTTTTTTGATCCTGGCGCCCAGCCGGCCGGCGTGGCGCCCGACGCCCCACCACCCAGCGCCGAGCAGCGGCTGGCCGAGTTGGAGGCCAAGCACACCGAGGTGGCCGACGCCTACCTGCGGGCCAAGGCCGAGGCCGAGAACACCCGCCGCCGGGCCGACGAAGAGATCAGCAAGGCGCGCAAATACGCCATTGACTCGTTTGCCGAAAGCCTGTTGCCGGTCAAAGACAGCCTGGAAGCCGCGATTGCCCTGCCCGACGCCAAGGTGGAGCAGGTGCTGGAAGGCGTGCATGCCACGCTGCGCCAGTTGGGCGCCGCACTTGACCGCAACAAGGTATTGCAAATCGCCCCGCCGGCCGGCACCAAGTTTGATCCGCACCAGCACCAGGCCATCAGCGTGGTGCCGGCAGATCAAGACGCCAACACCGTGGTGGCGGTGCTGCAAAAAGGCTATTTGATCGCCGACCGGGTGCTGCGCCCGGCGCTGGTGACGGTGGCCGCGCCGAAGTAAACCACGGCCCGAATGGCCCGCTATTGCGGGCCGCGCGTCACCGGCGCTGCACTTGAAAGTGCGCCGCCAGTCCGCATTTCAAAATCAAGCAAACATCCT
>JANLOP010000329.1:0-6002 GCA_031366635.1 Betaproteobacteria bacterium | reverse complement strand
GGCGCGGGGCGGATGCCCCGGTATTTTTCAGCGATCAACTCCACCGGGCTCAGCACCTCGTCGGCCGCGTAGCCCCACAAATCGGTGCGCACCCGCTGGTGCAGGCGCTCGGCAAAAGCCTCCGCCAGCCGGTCGGCCAGGGCCTTGAGCATGATGGCGTTGTAGTCGTCATGGTCGGCCTCGAACTGCTTCTCTTTCTTCTCGATGCCCAGGCCCGCAGTGACGGCAAACAGCCCGATGTAATCGGGTTTGGCGCCCGGGCCGGACTTTGGCGCGATGAAATCGGCCAGGCTGCGGTTGGCGCGCTTGATTTTTTCGCCATTCGGGCCCGCCACCACCGGCCGCTCGGTTTGCAACCGCAGCGGGCTCCAGCGCATCAGCACATGGCTGCGGCTTTCATCGGCATAAATCTCGATCGTGTCGTCGTCCACCGTGTTGGCCGGCAGCAGGCCAATCACGCCGTTGGCCAACAACCAGCGGCCCTCGATGGCGCGGTGCAGCAGGCGTTTGCCGTCACTGAACACCCGCACGGCCTCAGCGCCAACGATGTCGTCTTTGAGGATTTCGGGAAACTTGCCCGCCAGGTCCCAGGTCTGGAAAAACGGCGCCCAGTCGATGCAGGCCGCCAGCTCGGCCAGGTCGTAATTCTTGAACACCCGCCGGCCAATGAACTTCGGCTTGGGCGGGGTGTAGCCGGCCCAGTCGATCAGCGTCTTGTTGGCCCGGGCAGCGGCCAGCGTCACCAGCGGCGTGGCTTTTTTGCTGGCATGCAGCTCACGCACCCGCTGGTAATCGGCTTTCAGCTCGCCGATGAAGGCGGCGCCCCGCTCATCGCTGAGCAAATCCGAGCACACGCCCACCGAGCGCGAGGCGTCGGGCACATACACCACCGGCCCGTCGTAATGCGGCGCGATCTTGACGGCGGTGTGCACCCGGCTGCAAGTGGCGCCGCCAATCAGCAGCGGGATTTGTCGGCTGCGAAACCAGTCGTCGCGCTGCATTTCGGCCGCCACATGCTGCATTTCTTCGAGGCTGGGCGTGATCAGTCCGCTCAGGCCGATGATGTCAGCGCCTTCCACCCGGGCTTTGGCCAGGATGTCCTGGCAGGCCACCATCACCCCCATGTTCACCACCTCGAAGTTGTTGCACTGCAACACCACGGTGACGATGTTCTTGCCGATGTCGTGCACATCGCCTTTGACGGTGGCAATCACGATCTTGCCTTTGGCTTTGGCCTGGCCGCCGCCATCGATCATGGCTTTCTTCTCGGCCTCGATGTAGGGCAGCAAATGGGCCACCGCCTGCTTCATCACCCGGGCGCTCTTGACCACCTGCGGCAAAAACATCTTGCCCTGGCCAAACAGATCACCCACCACATTCATGCCGGCCATCAGCGGGCCTTCGATCAGGTGCAGCGGCCGGCCACCCTCGGCCTGGATGCGCTGCCAGCACTCCTCGGTGTCGGCCACGATGAACTCATTGATGCCGTGCACCAGCGCATGGCTGAGCCGGGCGTCCACCCCGTGCACCCGCCAGGCCAGGCGCTGGCTGTCGTCCTTGGCCGCGCCTTTGACGTTTTCAGCCACTTCCAGCAGTCGCTCGGTCGAATCCTCCCGCCGGTTCAATACCACGTCCTCCACCCGCTCGCGCAGGTCGGCGTCCAGATCGTCGTACACGCCCACCATGCCGGCATTGACGATGCCCATGTCCATGCCAGCCTGGATGGCGTGGTACAAAAACACGGTGTGGATGGCTTCGCGCACCGGCTCGTTGCCGCGGAAGCTGAAGCTCACATTGCTGACACCGCCCGAGACCTTGGCGCCGGGCAGGTTCTGCTTGATCCAGCGCGTGGCGTTGATGAAATCGACCGCGTAATTGGCATGCTCTTCAATGCCGGTGGCAATGGCAAAAATGTTCGGGTCGAAGATGATGTCTTCGGCCGGGAAACCGATCTCATCGACCAGCAAGCGGTAGGCCCGCTGGCAAATCTGAATCTTGCGCTGGTAGGTGTCGGCCTGGCCGGTCTCGTCAAACGCCATCACCACGGTGGCCGCGCCGTAGCGCCGCAGCAAGGTGGCCTGGCGGCGAAACTCGGCTTCGCCCTCTTTGAGGGAGATCGAGTTGACGATGCCCTTGCCTTGCAGGCATTTCAGGCCGGCCTCGATCACGCTCCATTTGGATGAATCGACCATGATCGGCACCCGGGCAATCTCGGGCTCACCGGCGATCAGCTTCAAGAACCGCTCCATCGCGGCCTGGCTGTCGAGCATGGCCTCGTCCATGTTGATGTCGATCACCTGGGCGCCGTTTTCAACCTGCTGGCGCGCCACAGACAGCGCATCCTCGTAGCGCCCTTCCAGAATCATCCGGGCGAAGGCTTTGCTGCCGGTGACATTGGTGCGCTCACCGATGTTGACAAACAGGCTGGCCGCGCCAATGGCCACCGGCTCCAGGCCGGCCAGGCGCATGTCGGGCGGGGCAGGTAGCGCCGACGTGGCTGGCAGCGCTGCGGCAACAGGGGGCTGGGGGGAATCGGTCATGGCGGTCGGCTCGAACTGAATGCCTGACGCCCCGCCCCGGCTCACCCGGTGCGCTTGGCGTGCAAGCGAGGGTGAGCGCCGTTGTCGGGCACGGCGGCTTGTGCCCGCCGCGCCGTCCCGAGCCTGGCGGCGGGCTTTCACTTGCAAAGCCGCCGTCGCAACGCTCCTCGGGAGAACCCGGATTCTATCGGCGGGGGCCTGGCGGCTGAGATCGGCAGCCTCCAGCCGGCCGCGTAATGCGTGAAGCCTGACCGGCCTCTACACTCAGGTTCGTGTTTCTAGAGCAGGAGACCACGATGGGAAGTGCACTGGCCCACAAGGGCATGACCGCCGAGGAGTTTCTGGCCTGGGACGAGCACCAGACGATTCGGCATGAGTTTGTGCGGGGTGAGCTGTTTGCGATGGCGGGTGGCGAGGACTACAACAACATCCTGGCCCTCAACCTGGTTGTCGCACTACGGCCGCATCTGCGCGGCACACCTTGTCGCGTCTACGCCAACGACGTGAAACTGCGGGTCGAACTGGCCAACTGCTATTTCTACCCCGATCTGATGGTCACTTGCAGCAGCCTGGACGCTGCCAACCGGCTGATCAAGCGTGAACCCAAGCTGGTGGTCGAGGTGCTGTCGCCCAGCACCGCCGCCTACGACCGGGGTGGCAAGTTCGCCGATTACCGAATGCTGCCCACGTTGCAGGAATACATGCTGGTGGACATCGACTCCCGCCGCTGCGATCTGTTTCGCAAACAGGCCGACGGCCTGTGGTTGCTGCACCCGTTTGAAGGCGATCAGACGCTGCACCTGGCCAGCGTGGACCTCGACATCCCGGCCGAGGCGCTGTGGGCGGACATGGAGCCCGAGCCCGCCACCCCAGCAAGCGCCTGATCAAGCCGCCAGCAGCGCTGAGAACAGCGGATCGCTGCGGCCGCGCGGCCGGAAAGCGCCCACGCGCAGGGCAATCTCGGCAATGTGCTCGGGTGTGGTGCCGCAGCAGCCGCCGACGATGTTGACGAACCCGGCTTGGGCAAACTCGGCCAGCATGCTGCCGGTGACCTCGGGCGTCTCATCAAACCCGGTCTCGCTCATCGGATTCGGCAGGCCGGCGTTGGGGTAGCAACTGATGAAAGTGTCGCCGGCCACCTTGCTCAGCTCTTCGATATACGGCCGCATCACCGCCGCGCCCAGCGCGCAGTTCAGGCCGACGGCCAGCGGCCGGGCGTGGCGCACCGAATGCCAGAACGCCGGCACCGTCTGGCCCGACAGGATGCGGCCCGACGCATCGGTGACCGTGCCGCTGATGATTACCGGCAGGCGCTCTCCGGTGGCTTCCATCAGCTCATCCAGCGCAAAGATCGCGGCTTTGGCGTTCAGCGTGTCGAAGATGGTTTCGACCAGAAACAGGTCGCAGCCGCCTTCGAGCAGCGCTTCGGCCTGCTCGTAGTAAGCGGCGCGCAACTCATCAAAGCTGGTGTTGCGGGCGCCCGGGTCATTGACATCCGGGCTGATGCTGGCGGTGCGCGGCGTGGGGCCGAGGGCGCCGGCCACAAAACGCGGTTTGTCGGGCGTGCTGTGGGCGTCCGCGGCTTCGCGGGCGATACGGGCGGCGGCCAGGTTCAACTCACGCGCGGTGTGGCCCAGGCCGTAATCCTCTTGCGCGATGGACGTGGCGCCAAAGGTGTTGGTCTCGATCATGTCGGCGCCGGCCGCCAGATACTGGCTGTGGATCTCGCGGATCACATCGGGCCGGGTGAGCTGCAACAGGTCGTTGTTGCCTTTCAGGTCCTTCGGATGGTCTTTGAAACGCTCACCGCGAAAATCGGCCTCGCCCAGCTTGTAGCGCTGGATCATCGTGCCCATCGCGCCGTCGATGATGACGATGCGCTGTTGCAGCAACACTGGCAACTGCGCGCCACGGGTGTAGGCGCGGGTGTGGCTGGGGGTGTGCGACGGGGCGTGGGCGGCGGGGCTGGGGCTCATCGCCAAATTGTAAAAGCCGGGGCGGGTGGCCGCAGCGGCACCAGCCCCGGCGCCGCGACGGATTCAACGGTGGCGGGCCCGGCGCGCCCTTCAGGGCGACGACGCCAGCGCGGCCAGGCCAGGTCAGTGCAACAGCACCGGCTGCTGGGCCAGTTGGGCATAGCCGGCGATGTACTCGTCCAGCGCCTCTTCGTTGGGGCCTTGCGCTACCAGCGCCTGCACACCCTGCTGGAAGGAGGCCGCCACCACGCCCTCGATAAAAATCTCTTTGCGGGTGAATTTGTCAACGATTTCATAGCCGCCGCGTGAGGCCGGCGCACCGTCGCTGGCGCCCGCCGCGCGCATCTCAAAGGCCACCACGGTGAAACTGTCCGAGTTGTAGAGCGTCTGCATGGGTTTTCTCCTTGACCGGCACGTGGGGCCTGGCCGGCAGAATTCAAGCACGATGGATGCCAGCGGCGTGTCAAGTGGCATTCTGGGGGCAGCGGGCGTAACGGTGGCGTAACGGTGGCGTAACCGGGGCGTGGCCGGGGCGGCCGGCGGATCAGGGCGGCGCCGGGCTGGCCGCCAGCCGCCACAGCGTCTCGTCGCCGGTGCGCAGCGATGTCACGCGCAGTTGCGCCGGCCAGTGGCCGAGGCCCGGCGCCAGCCAGACATCCACCCGCTGGCCGTCCGGCCGCGCGGGCTGATCGGCCTGATCGGGCTGGTGCTGCCAGTGCCGGGCCGCCACCCACCCCGACGGCGTCTCGACCGGCTCGTCGCCCTGGTCCACAAAACGCCAGCGCGCAGCGCCGCCCCCGGCATCGACCACCCACAGCGTGATCTGCGCCAGCGGCAACGTGGCCGCCGCCTGGATGGCCACCAGTTGCACCAGCCAGCTCAGCCGGTCTTGCGTACCGGGCCAGGCCGGGTACTCGACCGACGGCCCCGAAAAGCTGATGCGGCCCACCTCGCGCTGGAAGTTGGCCGCCCGCCAGCCCCGGCCGCGCCGCCGGTCGGTGAAGCGCTCGGGCGCCAGCCCGGCGGCGTCAAAGCCGCCCTGGCTGGCCTGCTCGATCAGCGCGGGCGTTGCGCCGCCCGACCCACTGCCGGCGCGGTCGAGGCGGGCGTCGAAAGTCAAGGCGTAGCGCGGGCCATCCGGGCGCCAGACCAGCCGGGCCTGGCCGGGCTGGCCGTGGTGCAGCACAACGTAGTGCAGCAGCGCTGGCGCGGGCAGCAGCGTGGCGTAGACGGGTGGCGGCTCGCCGGCGGTGGCGGTGGCCGCAGCGCCGGGTGCACCCGACGGGCCGGCGGGGCCGGGCAGGTCTGCGGCGTCGGCGCCGGCCAGCACGTCCGGCCGGTGCTGGGCGTCGGGCCGGCGGGCCACCGTGGGCCCGGGCGCGGCGCCTTGAACGCGGCCCGCCACGGCGGCCACCGCCCCCCGGGCGGGCGCATCGGGCGGGGGTGCGGGGGCCGGCACGGCCGGCTTAGCGGCGGGTGCCGGCAC
>JANLOP010000311.1:0-11347 GCA_031366635.1 Betaproteobacteria bacterium | reverse complement strand
CCAGCACTTGATCAATGCCACGTCGATCCAGCGCTCCCAGGGACTTCGGGTGCGCCAGGCTTGGCCATCTGATGCGCAGCAGAGGCAGGGCGCGGCGCTCGAAGTCATGGCTCGAGCTCGCCTTCAGTTCCTCTTTGATCTTGCCCCACCTGGTATTCGCCATCATCGCCCCCCGGGCGCAAACCCAGGGCGATTTTGCGGCAACCCTCGCAAAGCGGTCGCGGCAGTCCGAGGCGCGACCTGGTGGTCTCGGGGCCACAAGGCCGACGGCACCTACCGGGCCAGTGTCAGGCCGTGCTGCCAAAGCACATCGTGAAGGCACACAGATGCGCGATCTGCGCCGCATGGTCCGGTGGCAACTCGGCCGGCGTAAATCAGGATGCGCTGTCTGGTCCACTGCTCCATCGCGACGTCGCACATGTCCATGGCGCCATCGGGCGCCCGGCGGGGCTGCTGCTGCACCGAGGCTTGCACGCATTCTTCATGTCGAGACTGTGGTGCTTCACGGTCTCAGACCGAGCGGGGCGCCGCCATAGCCCTCTGTGGCGCCTTCCTGCTGGTGCCTTCGTCAGGGTGTCAACGATCTCTTGGGTGCCTCGCAACAACCGGGAGTTGCAGATCCGGGCGCCTGAACCGGACGGTCGGGAGCACCCGCAAATGGCCGGGAAGCGCCTGCCAACAACGGTGTTCAGTGGTCAGGTGCTCGTTGCATTCCGGCCATTCAGGACCAGGGTGGCCACCGAGGGGACGTTGCGACGAAGGCAAGGACCCGGGCAGCTTCAAGGGTGTTCGTGGAATTTGGCCTCGTTGAAGCCAATTCGGTTGGCCTGACGGCCACGGACACGGTGCGCGCTGCGGGCACTATCGACGAGTGAGTTCTCAGCGGCGCTTCATGGCACAACCTGGGAAGCCGAGCGCTGTTGTGATCAGGACACATGCCGAGCTTCCGAGAAATTTCGGACACGAGTCGGACACGGAGCCCCACAAAGAAAAACAGGTTAGCGACTTGCATCGCTAACCTGTTGATTTTATTGGCTCCCCGACCTGGGCTCGAACCAGGGACCTACGGATTAACAGTCCGGCGCTCTACCAACTGAGCTATCGAGGAATTTAGCTTATGAGTATAGCTTCGATTCTTTGGCTCAAATCACAGCGTGATCTGTACCGAGGCATGCGCAGTGCGCGGCGCCAGCGGGTACAAATAGGCGTGGTCGTACTGGTACGGCGCCTCTTTCCAGGCCCGTCGGTCGGCCAGGTTGTCTATGCCGGCGCGCCAGACCAGCGTCTGTGCTCCCCACTGCTGGCGGTAGCGCAGGCCCAGGTCCAGGCGCGTCCAGCCGGGGGTGGCGATGCTGTTGTCGGGCAACACCATGCGCTCGCTTTCATGCGTCACAAAGCCCAGCAGTGCCAGCCCGGGCACGGCCGCCATGTTGTACGCCGCCTGGGCCTTGACACTGGACGCCGGCACGTTGGTGGGCCGCAGGCCGTTCAGCGCGCCGTCTTGCGATCCTTCGCGCCGGGCTTGCAAGGCCATCACGCTGCTGCGCAGGTTCCAGGCGCCGATGCGCCAATCCACCTCCGCCTCCACCCCCCGGTGCCGGGCCTGGCCGTCGGCCTGGCGGGTGCAGGTGCCGGCCGTGCCGCAGGTGCCGATGTCGCGCCAGGCCGGGCGCTGGATGTCGAAGGCGGCCAGGTGCCAGTCCAGCGTGGCCGTGCTGTGCTTGAAACCGGCTTCAATCTGCCGGCTTTTGAGCGCCGGCAAGGCCTGGCCGGCATGGCTGTAAAGCGGCAGGTTGGGCACCACTTCAGACTCCACCCCCTGGCCCCAACTCAGGTACGCCAGGTCTTGCGGGTTGATGGCATGGCTGAGCGCCAGCCAAGGCGTGGTGAAGCCTTGGCCGTAGCGTGTGGCGCTTGAGCCGTCGGTGCTCACGCTCTCGCGGCGCAGTTGGCTGTGGCGCAGCCCAGCCCAGAGAGCCCACTTCGGGCTGAGCGTGATGGCGTCTTGCAAGTGCAGCTCGGCGCTGCGCTCGTCGCGGTTGGTTTGCGCATAGCTCAGGCTGGGATCGGCTGGCACCTGGGCTGTGCCGTCGATGCGGCCCACACCCACCAGGTTGTAGGCCTGGCGGTTCAACCGCACCTGGTAGCGGCTGGCCAGCAGGCCGGCTTTGAACTGGTGCGCCAGGCCCAGCAGCCTGGCCTGGCCGTTCACCGACAGGTCCAGCGCATCGCTGGTGCGGCGCTCACCGTCGCTGCGGAAGTCGTACAGGTCGAAGCTGCCGTCGCTGCAATAGCGGGTGAAATCGCCCGCGTTGCCGCAACCAAACGGAAACGCGATGCGGTCGTCGCTGGCCAGCCGCTGGCGCATGGCGTGGGCGACCAGGTTGACATCGGCCGTCAGTGCCTGGGTGAAGCGCAGCGAGCCGGTGGTGCCGGCCATCACCACCGGCAGGCTCCAGGCCTGGTTGTTCAGGTTGATGCGCGGGTCGATCTGGCGGGCGTCGGGCAAGCGACTCCCCAGCAGGCTGAAACCGGGCGTGCTCGGCTGGCTTTGGCGGCTCCATTCCAGCTCGGCCTCCAGCAGGCCGCCGGGGTTTGGCTGCGCCTCTACCGCTGCCGCCAGCATCCGGCGTGAGCCCTGGCTGTTGTGCGTGCTGGGCTTGAGCTGGTCGGCGCTGGCATTGACGCGCCAGCCAAAACCACCGCTGCGCCGGCCGATGTCGGCGGCAGTGGTGAAAGTGCCGTCCTGCTCCCAGCCCAGGGTGGCGCTGGTCAGCGCGTCGCGCGGGCGCTTGACGACCAAGTTGACCAGCCCGCCGGGCGCGCTGGTGCCCGCCTGCAGGCCGCTAGTGCCTTTGAGGATTTCCAGCGCCTGCTTGTTGCCCTGGGCGATCACCGTTTCGGCGTTGATCGGCAGGCCGTCGCGGCGGTAGTTGAAGCGGTTGTCCAGCGTGAAGCCGCGCACCGCCAACTGGCCCCAGTAACCGGGTGCGTTGTAGGCATCGGTGACGCCGGCGTCGAGCCGGGTGAGATCGGCAATGCCGGTGATGCCGGCATCCTGCAACTGGCCGAGGTTGAGCGTCGTGGCCGAGAACGGCGACCGGGCCAGCGGGATGTCACCAAAACCGGCCACGCTGGCCGCGCTGTTGGCGCTGCGCCCGCTGACGGTGACGGCTTGTGCCGCTTCAGGATTGGCGGGCTGCGGCTGTGTTTGCGACTGGGTTTGCGACTGTATTTGCGCCTGGGCCGGCAGCACCGCCAGCAGCAGCGCGGCTTGGGCCAGCGCATGACGGCGCCGGGGTTTGAAGCGGAACGAACTGGGGGAAGAACGGAATGCCATCGTGTTGCCTTCAGGTGCGATGGCAGGTTGGCAAACACTGGACAACGGCCACAGGGAACCCGGGGCCCATTCAGGCTGCTTCCCTGCGCGAGGATTACCTCAATCAGGTTCAAAGGGACTGTCTCAGTCGCACCGCTTGCGCAGTGCAACACCCCTAGCGAAGTGCCATCGGCCTGCAAGCAAGCCAACGACAAACCAAATTATGACCGATCAGCCGCTGCGGCCCGGCGTGGCCACGCCCAGCCGCTGGTGCAGCAGCGGGCTGGTGGTGGTGTATTGCAGTTGCACCGGCGCGTCGGGCCGCAGGCGGGCCACGGCCGCAAAGGCCGCCAGCGTGGCTTCATGAAAGCCCGACAGGATCAACTTTTTTTTGCCCGGGTAGGTGACGACATCGCCCACCGCAAAAATGCCCGGCGTGCTGGTCTCGAAATGGGCTGGGTCCACCACCAGTTGGCGCCGCGCCAGCGCCAGGCCCCACAGGGCGATGGGCCCCAGCTTGGGGCTCAGGCCGAGTTGCACCAGCAGCCTGTCCACCGGCAGGCTGTGAGGCGTGTTGTGCTCGTCGATGGTTTGCACCGCCACCAGCCGGCGCGCCGGGCTGTCGTCTTCGTCGATGGCCAGGATCTGGCCGACCTCGAAATGCAGCGCGCCCGTGCTGCACAAGGTGTGGAAGCGCGCCAGCAGCGCCGGCTCGGCGTTGAGGGTGCTGCGGCGGTGCAGCAGCGTGACGTGGGCCGGGGCAGGGCGGCTGCTGCCGTGGCCCGCAGCGATGGCCTCACCCAGTTGCACCGCCGCGCCCACGGCCGCCTGGTCCCCGCCCACCACCAGCACCCGGCGGCCTGAAAAAGCGTAGGCGGTGCCGGGCTCGGGCAGCCGGTAAAACAACTGGCTGCCGAGATGCCGCGCCACCCCGTCCACCTTCAACGCCCGGGGCTCGAAGGCGCCCACCCCGCCCGCCACCACCACGCTGCGGCAGATGAAGTGCCTGCGGCCGTTTGTCTGGAGGGCGGTCTGGACGGCAGCGTGGGCGTCGGTCTGTGTGCCGGTCTGTGTGCCGGTCTGGACGTCAAACCGGCCATCACTGCGCTGCGCCAGGCCGGTGACCGTCTGGCCGAGGTGGAAGCTGGGCGAAAACGGCTTGATTTGCAGCAGCAGCCGGTCCACCAACTCACGCCCGCTGCACACCGGCACAGCGGGGATGTCGTAGATCGGCTTGTCGGCGTACAGCTCGATGCACTGGCCGCCGGGCACCGGCAATGAATCAACCACCTGCGCATGCACGCCCAGCAGGCCGAGCTGGAACACCTGGAACAGCCCCACCGGGCCGGCACCGATGACCAGCGCATCGCACTCGATGGGGCCGGGCTGCGCCGGGGTCGGCAGACCCGTGTCGTACGGCCCCGCGCCGTGCAGCCCCAGGTCGGGCATGGCCGGTATCAGCGGATCAGCTCGGACAATTTGTCCTTGCGGTCTTTCCAGTCGTCGGCATCGGCTGGCGGGGTTTTGCGTTTGGTGATGCTGGGCCAGTTTTTGGCCAGATCGGCATTCAGCTTGATGAAGTGCAGTTGCTCGGTGGGCACGTCTTCTTCCGGCAGGATGGCGTTGACCGGGCACTCGGGGATGCAGACCGCGCAGTCAATGCATTCATCGGGGTCGATGGTGAGGAAGTTGGGGCCTTCGCGGAAGCAATCGACCGGGCACACGTCAACACAGTCGGTGTACTTGCAGCGGATGCACGATTCGGTGACGACGTGGGTCATGGGGTTTGCTGGTGTGGAGAGCTTCAACCCCGGGGCAAGCCTGGGGAACAGATGATTTTAGGCGGCCGGGTCTGGCGCGCTGGTGGGATGCCTGTCGAGCCTTGGGGTTTTGTCCGGCCTGGCTGTCAACTACCCCCGGTCAACGCCAACGCCCCGGCACCCACGGTGACCACCGCCGGGCGGCCGGCATGCGCGGCTTGCGCATCGGCCAGGTGCACCACGCGGTGCTCGGTGGTCAGCGCGTCGGGCCAGCCGGCGCGCGAGACCACGCACACCGGCGCGTCATCCGGCCAGCCGGCCTGACGCAGCTTGGCTGACAGCGCGGCCAACTGCCGGCCGGCCATGTAGAACACCTCGGTGTCTGCGGTGCGGGTGGCTTGCAGGGTGCCCAGGTGGGTCATCGCGGTGGTCAGGCTGACGCTGCGGCCGGTGCCGCGCCGGGTGAGTGGGCGCTGGGTGTGGGCCGCAGCGGCCAGCGCCGATGTCACACCCGGCACCACCTCGCAGCGGATGCCGCGGCTGCGCAAGGTGTCCAGCTCTTCTTCCAGCCGGCCAAACACGCTAGGGTCTCCGCCTTTGAGCCGCACCACGTGCTCATTTTCAAGCGCGGCCTGCAGCAGCAGCGCATTGATCGCCGGTTGGCCGGTGGCATGGCCAAAACCGCGTTTGCCCACGTCCACCCAGCGCGCCTGCGGTGCCAGATCGTGCAGCGCCGGGTCGGTGAGGGCGTCAAACAGCACCACCTGGGCCTGCGCCAGGCGCCGGGCACCGCGCACGGTGATCAGATCGGCCGCGCCCGGGCCGGCGCCGATGAAGACCACCCGGGCCTGGGTGGCTTGACTGCTTTGATGGGCCGGGCTGGCTGGGGTGGCTTGCGCCGCCGGCGTCACGCCGCCCGGGGCGCCTGGTGAGTCCATTCAGGCCAGCGCCTGGCTGTCCAGCGTCTTGACCAGCAGCGCGCCGCTGGTGCGGTTGCTGGCCGGATCGACGACGATCAGCGCACCGCCCACCCGGTTGCTGAGGTAAGGCTCCAGCGGCAGCGGCTGTTGCAGTTCGATCACCACCTCGCCGATCTCGTTGACAGCCAGCGCGTCGGCGGCCACCGGCTTCAGGTTGTGGATGTCGAGCCGGTGGGCGATGGCCGCCAGCCGGGCCATCACCCAGCGGTTGCCGTGGCGCACCCAGTATTTGCGGCCCACGGTGGCCGGCTCGGTGTCCAGCCAGGCCAGCGTGGCCGAGAAGCGCCGGGTGGGCGCCAGGCTGCCGGGGCTGGCAATCCAGTCGCCGCGAGAGATGTCGAGCTGGCGGTCCAGCACGATGCCGGCCGATTCACCGGCCTGGGCACGGGCCACTGTGCTGCCGGCGCGGCGCACCTCGGCCACCACGGCCGGTTCAGCGCTCGGGAAGACCTGCACCGCATCACCGGCCTTGACCTGGCCGTGGGCGATGCGGCCCCAGAACACCCGCGGCTGGTGGCCGGCGCCTTTGGCGCGGCTTGCATCGTCCTCGCCGTCGTCGCGGGCCACGTACTGCACCGGGTGCAGCAGCGCTCCCTCGGTGCGCTCTTGCGTGGTGGGCAGGCTCTCCAGCAGTTGCAGCAGGCTGGGGCCGGTGTACCAATCGGCAGACCCGCCCAGCGGCTGGTCTGATGCCGACAGCGGCAAGGTGACGTTGTCGCCGCGCAGCGCGCTCACCGGGATGATGCCGGCCACCCCGGTGATGCCGGCCTCGGCGGCAAATGCCAGCAGCGCCGTGCGGGCGGCCTCAAACGCGGCTTGCGGCTGATCGACCGCATCCAGCTTGTTGACGGCAAACACGATGCTGGGCACGCGCAGCAAATGCGCCAGCAGTGCGTGGCGGCGGGTTTGCGGCAGCAGCGGCACCGGCTGCCCTACCGTGGCAGCGCCTTGCCAGGCAATCTTGGTGATATCGACCAGCACCACCGCCGCATCACTGCCCGCCGCAGCGGTGACCATGTTGCGGGTGTACTGCTCATGGCCGGGCGCGTCGGCAATGATGAATTTGCGCTTGCGGGTGGCAAAGTAGCGGTAGGCCACATCGATGGTGATGCCCTGCTCACGCTCGGCCTCCAGCCCGTCGGTGAGCAGTGACAGGTCTACCGGCAAGCCACCGGCGCGCTTTTGCAGCGTGTCCATTTGGTCGGCCAGGATGGCCTGGCTGTCGTACAGCAGGCGGCCGATCAAGGTGCTCTTGCCATCGTCCACGCTGCCGGCGGTGAGAAAGCGCAGCGCGCGGTGGTCGGTGGCCTGCACGGTCTGGCGGTGGTCGGCCACTGGGGCCTGGGTATTGAAAACGGCGCTCATGTCAGAAATAGCCTTCCTTTTTACGGCGCTCCATCGAGGCCTCGGACGTGCGGTCATCCATCCGGGTGGCGCCGCGCTCGCTCACCGTCACGGTCAGCGTCTCGGCCACGATCTCGGCGGCGTTGGCGGCCTCGCTTTCCACCGGGCAGGTGCAGGTCATGTCGCCCACGGTGCGGAAGCGCACGGTGGCGGTTTCCACGGTTTCACCGGCCTCGGGCGGGGTCACGTCGGTCAATGGCACCAGCAGCCCTTTGCGGCGCATCACGGCGCGCTGGTGCGAAAAATACAGGCCCGGCAGCGGGATGTTCTCGCGGGCGATGTACAGCCACACATCCAGCTCGGTCCAGTTGCTGATCGGAAAACTGCGGAAATGCTCACCCGGCCGGTGCCGGGTGTTGAACAGCGTCCACAGCTCGGGCCGCTGCTCTTTGGGCAGCCATTGGCCAAAGCTGTCGCGGTGGCTGAAGATGCGCTCTTTGGCCCGGGCCTTTTCTTCATCCCGACGGGCGCCGCCGATCAGGCAGTCAAAACGATGTTCTTCGATCGCTTCGAGCAAGGTCACTGTCTGGTGGCCGTTGCGCGACTCCAGCGGATGCGCCAGCCGCACCGTGCCGCGCTTCATGCTGTCTTCCAGATGGCCCACCACCAGCCGCTCACCCATCTCGGCGACACGTCGATCACGAAACTCGATCACCTCGGGGAAGTTGTGGCCGGTGTCCACATGCAGCAGCGGGAAGGGCAGCTTGCCGGCGAAGTCATTGCCAGCGATGCGGCGCTTGAACGCCTTTTCGGCCAGGCGCAGCACCACGCAACTGTCTTTGCCGCCCGAGAACAGCAGCGCCGGCCGCTCAAAGGTGGCGGCCACTTCGCGCAGGATGAAGATGGCTTCTTCTTCCAGCCAATCGAGGTGGCGCTGGTCCAGCTCGGGCAGCAGGGTGTTCAAGTTGACAGGGGCGTTCATGCGGGGGATCCGATCATCGAAACGGTTTCTTGTTTGACGTGCAGCCCACATTCCTTCAACGATTCACTTTGGCTTTGGCCGGGCGCTGGCGCGCCCTTCACATCGGCTTCGCCGATATGAGCCAACGCCGAAGCGATGGCGCTGCTCTCGCTGCGCGAGAGCGACGACGCTGGCGCGTCGTCGGAATGCGGCTTGACATGCAAGCCGCATTCCTTCGCGCCCTCGCTTTCCCACCACCACCTGCCGGCTCGGAAATCCTCGCCCACCGCAATCGCCCGGGTGCAGGGGGCGCAGC
Source organism: Betaproteobacteria bacterium (assembly GCA_031366635.1). Classification (GTDB taxonomy): domain Bacteria; phylum Pseudomonadota; class Gammaproteobacteria; order Burkholderiales; family Burkholderiaceae_C; genus Pseudaquabacterium. The sequence continues at coordinate 2,667 of JANLOP010000311.1, read as the reverse complement.
CGATGCTGGGCATGAACTGGTCGTGCAGCGGGTTGTATGGCACTTTGTAAAGCTGGATGTAGTGCCAGACATCGGCCCAGGTCCAATCCGCCAGCGGGCTTAACTTGCTGCGGCCGGCGTCGTCCGGCTCGGCAAACAACACCTCGCCCCGGCTGTTGCTTTGCTCGCGGCGCAGGCCCGTCACCCAGGCCGTGCGGCCGGCCAGCAGGCGGCCCAGCGGCTCCATCTTGCGCAGGCCGCAGCAGGCTTTGCGCAGCGCCAGGCTGCGCAACATCATGCCGTCGCCGTGGCTGTTGACGAAGTGCAGCACGGCCTCGGCCGGCGGCCGATAAACCTCTACCGCCAGCCCGTAGTGCCGAGTGATGGTGCTGATCAGCGCCACGGTCTCGGCATGCAACATGCCGGTTTCCAGCGTGCCGATGGCGATGGGCAGTGCGTGGCGCGCGATCAGGTCGGTCACCACCATGTCTTCGGCGCCAAGGCTGGTGGACTGCACGATGGCGCCGGCATGGTCAAGCGCCGCCGATTGCAGCAGCGCCACGGCATGGGCCACTCGGTCGTCGAAGCCCGGCGTCGGGCGGGCATACAGCGCCATCGCGGTCATCGTCAAATCCCCTGGCCGGCAAAGGCATCGGCGCTTTGGCGAGCCTGGGCCTGGGCCTCGGCCAGTTCACGCGGCAGATCGCGCAAGAAAGCCGGCAGCGGCTGCGCCACATCGCCTTGGTAATGACCGGTAAAAAAGCCCAACGCCCGCTCGGCCGCGTCCAACTTCTGGTCGCGCCGCATTTGCACTGCATCGAAGCCGGTGCGGGCCAGCAGCGGCAGCATGTCCACCAGCACATCGCCGGTGGCCCGCACCTCGCCGGCAAACCGGAACCGGGCGCGCAGCAACCGGGCCTGGCTGTAAGCGCGGCCGTCCACCCACTTCGGGAACTGCAACACCACCAGCGCCAGGCGTGGCAAGTCAGCGGCCAGGGTTTCGATGTCGCTGTCGTTGGGCAGGATGACGCCCACCGGCACGCCGGCCGGCCAGGTTTCGCGCACCGCATGCCATTGCTCCAGCGTCAGCAGGCTGTGCGGGGCGATGGGCGGGTGCGGCTGCGGGCCGTCTTCACCGCCGGCGGTGCGCCAGGGGTCCTGGTGGTAGCTGATGAATTTCATGGGGCAGATTTAAAAAGCGCGGTGCCTCGTGAATGGGCTTGGCGCTGTGTTTTTTGACGGTTTCAGTGCTTGGCGGTGAGGTGGCGTTGCGCGTCGGCCGCCACCTTGAAGCCGGCCATGCCGATGCGCTGCACGGTGTGGATGAACCGCTCACCCGGCTGGCGCTCAGCCCGGTAGACATCGATCACCGCCTCGATCACGTCGGGCACTTCCTCGGCCGCAAAGGACGGGCCGATCACCTTGCCGGGTGCCGAGTCACCGCTGATCCAACTGCCGTCTGAGCCGCCGAGCGAGACCTGGTACCACTCGCTGCCGTCTTTATCAACGCCCAGGATGCCGATGTGGCCGCTGTGGTGGTGGCCGCAACTGTTGATGCAGCCGCTGATGTGCAGGTCGATGTCGCCGATGTCGTAGATCTCGTCCAGATCGGCAAAGCGCTCGGTGATGGCTGCGGCCACCGGGATGGATCGGGCATTGGCCAGCGCACAAAAATCACCGCCCGGGCAGTTGATCATGTCGGTCAGCAGGCCGATGTTGGGCGTGGCAAATCCGGCCGCGCGGGCGGCCTCAAACAGCGCTGGCAAGCTGGCCGCTGCCACCCACGGCAGCAGCAGGTTCTGGTCGTGGGTGACGCGCAACTCACCGTGGCTGAAAGTGCTGGCCAGCGCGGCCGCCGTGTCCATCTGGTCGGCGGTGGCGTCACCCGGCGGCAGGCCGGCGCGTTTCAGTGACAAAGTCACCGCCCGGTAGCCGGCCACCTGGTGGGCATGCACATTGCGTTGCAGCCAGCGGCGGTAGGGCAAGGGAGCGTCGTCGGCCGCAGCAGCGGGTTCCGCCGTGGCCACCACCCCGGCCGGCCGCACAAAGCAGGCGGCGATGCGGTCAAACTCGGCCTGCGGGATCAATTGCGTGCCGGCGCCCACGTCCTCGTCGAGGATGCGTTTGAACTCGGCCTCCACCGCATCGAAATACTTCTGGCCCTCGGCTTTGACCAGAATCTTGATGCGCGCCTTGTAGGCGTTGTCGCGGCGACCCCAGCGGTTGTAGACGCGCACCACAGCCTCCAGGAAATTCATGATCTGGTTCCAGGGCAAAAATTCGCGAATGGTGCTGCCAATGATGGGTGTGCGGCCCATGCCACCGCCCACCAGCACCTTGAAGCCCAGTTCGCCCGCCGCGTCTTTGATCAGGTGCAGGCCCACATCGTGCCAATAGGTGGCGGCGCGGTCGTTGGTGGCGCCGGTGATGGCGATCTTGAATTTGCGCGGCAGAAAGGCGAACTCGGGGTGCAGCGTGCTCCACTGGCGCATGATTTCGGCAAACGGACGCGGATCTGCAATCTCGTCCGGCGCAATGCCAGCCAGCTCGTCGCTGGTGATGTTGCGGATGCAGTTGCCGCTGGTCTGGATGCCGTGCATGTCCACCGTGGCCAGCAGGTCCATGACGTCGGCGCTCTTCTCCAGCGGAATCCAGTTGAACTGCACGTTCTGACGGGTCGTGAAGTGG
>JANLOP010000299.1:0-19183 GCA_031366635.1 Betaproteobacteria bacterium | reverse complement strand
AAACTCCCCAAACTCCCAAAACCTCAAATCGGGCAACGCGCTGGTCGTCGCGCCGTCTCAGCGCGCCGCCGCGCGGTCGGTCACGATCTTGGGCGTGATGAATATCAGCAGCTCGGTCTTGGCCGATGTCTTGGTGGTATTGCGGAACAGCGCGCCCAGATATGGCACGTCGCCCAGCAGCGGCACTTTGTTGACAGCGGTGGTGTCGGATTGGCTGAAGATGCCGCCAATCACCACCGTGCCGCCGTTTTCCACCAGCACCTCGGTCTGCACGTGTTTGGTGTCGATGGCAAAACCCTGAGGCGTGCTCTGGCCGACGCTGTCTTTGTTGATATCAAGCACCATGATCACGCTGCCCTCGGGCGTGATTTGCGGTTTGACTTCGAGTTTCAAATTGGCCTTGCGGAACTGGATTGACGTGGCGCCGCTGGACGTGGCCACCTGGTAGGGCAGCTCGGTGCCCTGCTCGATGATGGCCTTGTTCTGGTCGGCGGTGATGACGCGCGGGCTGCTGATGATCTTGCCTTTGCCGTCGGCCTCCAGTGCCGACAACTCGAGGTTCAGGAAGCGATTGGCCGCCGGGCTGAACAGCGACAGCGCAAAACTGGGCAGTGACGCGCCGCCAAATACCGAACTGATGGTATTGGCCGGCAGGTTGACAAAATTGCTGTTGTTGTAAGCGGCCGTCAGTGCGGCGGTACCCGTCAAACCGGTTTGCAGGGTCTGGTTGCCGACGCCGACGGTATTGCCGCCCACCGTCAAGTAATTTCCGCCGCCGACTGAATAACCCGGAATACCGCCCTGGATGCCGCGCAAATCAGACGCCCCGAGTTTGATGCCCAGCGTGCGGCCAAATTTGTCGTCGGCCTCGACGATGCGGGCCTCGATCAGCACCTGGCGCACCGGGATGTCGATCTTGCCGATCAGCACCTGCACTTCTTCGAGTTTGCTGGGGATGTCGGTGACAAACAATTGGTTGGTGCGGGTTTCAAATATCACGCTGCCGCGCGGCGACAGAATGCGCTGGGTTTGTGAGCCGCCGCCGCTGGTATTGCTGCTGGACGACGATGAGTTGCTGCCGCTGTTGGCGTTGTTGCCGGCGCCGCTGTTGGCGCTATTGCCACCGCCGCCGGTCTGGCCCGACAAGCCGCGCGCCACTTCGTCGGCCCGGGCGTAATTGAGCTGGAAGGATTGGGTGCGCACCGGCTCCAGCTCGGCAAGCTTTTTCTTCGATTCAAGCTCGAGCTGCTCTTTGGCGACCAATTCGTCCTTGGGCGCAATCCACAGCACATTGCCTGATTTGCGCACGCCCAGGCTTTTGGCTTGAAGAATGATGTCCAGCGCCTGGTCCCACGGCACGTCTTTGAGCCGCAGCGTGACGCTGCCGGTCACCGTGTCGCTGGTCACGACGTTGAAGTTGGTGAAGTCGGCGATCACCTGCAACAGCGCCCGCACCTCGATGTTCTGGAAGTTGAGCGACAGCTTCTCGCCCGAGAAGCCCGGGCCTTGCGTCAGCTTGTTCGGGTCGAGCTTGAGCGGGCGCACCTCCAGCACAAACTGGTTGTCGCTCTGGTAGGCGCTGTGCTCCCAGTTGCCACGCGGCTCAACCACCATGCGCACCCGGTCACCGGCTTGAAACGTCGCCAGGCTTTGCACCGGGGTGCCGAAATCGGCCACGTCCAGCCGGCGGCGCAGCGTGTCGGGCAGGCTGGAGCGCAAGAACTCGACCACCAGGCTCTGGCCTTGCTGGCGGATGTCCACCCCCACTTGCGTGCTGGCCAATGAGACGATGATGCGGCCGGCGCCGTCGGGCCCACGGCGAAAGTCGATGTCGCGAAGCGGCAGGCGGTCGGCGTTTTGCGGCGTGGCAAAGTGCACTGCCTCACCGGTGCTGGCGGCCACGGCCGGCGCGCTGGCGTTGTCCAGCACCACCACCAGCACCTTGCCTTGCAGCTCGGTGCGGTAGTTGGCGGGCTGGCGCAGATTAAGCACCAGCCGCGTGCGCTCACCGGCCTGGGCGATGGCCACCGAGCGCAGATTGCCCTGGTTGATATCGACCACCGACCGGCCCACGCCATTGGCCACGCCCGGCAAATCAAGCGCCACGCGCGGCGGCGTCTGCACGGCAAAGCCGTTGGGCAGCGCCGCCAGCGGCGCCGACAGCTCGATGCGCACCACGTCGGCGCCGGCTTGCTGGGTGCTGGTGATGGCCAGGATCGACACGACGCCAGGGGCCTGGGCCGTGTCTTGAGTGGGCGGCGGCGCCGGTGATTGCGCCTGGATCGGGGCCGGCGTTTGTGCCGTCAAGGCCAGCGGCACAGCCCAGGCCAGCAGCACGGCGGCCAGCCGGGCACGCCACTTGAACGGGGTGTTTGTGGGTTGCGGGGTGCTCATCGCGCCTTCTCCTGTGCCCGCTCCTGCAATGGCAGGCTGGCGGCGCGCTCGGTCCATTCACCGGCGGAATCCTGCACGATCTCGCGCAGCACCACCTCGGTTTCGTTGATGCGCATGACGCGGCCGTAGTTCTGGCCGATGTAGTCACCCGGCTTGACCTGGTACAGCAGGTTGTCCACCTTCAACAGCGCCAGCGGCTTGCCGGCTTTGCTGACGCTGCCCACCATCGACATCACCTCGAGTGAAAAAGATTCCAGCGGTTCTTTGCGCCGGTTCAGCTCAGCGGCCAGCAAGGAGTTGGGCTGTTTCGACTCTTGCTTGATCGCCACACTGAGCTTTTGCGCGCTGAAGGGGTCTACTTGCTGGGCGCTGGCATAGGGCACCGGATCAAACTTCTTCGGCGCGGCCAGCGGTTGCACCTGGGGCCGAACCTCACGCCGCTGCTGGTCCATCCAGGCTTGCAACTCCTGGTTCTCGCTCTCGCAACCGGCCACCAGGCCGGCGCTGGCGATCAGCAGCAGCAGCCCACGCCGCGCCAGCGGGCGCCGCTGGGCGGTGGGGATGGCCGACCGGGCGGGCGCGGTCAGCCGGGCGACGCCAAAATCCAGCGCGCTCATTTTTTCGTCCCCTTGGCTTTGCCTTCGGCTTCGAGCCGGGTCTTGCGCACCACCGCCAGCTCTTCGCCGTCAAGGTAGCGGTAGGTGCGCGCCACGGCGTCCATCGTCAGGTTGCCGCTGGCGTCTTTGGCCAGCGGCGTGATCGCCAGGTTGTGCAGGGTGACGATGCGCGACAGGTTGGCCACGTCGGCGGTGAAGGCGCCGATGTCATGAAAGCGCCCGGTGACGCGCAGCGCGATCGGCAGCACCGCGTAGTAATCCTTGATCTCCACCTGGCCCGGGCGGAACAATTCGAACTGCAGGCCGCGGCCGATGCCGGCCTGGTTGATGTCAGACAGCAAGGCGTCCATCTCGGCCTTGCCGGGCAGTTGGCGCTCAAGCTGGGTGACGTATTCCTGCACCTGCTGCTTTTGCTTGCGCAACTCCGACAGGTTGACGGCCTGCGACAGCTTGCTGCGGTAGTCGTCTTTCAGCCCGGGCTCGATCTTGCGCTCGGCGTCCAGTTGGTCAGACGCGCCCGAGACCAACAGAAACCAGACGACGAGCAGCGCCGCCGCACCCGCCGCCAGCCAGGCGCAAACCTTGGGCAGCAGCGGCCACTGGCCGGGCTCTTGCAGGTTCAGCCCCTTGAACTGCAGCGACGCGCGGTCGAACGCGGTGGCCACATCGATGTTCATCGGGCGCGTGGTGAGGGTGGCCATCGCTGTCCTCAGGCAGCCTTGGGGCCGGTGGGCGCACTGGCCGGGCGGCCTGGCACCGGGCTGGCGCCGGCACCCGACAGCGCGCCCGATGCCGCGCCGGCCACCGTGCTGGGCTGCTTGATCGACACCCGCAGCGCAAACTCATAGAGCCGGCGCTGCTCTCGGGCGCCGGGCGTCACCGGCTGGGTGATGGCCTTGATCTCCACCAGTTCCATCCGGTCAAGCCAGGGTGAGTTGTTTTGCGTGTTGCGCAAGAACTCTGACACCCGCTCGTTGGTCTGCGCCACGCCGCTGAGCAGCACCACGCCGTCGGTCTGCTTGATGCTGCTGAGGTAGACGCCCTCGGGCGTCAGTCGCACCAGCTCATCGAGCAGGTGCACCGGCACATTGCGGTTGAGTTGCAAATCCTCCACCGCGCCCTGGCGGGCTTTCAGGCCCTCGATCTCGGTGCGCAGGTTGGCGATGTCCTTGATCTGGCCCTCTTGCCGTGCGATCTCGGCTTTCAAAAACGCATTGCGCTCTTGCTGGATGGTGGTAAGCCGCTGCACGGTGCCGTACCACAGCACCGCGATCACCGCGCCCGCCGCCGCCGCCAGCGCCAGGCCGATAAAAAACATGCGCTTGCGCTGCAGGCGCCGCGCCTCGCGGTGCGGCAGCAGGTTGATCAAGATCATGGCAAGAACCTGCGCATCGCCAAGCCGCAGGCGGTGAGGTAGGACGGGGCTTCTTTGCGCACCTTGGCCTCGCGCACGGAGCTGCCGATCTTCATGCCGTCAAACGGGTTGACGACCATCGCGGCAAAGCCGGTCAGCTCGGTTACCCGGTCTTTCAGGCCCGGCAGCGTGGCGGTGCCGCCGGCCAGCATGACGTAATGCACTTTGTGATGCGGCGTGCTGGTGAAAAAGTATTGCAGCGCCCGGCCGATCTCTTGCGACAGGCTGTCGACAAAGCCGGTCAGGATGGCGTTTTCGTAGTCGTCGGGCAGCTCACCGGCCAGCTTCTTCAACTCGGCCTCTTCGAATGAAAAGCCGTACTGGCGTGAGATCAAGGTGGTGAGCTGCGAGCCGCCAAAGGCCTGGTCGCGGTCATACAGCATCTCGCCCTCACGCAGCACCTTCAGGCTGGTGGTGTCGGCGCCGATCTCGAACAGTGCGATCAGCGCGTCGCGGCCCTCATTCGGCAAGGCCGCCACCACCCGGCTGATGGCCAGCAGCGAGGCATGGCTTTCGATGTCCAGCACCACCGGTTTCAGGCCCGCTGCCTCGGCCAGGCCTTGGCGGTCTTGCACCCGCTCTTTGCGCGACGCGGCGATCAGCACCTCGATATCGCCGCCCGACGTGGGGCTGGGGCCGATGACACAAAAATCGAGGCTCACTTCGTCCAGCGAAAACGGGATGTACTGGTTGGCTTCGGACTCGACTTGCAGCGCCAATTCTTCATCGCGCAGGCCGGCCGGCAGGTTGATGCGCTTGGTGATCACCGCCGATTGCGGCATGGCCATCACCACCTGCCGGGTCTTGGTGCCGCTTTTGTCCAGCAGCTTGCGCACAGCGGCCACCACCTCATCGAACTTCTCGATCTGGCCGTCGGTGATCCAGCCCTTCTCAAACGGCTCAGAGGCCAGCCGCTCCAGCACGTAATCACCGGTGGCCGTCCTGCCCAGCTCCACCAGCTTGGCACTGGATGAGCTGATGTCGAGCCCGATCATCGGCGCATGCTTGCGGCCCAGCAGCAAATCCAGAAGGCTCACGGATGGCGTCTCCCAACGTCAAACAAGGGGTGGCAACACTTAAGAAGTTACTTCAATGCTAGCAGTAAAGCCTTTGTAGCCCAAAGGAAAACGCCATTTTGGCCGGTGCGCCGCGTTGTCGCGGGCCAACTGGCGCACGTCAATTGAAACAAGCCGCAAGCGCTGGCAGGCAAGGCGGCTGGTGGCCTGGCCAGTGGCTTGACCGGCCGCCTGTTGAGCGGCTTGTCCGGGATCGCCTTCGGTACACTCGGCCGATCTATGAGCGATTTTGAGCGCGCCCCTGCGCGGCCCCGACCTGCCGCGCCAGCGGCTCCGGGCGCCATCGATGACCGCGCGCCGCGCAGCCTGGCCCGCAGCCTGCTGGTGCCGCTGGCCTGGTTGCTGGCCGGCAGCGGCGCGGTGCTGCTGGTCGGCGTGTTGGTGCTGGCCATGGCGCTGGCGGTGGCCTACCCCAACTTGCCCGAGATCAGCGGCCTGACGGACTACCGGCCCAAGCTGCCGTTGCGGGTGATATCGGCCGACGGCGTGCTGCTGGGTGAGTTTGGCGAGGAGCGCCGCGTCTTCATGCCCATCGGGCAAATCCCGAAGGTGATGCAAGAGGCGGTGCTGGCGATCGAGGACGCGCGCTTCTACCGCCACAACGGGGTCGATTACCTGGGCGTGGTGCGCGCCGGGTTGGCGCAGTTCAACAAGGCCAAAAGCCAGGGTGCCTCGACCATCACGATGCAGGTGGCGCGCAACTTCTACCTGTCGACTGAAAAAACCTTCACGCGCAAGATTTACGAGATTTTGCTGGCGCTGAAAATCGAAAACCAGTTGAGCAAACCGCAGATTCTGGAGGTCTACATGAACCAGATCTTTCTCGGCCAGCGCGCTTACGGCTTTGCAGCGGCCAGCGAGATTTACTTTGGCAAACCGCTGGCCGACGTGACCGTGGCCGAGGCGGCGATGCTGGCCGGTCTGCCCCAAGCGCCTTCGGCCTACAACCCGGTGAGCAATCCGAAGCGCGCCAAGCGCCGCCAGCAGTACATCATCGACCGCATGGAGGCCAACGGCTTTGTCACCGAAGAGCAGGCCGAGGCGGCCCGGGTGGAGGTATTGCGGCTGCGCCAGCCCACCGACGCCGTGGTGCATGCCGAGTATGTGGCCGAGTCGGTGCGCCAGTTGATCTTCAACCAGTATGGCGCCGAGACCACCACCCGAGGCTTGAATGTGCAGGTCACCGTCGATTCCACCGACCAGGCCGTGGCCTACCGGGCATTGCGCCGCGGCCTGCTGGATTACGAGCGGCGCCAGGCTTATCGCGGCCCGGAAGACCATATCGACCTGCCGGCCGACCCGAGAGAGCTGGACAGCCGCATCGCCGAGGCGCTGGCCGACCACCCGGACAACGACGAGTTGAAAGCCGCCGTGGTGCTGGAGGCCAGCGCCCGCAAGGTGGTGGCGGTGCTGCAATCGGGTGAGAGCATCAGCGTCACCGGCGACGGCTTGAAGCCGGTGACGTCCGGCCTGGCCGACAAGGCCGAGCCGCAAAAACAGATTCGGCGAGGCGCGGTGGTGCGTGCCGTGCGCGGCGCCAAAGGCGAGTGGACGCTCACCCAGTTGCCCGAGGTGGAAGGCGCTTTTGTGGCGATGGACACCCACACCGGCGGCATCCGGGCGCTGGTGGGCGGGTTTGATTTTGGCAAGAGCAAGTTCAACCATGTCACCCAGGCCTGGCGCCAGCCGGGGTCGAGCTTCAAACCCTTTATTTACTCGGCGGCGCTGGAGAAAGGCTTTACCGCGCAGACCATCGTCAACGACGCACCGCTGTTTTTTGACGCCGGCAGCACCAACAGCCAGCCCTGGGAGCCGAAAAACTACGACGGCAAGTTTGACGGCCCGATGGCGCTGAAAACCGCGCTGGCCAAGTCGAAGAACATGGTGTCGATCCGGGTGCTGCAATCCACCGGGGTGAAGTTTGCGCAAGGCTGGATCAGCCGTTTCGGCTTTGAGGCCGATAAACATCCCGCCTATTTGACGATGGCGCTGGGCGCCGGCTCGGTCACGCCGCTGCAGATGGCCAGCGGCTACAGCGTGTTTGCCAACGGCGGCTACCGCGTCAACCCGCTGCTGATCACCCGCATCACTGACAACAAGGGCCGGGTGCTGCAGCAAAGCGCGCCGCCGGTGATTGACGAGGCGATGCGCACCATCGAGGCCCGCAACGCCTTTGTGATGTCGCAGTTGCTGGGCGAGGTGGCACGCTCGGGCACGGCTTACAAGGTGTACCAGACCTTCAAGCGCATGGACCTGGCCGGCAAGACCGGCACCACCAATGACGCGATGGACGCCTGGTTTGCCGGTTACCAGCCCAACCTGGCGGCGGTGGTGTGGATCGGCTACGACAACCCGCGCAAGCTGGGCGACCGCGAGACCGGCGGCGGCCTGGCGCTGCCGGTGTGGATCGAGTACATGACCCACGCGCTGCGCAAACTGCCCGAGCAAGCCGCCACTGTGCCCGACGGCCTGGTGCAGCGCGGCGGCGACTGGATGTTCGAAGAGTTTGGCTCGGGCGGTGGCATCAGCAGCGTCGGGCTGGACGACAAACTGCCGCAGGCGCCCAGCGAGACCGAGCGCAAGAGCATCCTGGATTTGTTCAGGTGAGCTGAATCGGGCGCCCGCCTGAACCCGGTTCAAACCCCCAGCGCTTCAATCACCTGGCGCGTCAAACGCCAGCGTCTGCCCGGCCTGGGCGCTGGCGTGCTGTGACAAGGCCGCAAAAAACTCGCTGCCGTCGCGTGTGTCCAGCCAGCGCCCCGCCAGGTGGCGGTAGTGGTGGCCGCCGGCGCGTGCTGCCAGCCACAGCTCTTGCAGCGGCGGCTGGGTGTTGATGACGATCTTGCTGCCGCCGGGCAGGCTGAGCTCCAGCAAGCCGCCGGTGCGCTGGCTGTCGATATCGATCACATCGTCTTCCAGCCAGTGGTCGATGGTGGCCTCGATGGCCGCCAACGCGGCATGCGACAGGCGCTGGTAATCGGCATCCGACAGCGCGTGGGCGGGCGGGGCGGGCGGGGCGGGCGGCTGGACTGCGGAGGTCATGGTCGATTAAAATCCGGCTGATGAATCGTCGTCCGAGTGTAGTGATCAAGGCCGGGTTGCTGGCGGGTTTGCTCACCAGCGCGGCCTGGCTTGGCGGCTGCGGCCAGAAGGGCGCGCTGACGATGCCTGCCGCTGCCGCCAGCCCGGCCCTTCCTTCTTCAGCCCCGCCCTCAAAATGACCGATTCCACCTTGCCCGGTGCGCCTTTCCTGGCCCGCCACGGCGCTGATTTGTGGCTGGACGGCGTGCGCCTGGCCGATCTGGCGGCCAGCCACGGCACGCCGCTGTTTGTCTATTCGCGCGGCGCGATGCGCGCCGCCGCTGCCGCCTACCAACGGGCGCTGGCCGGCCGGCCGCACCTGCTGTGTTACGCGATGAAGGCCAATGCCAGCCTGGCGGTGCTCAAGACCTTTGCCGACATGGGCCTGGGCTTTGACATCGTCTCGGGCGGTGAGCTGGCCCGGGTGATCGCTGCCGGCGGCAACCCGGCCAAAGTCGTGTTCTCCGGCGTGGGCAAGACCCGGGCCGAGATGGCGGCCGCGCTGCAAGCTGGCGTGCGCTGCTTCAACGTCGAGAGTGAGGATGAGCTGCACACGCTGTCTGGCGTGGCGTTGCAACAAGGCCGCACGGCCGCCATCAGCCTGCGCGTCAACCCCGATGTCGATCCCAAAACCCACCCCTACATCTCCACCGGCTTGCGCGGCAACAAGTTTGGCGTGGCCCATGGCCGGGCGCGCGCCGTGTATGCGCTGGCCGCCAGCCTGCCGGGGCTGCGGGTGGTGGGCATCGACTGCCACATCGGCTCGCAGATCACCGAGATCGCGCCCTACCTTGATGCGGTAGACCGGCTGCTCGACCTGGTCGAGCAAGTGGAGGCCGACGGCAGCCAAATCCAGCACATCGACCTGGGCGGTGGCCTGGGGATCGCCTACGCCGATGAGCAGCCCCCCGCCGCCGATGTGCTGGTGGGCCAAATGCTGGCGCGCATCGACGCCCGGGGCCACGGCCACCGGGAGGTGCTGCTGGAGCCGGGCCGCAGCCTGGTGGGCAATGCCGGCGTGCTGCTGACCGAGGTGCTGGTGCTCAAGCCGTCGCCCGACAAGAACTTCTGCATCGTCGATGCCGCGATGAATGACCTGTTGCGCCCGGCGCTGTACCAGGCATGGATGGCCATCGTGCCCTGCGCCGAGCGCGACGCGCCCACACTCACCTGGGATGTCGTGGGCCCGGTCTGTGAATCGGGCGACTGGCTGGGCCGCGACCGCCCGTTGGCGCTGCAGACCGGCGACCTGCTGGCGGTGCTTTCGGCCGGGGCCTACAGCATGTCGATGGCCAGCAACTACAACACCCGGCCGCGCGCCGCCGAGGTGATGGTGGACGCCGGCCGGGCACTGCTGGTCCGCCGCCGCGAGACAGTGGCGTCGCTGTTTCGGGATGAGTTGCCGGGGGATTGAGGCTTTCGCCTTTCGGCGCCCTCAGCCTCTTAGCCCCCCGTCCTGCGGGCCGGAGCGGCTGCAAATACCAGCCGGCAGCAGCGTGACCCGGGCCTCGCCGCGTGCGGGCGCGGGCGTCAGACAGGGCGTTGACCGCCAAACACCGCCTGCCACAGCGCCAGCACCGCAGCGCGCTCGGCGGCCAGTTTTTCATCCGCAAACTGCGTCGGCCGCTCGTCCAGCCGGGCGCTGTGCTGGGCGCGGCGCAGCTCACGGTAGGCGCTGGCCGCCGCCTCGCCCACGTTGGCCGGCAGCAGGCCAGCGGCCTCGCAGCGCTGCAACAGCGCGATGTTGCCGGCGTTGTCCAGCAGGCCGGGGTGGCGCGCCGATTCGGTCAACACCAGCGCCTGCACCGCAAATTCGGCGTCCATCATGCCGCCGGGGCTGTGCTTGACGTCAAACCAGCCGGCCCGCACCGGCCGCGCGGCGCGCACCTTGTCGCGCATCTCGATCACCTCGCGCTTGAGTGCGGCGCCGTCACGCGGCGCGGCCAGCACCTGGCGCCGCACCGCGTCAAACCGCCCGGCCAGATCGGCCGAGCCGGCGCAAAACCGGGCCCGCGTCAGCGCCTGGTGCTCCCAGGTCCAGGCGGTGTTGCTGCCCCGGCCCACCTGGTAGCGCGCAAATGACGCAATCGACGTCACCAGCAGGCCCGAGTTGCCGTTCGGCCGCAGCGCGGTGTCGATGTCAAACAACTCACCCGCTGCCGTGCGCAAAGTGAGCCAGGTGATCAGCTTGCGCACAAAGTGGCCGTAGACCTCTTGCGCCCGGTCCCGATCATCCGCGCTGGGCTCGTCCCCGTCGTCGTAGACAAACACCACGTCCAGGTCACTGCCGTAGCCCAGCTCTTTGCCGCCCAGCTTGCCGTAGGCGATGACGGCAAAGTGCGGGTGCTGGCGGTGGTGCGTGCGCAGCCGGGGCCAGGCCCAGCGCAGCGTGCAAGCCAGTGTGGCGTCGGCCAGCGCCGACAGGTCATCGGCCACCTGCTCGACCGTGATCAGCCCTTCAACGTCACGCACCAGGGTGCGGAAGACCTCGGCATGATGGGCATGGCGCAGAGTGTCGAGCAGCGCGTCCTCGTTGTCCTCGCCGCCGCGCTGCCAGGCCAGGTGGCGGTCGTCCAGATCAGCGGTGTACTCGGCCGCGTTGAAGCGCTGGTTGAGCAGGCGTTGATCCGACAGCTCGTCGATCACGCCCGGGTGGCGCATCAAATACTGCATCGGCCAGCGCGCCAGGCCCAGCAGGCGCAACAGCCGGCGCATCACCTCGGGCCGCTCGACCAGCAGCGCCAGGTAGCTGTCGCGGCGCAGCAGCGGCTCAACCCAATCGACAAAGCGCAGCGCTGCGGCCTCGGTGCAGGTGTCGTCGGTGACGCAGGCGGCCATGCGCTCCACCAGCTTGCCGAGGCGCAATTTGCCCTCGTCGCGCAGGTTCAGCACCCGGGGGTGTGATCGCCACTGCCGGATGCGGCTGGCCAGCGCGGCGGGCAATTTGTCCAGCAGCGCGTCGCTGTCCACCGGCAATGCCAGCGGGCCGCATTGCTTGCAGCCATTGCGCGCGCCGGGGCTGGCCGGCGGGGCCTGGCCGTCGTGCAGCAGCGCATCAAATTCAGTGGCCACCAGTTCGCGGATTTCGCCCAACTGGTCGAGCAGCGGGCAGGCGCTTTGGCGGCATTCGGCCAGGCCCAGCGACAACGCGATCCAGGCCAGGTCGGCATCGGCCGTGGGCAGCAAGTGGGTTTGCTGGTCGTCCAGGTACTGGATGCGGTGCTCGACCTGGCGCAAAAACACATAAGCCGCCGCCAGTTTGTCGGCCGTCTCAGGCCGCATCAGCCCGCGCCCGCCCAGGCGCAGCAGGCTTTTTAAGGTAGACCGGGTGCGGATCTCGGGGAATTGGCCACCGCGCACCACCAGCAGCAGTTGCACGATGAACTCGATCTCGCGGATGCCGCCGCGCGAGAGCTTGACGTCATTTGCGCGCTCGGGCCGGCCGGCGGCGCGGCGCTGGGCCTCGTCGCGGATCTTGCGGTGCAATTGGCGCAGGCCTTCAAAAATGCCGTAGTCCAGGTAGCGCCGGTAGACAAACGCGCTGACGAGTGAGCGCAGCGGCAGCGCGCGGCCCGACGTGACGGCCAGCCGCGGCGCCACCACCCGGCTTTTGAGCCAGGCAAAGCGCTCCCACTCGCGGCCCTGCACCAAAAAATACTCTTCCAGCATCGCCAGGCTGACCACCGGCGGGCCCGAGTTGCCGTTCGGCCGCAGCGCCAGGTCAACGCGGAAGACAAAGCCGTCGTCGGTGGTCTCGCCGATCAGCGTGTACAGCCGCTTGGCCACGGCGCTGAAGTACTCGTGGGCGCTCAAGCTGGCACGGTTGCTCGATGGGTTGCAGGACGGGTTGCCAGGCGGGTTGCTGGACGGGCCGCCGGACGGGCCGGCGGTGTGGCCGTCCTCCTCGTAGACATACACCAGGTCGATGTCGGACGAGACATTCAGCTCGCGTGCGCCCAGCTTGCCCATGCCGATGATCCAGAAATCGATCACCTGGCCGGCGCTGCCCAGCGGCGGGCCGCTGCGCTGGTCTTGATCGGCACGGGCCGCTGCCAGCGCGATCTCCAGCGTGCGCTCGGCCAGCGCCGTCATGGCCTGGGTGATGTGGGCCAGTGGCGCGGCCTGCTCAATATCCAGCACCACCAGCCGCTCCAGCACCAGTTGGCGCGCCACGCGCAGCGCCGACGGCAACGGCCGGCCGTCGGCCAGCAGCCGCTGCACCAGCGCGGTGATGGCATCGGCGCCGGGCAGGCCGGGCGGCAGCAGCGCCAGGTCGGCGCTGTAGCGCCGGCGCACCCGCTGCACAAAGCGGCTGTGCGCGGCGCTGGCGGGCTGTGGCGCAGGCAGGGCCGCAGGCAAGGGCGCGGGCAGTGGATAGCGCAGTGGCACGGGCAGCGGCTCGGCCAACCGCCCGCCGGCCAACCCGGACAACCCGGCCAGCAGGCCGGCGGGCGCACCGGGCGCGCTGCCGCCCGATGTGTCGTGCGTGTGTGGATCAGAAGCCATGATCGCCGGCAGGCCGTGTGCTAGATTGAAGCGCAGCCCGGGCGGCCGTGGGCCCAGTGGCCACTGGGCGGATGGCGCTGCACGGGTTTGTTCGGGTGGCGGTGCCGGCCGGCACCGCCGCACCCGCTGATCTCAACCGCCGCGCACCGCTGTTGGCTCCTCATCCATGTCCCTCTCGTTGTCAGTCACTGCGCTGCGCCGTCCGGCCGGGTGGCTGGCGCGCCTGGCGGGCCGCACCGCGCTGGCGCTGGTGGCCGGCGCCTGGGTCTTGTGCCTGGCGGCCTGGCTGACGCTGCACTGGTGGATTCTGCCGCGTCTGGACGATTGGCGCCCGCGCATCGAGGCGCAGGCCAGCCGCGCACTCGGGCAGCCGGTGCAAATTGGCCGTATCGCCGTGCACAGCGCCGGCTGGGTACCGTCGTTTGTGCTGCACGACGTGCTGCTGCGCGATGCCCGGGGCCGTGAGGTGTTGCGTCTGCCGCAGGTCTCGGCCGCGCTGTCGGTGCCGTCGCTGCTGGCGCTGCGCCTGCGCTTTGCGCAGTTGCTGATCGAGCACGCCCGGCTTGAGGTGCGGCGCGACGCGCAAGGCCACTGGCACATCGCCGGGCTGGACGTGACCAGCGACGGCGCAGCGCTGGACGGCGCCGCCGCCGCCGACTGGTTGTTCGAGCAGCATGAGATCGTGGTGCGCGGCGGCCTGCTGCGCTGGGTGGACGAGCAGCGCGCCGCGCCCGCGCTGCAACTGCACGATGTGCTGCTGGTGCTGCGCAACCAGGGCCGGCGCCACGCGCTGCGGCTGGACGCCACGCCGCCGGCCGACTGGGGCCAGCGCTTTTCGCTGCGCGCCCAGGCCCGCAGCCCGTTGCTCGGCCGGGCCGGTGACTGGCAGCGCTGGCGCGGCACGCTGTTTGCCGATCTGCCGCAAGCCGATGTCGCCCGCTTGCGCAGCCAGGTTGATCTGCCGGTGGATTTGCAGCAAGGCCAGGCGGCGCTGCGTGCCTGGATCGACTGGGACCAGGGCGTGCCGCTGGCGCTGACGCTGGACGCCGCGCTGCGCCAGGTGGTGGTGCGGCTGGGGGACGGGCTGGCGCCGCTGGCGAATGCTGAAATGCCTCCGGCGTTGGCCCAAACGCCGCTGGCGGATGCCCAAACGCCTCTGGCGGATGCCCAAACGCCGCTGGCGAATGCCCAAACGCCTCTGGCGTTGGCCGAACTTGCCGGCCGCGTCGAGGCCGAGCGCACGGCCGGCGGCGTCAAGCTGGCGCTGCACGGCCTGCGCTTTGTCACCGACCGCGGCGTCGTCTGGGCGCCCAGTGAGTTGGCTTTGCAATGGCGCCAGACCCAGACCGAGATCGAGGCCGAACCCCAGACCCGGGACAGCACCGCCGCCAACCCGCCGGTGATCGGCGGCGAGATCAGCGCTGACCGGCTGGACCTGGCCGCGTTGGCCGGCCTGGCCGAGCACCTGCCGATCAGTGCGGGCCTGCGCGGCCTGCTGCGCCAGTGGGCCCCGGTGGGCACGGTCCGGCCCTTGCAGGCGCGCTGGGACGGCCCGCTGGATGCCCCGCGCCGCTACCACGTCCGGGCCCGCGTCAGCGGCCTGGCCGTCGCCGCCGCACCGTCGCCCGAGCCGGGCGCCATCGGCCGGCCCGGCTGGCGCGGCGCCGATATCGACCTCAGCGCCACCGAGACCGGTGGCCAGGCCACGCTGCGGCTGGCCGACGGCGCCGTCGATCTGCCCGGCGTGTTTGAGCAAGCCACGGTGCGGCTGGCGCATTTTTCCAGCCAGTTGAGCTGGCGCATCGAGCCGGCCCGGCCGGCCGGCACCGGCGCGCCGCTGCACGGCGCCGGGGCAAAACAGGCCGACCCGCCCGCCCCGCGCATCGAGCTGGCCGTGCGCAACGCCCGCTTTGACAACGACGACGCGCGCGGTGTGTTTAACGCCACCTGGCACAGCGGCGCGGGCGCCGGCCACGGCAAGGGCGGCCGGCTGCCGGGCGTGCTGGCGCTCAGCGGCACGCTGGCCGAGGGCCGCGCCAGCCAGGTGGCACGCTACCTGCCGTTGGCCATCGACCCCGCCACGCGGGCCTGGGTACAGCGTGCGGTGCAGGCCGGTGAGTTGCGCGATGTGGCTTTCCGGGTGCAGGGCGATCTGTGGGATTTTCCGTACACCCACCGGCGCGACGGCGACTTCCGCATCGCCGGCAGGGTGCAGGACGTGACGCTGGCGCCGCTGCCGTCGGTGCCGGCCAGCGCTGACGCCGCCGCCTGGGCCTCACCGTGGCCGGCGCTCACCGGCGTCAGCGGCGAGCTGGTGTTCGAGCGCAACGGCATGCAGTTCCAGCAAGCCCGGGGCCGGCTTTGGGGGCTGGCGCTGGACGCGGTGCAGGGCCGCATCCGCGAGCTGTCAGCGCAGCCGCTGCTGGAGATCGACGGCCAGGCCAGCGGCCCGTTGGCCGACGGGCTGCGCCTGCTCAACAGCACGCCGCTGGGCGGTTGGACGGGCGACGCACTGGCCCAGGCCAGCGCCAGCGGCACGGCCGATTTGACGCTGGCGCTGAGCATCCCGCTGGCCCGGCCGGCCGACGCCGCACTGCAGCTCAGCCTGCAACTGCCGGACAATGATTTGCGCCTGCGGCCCGACGCGCCGCTGTTGCCGCAGGCCCGGGGCCGGCTGGATGCGACCCAGAAAAGTGTGCAGATCACCGCCCTGCGCACCCAGTTGGCCGGCGGGGAGGCGCAGATCGACGGCGGCAGCCAGCCCGACGGCAGCCTGCGCTTCACGCTGACCGGCAGCGCCACTGCCGACGGGCTGCGCCGGCTGGCCGAGCCCGGGCCGGCCAGGCGCGTTGCCCAGCGCCTGCAGGGCCAGGCCACCTACCGGGCCGTGCTGGGCCTGCACGACGGCCAGACCGAATGGCAGGTGGCCAGCAATCTGGCCGGCATGGCCATCGACCTGCCCGCGCCGCTGCGCAAAGCCGCCGACACCACGCTGGCGCTGCGCATCGGCAGCACCGCCTGGGTTGAGCCGCGCGGCGCGGCGCCGGCCGAGCCCCGGCCCGGCGTGGCAGCGGCCGAGCCCCGGCCGGCCGCGGCGCCGGCCGCTGCCCGGCCCGCCACGACAACGGCCGACAGCCGCAGCGCGCCCGCGCCAGCCCCCGACTGGCTGCGCATCGAGCTGGGCGCGCTGCAGGCCAGCCTGCTGATCGACCGCAGCCAGGCCACGCCGCGCCTGCTGCGCAGTGCGCTGGCCTACGACAGCCCCTTGCCCGAGCCGGTGGCCGGCGGCCGGGCCGTGCTGCTGCTGCCCCGGCTTGATCTGGACGCCTGGCGGGCGCTGGACTGGGCCGGCGCCGAGCCCGGCGCTGCCCCTGCCGACCCCGGCTGGCTGCCGCAATCGGTGCAGCTCAAGACGGCCGAGCTGCTGGCCGGTGGCCGCCGCTTGAGCGGCGTCACGCTGGCGCTGCAGCGCCTGTCGGGCCTGGGTGGCCTGGGTGGCCTGGGTGGCCTGGCGGAGGAAGGCTGGCACATCGTGGGCACATCCGACCAGGCCGCCGGCACGCTGGACTACCGCGAGCCGCGCAGCGCCGGCCCGGGCGCGGGCCTGGGCTCGGGCCCGGCCAGCAGCGGCCGCATCAAGGCCCGCCTGTCGCGCCTGTCGCTGCCGCCGGACGAGGCCGAGGGCCGGCCCGACACGGTGGCCAGCCTGCTGGCGCCCGGCCCGGCCAGCGTGCCGGCGCTGGACATCGAGATCGACGATTTTGAGCTGCGCGGCCACAAGCTGGGCCGGCTGGTGGTGCTGGCGGTGAACCGGCCACCGGCGCCGGGCAGCGACGCTGCGGTGCGCGGCGACTGGCAGCTCAAGCAACTGCGGCTGGGCAACCCGGACGCGCTGCTGACGGCCACCGGCCACTGGGCGGCGCTGGCCAGCCCCGTTGCCGGTGCCGCTGCCGATGTCAGTGCCGGGGGTTGGCCCGGCACGGTGCCGGCCCCGGCGCGGCACCGCATGGCGCTGGATTTCAGGCTCGATGTGGCCGACGGCGGTGCGCTGTTGCAGCGCCTGGGCCTGGGCCGCGCGGTCAAGGGCAGCCAAGGGCTGATCCAGGGCACGCTGGGCTGGGCCGGCTCACCGCTGGCATTCGACCTGCCCTCGCTGACCGGCACGCTGGGCCTGGCGCTGGGCGGTGGGCAGTTTCTCAAGCTGGACGCCGGCGCCGCCCGGCTGCTGGGCGTGCTCAGCTTGCAGGCGCTGCCGCGCCGGCTGCTGCTGGATTTCCGCGATGTCTTTCAAGAGGGCTTTGCCTTCGACAGCCTGACCGGCGACTTGCATATCCAGCAAGGCGTGGCGCGCACCGACAACCTGCGCATCCGTGGCCTGCAGGCCACGGTGCTGATGGACGGCAGCGCCGACATCGCCCGCGAAACCCAGGATTTGCGGGTGGTGGCCCTGCCCGAGCTGAACACCGCCAGCGCGTCGCTGGCTTATGCCGCCATCAACCCGGCGGTGGCGCTGGGCGCGTTTGTCGGCCAGTGGCTGCTGCGCGAGCCGCTGCGCCAGGTCAGCGCGCGCGAGTTCCGCATCACCGGCGCCTGGGCCGACCCGCAGGTCGAGCGTGTCGAGCGCGGGCTGTTCGATGCGCTGCCGGCACTGGCCGCCTTCGATGCACCGTCGGCAGCGGCGGCCGAGGCGGCGGTGGCCGCCGCAGGCGCTGCGTCGGCGGCCCGGCCATGATCGGCCACACTGGCCCAGACCCCGCACCGCCGCCCCGCCGCTCCGTCGCCCCGATCCAACGACCCGCCGACCCGCCGATCCACCGACCCGCCGACCCGCCGATCCAACAAGCCACCGATCCACGATTCCACCCGCCCACCCCCACCATGCCCAGCCCCCTCAAAATCGCCGCCCTGCAAATGGTCTCCACGCCCGACGTGGCACGCAACCTGGCCGCTGCCGGCCGGCTGATGGCCGAGGCCGCGGATGCCGGTGTGCAATTGGTGGCGCTGCCCGAGTACTTTTGCCTGCTCGGCCGCAATGACCGCGACAAGCTGGCGATTGCCGAGGCCGATGGCGACGGCCCGATCCAGGCGTTTCTGGCCGAGTCGGCGGCGCGGCTGGGCCTGTGGGTGGTGGGCGGCACGGTGCCGCTACGCACCGCCGATGCCGACCGGGTGCGCAACAGTTGCGGCGTCTGGCGGCCGGACGGCGTGCGCGTGGCGCGCTACGACAAAATCCACCTGTTTGCCTTCGACAACGGCCGTGAGCGCTACGACGAAGGCCGGGCGCTGCAAGCCGGCAGCGAGCCGGTGGCGCTGGACGTGGCGGGCTGGCGCGTCGGGCTGTCGATCTGCTACGACCTGCGCTTTCCTGAGCTGTACCGCCAGTTGATGCGCCCGCCGTGCGATCTGCTGCTGGTGCCGTCGGCCTTCACCCACACCACCGGCGCCGCGCACTGGAACTTGCTGCTGCGCGCCCGGGCGGTGGAGAACCAATGCTATGTGCTGGCCCCGGCCCAGGGCGGGCTGCACGAGAACGGCCGCCGCACCTGGGGCCACAGCCTGCTGGCCGATCCGTGGGGCGATGTGCTGGCCTGCCAGCCCGAAGGCGAGGCGGTGGTGGCCGGCGAGATCAACGCCGACCGGCTGGCGCTGGTGCGTGCGCAGTTGCCGGCGCTGGCGCACCGGCGGTGGTGAGCGAATCGGCGGTGGTGAGCCGGCGGGCCACCGTACAGCCCACCGGGCAGACCATCGGCCAGCCGGTAGAGTTCAGCGCAAACCACCATCCCATCACCGGAGCGCGACATGGCCACGAAGCCGACCCCCACCCCCACCGCCAAACTCGACATCAAAGCCCTGGCCGACGAAAGCGGCGTGGCGGTGGAGGCCTACGACACCTACGACAGCGACGAAGAAACAATGGCTGCCGCGCACCGCTTTGCCGCCGGCCTGCTGAACCGGCTGGCGCTGATCTGCGAATCGCAGGCGGGCATGAAGGTGCTGGACGCGGCCAGCTTGCGCGGCATGGCCAAAGCCTTGCTGCCGCCGGGCTGAGTGGGTGTGGACGAAGGGAGGCTGTGGGCGTCAGCGGCTATCGGCTC
>JANLOP010000244.1:0-11865 GCA_031366635.1 Betaproteobacteria bacterium | reverse complement strand
GTGCGCGACCTGGGCAACCCGTCGTCGATCCTGTCGTGCCTGGAGGCGGCGCGCGAGAACGCCCGTGCGGTGCGCGGCAAGCTCACCACCGAGCTGTGGGAGACCACCAACCAGACCTGGCTGGAGTTCAACCGCCTGCTGGCCGACGACAGTTTCGAGCGCGATCCGGCGGCGCTGTTCGAGTGGGTCAAGTTCCGCTCGCACCTGTCGCGCGGCGTGTCGGTGGGCACGATGCTGCAGGACGAATCGCTGCACTTCATCCGCATCGGCACCTTTCTGGAGCGCGCCGACAACACCGCCCGGCTGCTGGACGTCAAGTTCCACGCCCTGGCCGGCGACTACTTCGGCGCCTGGGCCGACGACGCCGCGCCCGAGGTCGATTTCTACCACTGGAGCGCGATCCTGCGCTCCGTCAGTGCTTTCGAGATCTATCGCAAGGTCTACCGCAACGTGATCCGGCCCGACAAGGTGGCCGAGCTGCTGATGCTGCGCCCCGACATGCCCAGATCTCTGGCCGCCTGCATGAACGAGCTGGTGGCCAACCTGGATCTGGTGGCCAATGAGCAAAGCAGTGAGACCCGGCGCCGCGCCGGCCGGCTGCGCAGTGATTTGCAGTTTGGCCGCATCGATGAAATTCTGGCCACCGGCCTGCATGCCTTTCTCACGCAGTTTCTCGACCGGGTGAATGCCGTCGGCGCCGGCATCAGCCGCGACTTTCTGGTACCGGCTTGAACCTGGTTTGTTTTCCGGCGCGCCGCTGAAATGCGGCGCCGCTTTTCGCCTGGCCCCTGAAGGATCAACGTGTCAATCCACGTCGCACTGAACCACGTCACCCACTACAAATACGACCGGCTGGTCAATATGGGCCCGCACATCGTGCGGCTGCGGCCGGCACCGCACTGCCGCAGCAATATCCTGAGTTACTCGCTGAAGATCGAGCCTTCAACGCACTTCATCAACTGGCAGCAGGATGCGTTTGCCAACTACCTGGCGCGGCTGGTCTTCCCGGAGCCGACGACCGAGTTCAAGGTCACGGTCGATCTGGTGGCCGAGATGTCGGTCTACAACCCCTTCGATTTTTTCCTGGAACCCGAGGCCGAAACCTACCCCTTCAGCTACGACGAGGCGCTCAAGCTGGAGCTTCAGCCCTACCGCGTGACCGAGCCGGCGACACCCGAGCTGGCCAAATTTGTTGCCAACATCGACCTGACCGAGCGCCGCACGATTGATTTTCTGGTCGGCATCAACCAGCGGCTGCAGGCCGACATCCGCTACGTCATCCGCATGGAGCCGGGCGTGCAGACGCCGGAAGAAACGCTGACGCTGGCCAGCGGCTCGTGCCGCGACACCGGCTGGCTGCTGGTGCAGGCGCTGCGCCACCTGGGGCTGGCGGCGCGCTTTGTCTCGGGCTACCTGATCCAGCTCAAATCGGATGTCAAGGCACTCGACGGCCCGAGCGGCACCGAAGTCGACTTCACCGACCTGCATGCCTGGTGCGAGGTGTACTTGCCCGGTGCCGGCTGGGTCGGGCTTGACCCGACCTCGGGCCTGATGGCCGGCGAAGGCCACATCCCCGTCGCCTGCACGCCCACACCCGGCAGCGCCGCGCCCATCAGCGGCGTGATGGACGAGTGCGAGGTGGCGTTTGACCACCAGATGTCGGTGACTCGCATTTTTGAGTCACCGCGTGTCACCAAGCCCTACACCGAAGACCAGTGGGCGGAGGTGCTGGCGCTGGGCGCGTCAGTCGATGAGCAACTCGAAGCCGGTGATGTGCGGCTGACGATGGGCGGTGAGCCCACCTTCGTGGCGGTGCAAGACCGCGACGGCGCCGAGTGGAACACCGACGCGCTGGGCCCCACCAAGCGCATGTTGGCGCAAGACCTGGTGCAGCGGCTGCGCGATCACTACGGCCAGGGCGGGTTTTTGCACTTTGGCCAGGGCAAGTGGTATCCGGGTGAGCAACTGCCGCGCTGGGCGCTGAGCATTTGCTGGCGCGCCGACGGCCAGCCCTGCTGGCACAACCCGGCGCTGTTTGCCGACGAGCGCGAGGCGCTGCACTACACCTCGGCCGATGCCCGGGCCTTCATCGGCGCGCTGACTCGCCGTCTCGGCCTGACCGATCAACACATCCAGCCCGGTTTTGAAGACACCTGGTACTACCTGTGGCGTGAGCGTCGGCTGCCGGTCAATGTTGATCCGTTCGACACCAAGCTGGACGACGAGATGGAGCGCAGCCGGCTGCGCCGCGTCTTCAGCCAAGGCCTGGCGCATGAGGTGGGTTATGCGCTGCCGATCAAACGAACAGATATCGACAAAAACACAGGCGCTGGCAAGCCCGGCAACCCGGCGCATCCGCTGTCGGCCGACGGCCGCTGGCAAACCGGCGCCTGGTTCTTCCGCGATGAGCGCCTGTATTTGTTCCCGGGTGATTCACCGATGGGTTACCGCCTGCCGCTGGACAGTCTGCCCTGGGTCAAAAGCACCGAGTACCCGTACCACATCGAATCTGACCCATTTGCGCCGCGTGATGCGCTGCCGGCCCATGCCACCATCCGCAGCCAGTACGCCGCCCATGTGATCGGCGGCGGCTTTGCCGAGGGCGGCGTGGTGGCGCTGCCGGCCAGGCGGGTAGAGCCGGGCAGCGGCAAGCCGATGGCCGACATGCTGGCCGGCAACCGGGCCAAGAGCGCGGCGGTGACTTACCTCGGGGGCGGAGTCCAGCCGGCGGCGGGTGCTGCCACGCCGCCAGCCGATCTGAATCGAGCGCCAGAGCGCGGTGAATCGGCGCACTGGATCACGCGCAGCGCGCTGGTGGTCGAGGTGCGCGACCCGGCCCGCTCAAACGGCCCGAAGGACGAGCCCAAAGCCGACCCGGCGGCCCCGCCGCGTGGCCTGCTTTACGTCTTCATGCCGCCGCTGGAAAAGCTGGAGGACTATCTGGAGATGCTGGCCGCGGTTGAAGCCACGGCCGCCCAACAGGGCGTGAAGATCGTGCTGGAAGGCTACCCGCCGCCGCGTGACCCGCGGCTCAAAATCCTGCAAGTCACGCCCGACCCGGGGGTGATCGAGGTCAACATCCACCCGGCGCACAACTGGCTGGAGTTGGTGGAGCACACCGAGTTTTTGTACGACGCGGCCTGGCTGTCGCGCCTGTCGAGTGAAAAATTCATGCTCGACGGCCGCCACACCGGCACCGGCGGCGGCAACCACTTTGTGCTGGGCGGCGCCCGGCCGGCCGATAGCCCGTTTTTGCGCCGGCCCGATGTGCTGGGCAGCTTGTTGGCGTTTTGGCACAACCACCCGAGCTTGAGTTATTTGTTCAGTGGCTTGTTCATTGGCCCGACCAGCCAGGCGCCACGCATTGACGAGGCCCGCAACGACCAGCTTTACGAGCTGGAAATTGCGCTCGGCGAGATCGAGAAAAACAAGGCGGTCTACGGCCAGCAGATGCCGCCCTGGCTGGTAGACCGCACGCTGCGCAACATCCTGGTCGATCTGACCGGCAACACCCACCGCAGTGAGTTCTGCATCGACAAGCTGTACTCGCCCGATGCCGCCACCGGCCGGCTTGGGCTGCTGGAGCTGCGCGCCTTTGAGATGCCGCCGCACGCCCGCATGAGCATCGTGCAGCAATTGCTGCTGCGCGCGCTGGTGGCGCGCTTCTGGGCCCAGCCGTACAAGGCCGAGCTGGTGCGCTGGGGCACCGAATTGCATGACCGGTTTTTGCTGCCCACCTTTGTCTGGCAAGACTTCGAGCATGTCATCGAGGAACTGGGCGCGTTTGGCGATGGATCGGGGTTCGACTTCAAGCCCGAATGGTTTGCGCCGCACTTCGAGTTCCGCTTCCCGAAGGTGGGCGAGTTGGCCGCCGAGGGCGTGTTGCTGCAACTGCGCAGCGCACTCGAACCCTGGCATGTGATGGGCGAAGAGGGCTCGTCGGCCGGCACGGTGCGCTATGTCGATTCATCGGTCGAGCGCATCGAACTCAAGGTTTCCGGCCTCATCAACTCGCGCCACGTCATCACCTGCAACGGCGTGCCGGTGCCGCTGCAGCCCACCGGCCGGGTGGGTGAGTTTGTCTGCGGCGTGCGCTACCGCGCCTGGCTGCCGCCCACAGCCTTGCACCCCAGCATTGGCACCGATGTGCCTTTGGTGTTTGACCTGGTAGACCGCTGGATGCAGCGCTCACTCGGCGGCTGCCAGTACCACGTGGCCCACCCGGGCGGCTTGAGCTACGCCACCTTTCCGATCAATGCGTTTGAGGCAGAAAGCCGCCGGCTGGCGCGGTTTTTCACCATCGGCCACACGCCGGGGAGGATGGACGTCGGGCTGGCGCAGCGCAGCCTGGAGTTTCCGTTCACGCTCGATTTGCGCACCGCTTGACGGCCGGCTTGACGGTCGAATGTTGCGCAATCCACCCTTTTTGCGGGGATCGGCGCCATGCCTGAGCCACCCCGCAAAGGGCATGATGCCGACATGCAATCCAGTTGGTTGGCCGACGACGACCTGCCCGATGCCGCCAGCCAGGTGGCCGCAGCCACCCGCCGCGCCACGCCCGGCCATTTTGATGAATGGCGCAGCCTGACGGCCAGTGCGGCGGCGCTGGCCGGCTCATCCGCCGGCAACACCCCGGCGGCGCACTGGCGGCAGTTTTTTACCAGCCTGGGCACGGCCGGCTGGTCTGACATGGCCGCCCGGGCCGACCGGGTGCAGCAGCGCGTGCGTGAGGACGGCGCCACCTACAACGTCTATGCCGAGGGCGGTGACGCCAGCCGGCCCTGGCCGCTGGAGTTGTTGCCCTTCATCGTGCAGCCGGCCGAGTGGGCCGCCATCGAGCTGGGGGTTGTGCAGCGCGCCCGGCTGATGGCCGCCACGCTGACCGATATCTACGGCGCGCAAACCCTGTTGCGCGACGCGCTGTTGCCGGCCTCACTGGTGTTTGCCCATCCGCATTACCTGCGGCCGGCGCACGGCCTGTGGCCAGCGCTGGCCACGCCGCTGCACATAGCGGCGTTTGACCTGGCGCGCAAGCCCGACGGTGGGTTTTGTGTGCTGGCGCAGCGGCTGCAAGCGCCGTCCGGCCTCGGCTATCTGCTGGAAAACCGGCTGATCATCGGCCGGCAGTTTTCGGATGAATTCGCCAGCCTGCGGGCGCAGCGATTGGCGGCAACCTTTCGCTCGCTGCTGGACGGCCTGATGCGCGCCAGCCCGGCGGGCGCGCACAGCAGGGTGGTGCTGCTCACGCCAGGCCCGTTCAACGAGACCTATTTTGAGCAGGTGTTTCTGGCCCGCTACCTGGGCGTCACGCTGGTCGAGGGCAGTGATTTGACGGTGCGCGGCAAGCGCCTGTTCCTCAAATCTCTGCACGGCCTGGAGCCGGTGCATGTGGTGTTGCGCAGGGTGGACGATGAATTTCTGGATCCGCTGGAGCTGCGGCCCGACTCGCAACTGGGCGTGCCCGGCCTGCTGCAAGCCTTGCGCGCCGGTGAGGTGGTGATGGCCAACGCGCCGGGTGCGGGTGTGCTGGAAAGCCCGGGCCTCACCGCCTTCTGGCCCGGCGTGGCCGAGCGCCTGCTGGGTGAGCGCCTGCGGCTGCCGGCGTCCACCAGTTGGTGGTGCGGTGAGGCGGCAGTGTGGGCCTCGCAGCGCGCCAAGCTGGCTGATTTTGTGGTGGCGCCCACTTTTCCGGGCAGCGGTTTCAAGCCCTGCGTGGCGGCCCATCTGCCTGAGGCCGAGCGTGCCGCGCTGCTGGCCCGCATCGACGCCCAGCCCGCCGCCTTCACGCTGCAAGCCCGGGTGCGGCCAGGTGAAACCCCCGTCTGGCGTGACGGCAGCTTGCAGCCGCGCGCCGCCGTGCTGCGGGTGTTTGCGCTGGCCGACGGTGCCGGCGGCTGGCGCGTGCTGCCCGGTGCGCTCACCCGCGTCGCCGGCCGGCCCAGCGCCCACCCGGGCAGCGCGTTTGACCCGTGGCTGAGCATGCAAAACGGCAGCGCCAGCGTCGATACCTGGGTCATCACCCGGGGCGAGGTGGACGAGACCTCGATGCTGCCCAAGCCGCTGACGGCCGGTGAGCTGTCGTCCTGGCAGCGCAGCGTCAGCAGCCGCGCGGCCGAGGCGCTGTTCTGGCTGGGCCGCTATACCGAGCGGGCCGAGAACGCCATCCGCCTGACGCGGCTGACGCTTGAATCCCTGCACGGCGGCAGCAAGCCGGTATTGCACTTGCTCGGTGAATTGGCGCATTTTCATGGCCTGGTCGATTCGGCCGTGCCCAGCCCGGCCCGGGCGCCGCGGCTGTTTGAGCGGGCGCTGGTGCACGGCCTGCCGGCCAGCGACGACGCCAGCCGCTACGTCACCAGCGTGGGTGACAGCCTGCGCTGCCTGCGCCAGTGTGCCCAGGTGCTGCGCGAGCGGCTTTCGCCTGAGCACTGGAAGCTGATCAACGAGGTGGACGACCATTTTGAGCAGCACCTGGCCAATGTGTTGGGCGATGGCAAGGCAGGCAGTGACATGCCCGCCCGGGGCGAGGGCGAAGCGGCCGATGTGCTGGGCGTGCTGGCGCGATCAGCCACCCACCTGGCCGCCATCACCGGTGCGCAGACCGACCGCATGATGCGCGACGACGGCTGGCGCCTGCTCAGCGTGGGCCGGCAGGTGGAGCGCCTGGCGATGCTGTCGCATGCGCTGGCGCTGGGCTTCGAGCACCGGCTGCATGAGTCGGACGACGGGTTTTTGCTGCTGCTCGGGCTGTTTGACAGCGTCATCACCTACCGCGCGCGGTTTCAGGCTCGGCGCGAGGCCTTGCCGCTGCTGCACCTGCTGGTGATGGACACCGACAACCCGCGCTCACTGGCCTGGGTGGCGCGCACCATGCGCGACCGGCTGCGCAAGCTGGCGCGCGACGATGCGCCGTGGGTGGCCAGCGTGACCGACCCCCTGTCAATGCCCGAGAGTTGGCCGCTGGCCGATCTGGCCCGCGCCGATGACGACGGCCGGCACAGCGCGTTGATTTACGCACTGCAGCAGTGCAATGCGGCGGCGCGCAGCTTGTCGGACGAGGTCGGCCGTCACCTGTTTGCGCACGTCGATTCACCCGACCGGACGGTGTGGCAATGAGCGACTGGGTTTTGCGCGCGGCGGCGCCGTCTCAATCGCAGTCTCAATCGCCGTCTCAATCGCCGTCGCAGTCGGGCTCCCAGTCGCAGTCCCAGTCGCAGTCGCAGTCACCCGGACCGTTGCAAAGCCCGCCTGACATCCCGTTGACGGCTGCGCCCACGCCGCCGCGCATCCCCTTGCCGCGCGGCCCGCGCCAACTGGCGGTGCGCCATGAAACCCGCTACGACTACGACCGGCCGGTGGAGGTGGCGCACCACAGCGCCTGGCTGCGCCCGCGCGACACCGAGGTGCAGCAAGTGCAGCGCTGGGCGCTGAAAATCGAGCCGCAGCCCGACGATGCGGTGCAGGCCAGCCAGGACGTGTTCGGCAATTGGCGACACGGCTTCAGCCACGCGCGGGTGCATGACACGCTGACGGTGACCAGCGTCTTCCAGGTTCAGTTGGCCGCACCGCCGCCGCTGGACGCGGCCTTGAGCCCGCCCTGGGAAGAGGCCGCCCAGGCCCTGCGCTACCGCGCCGGCGTGACCCAGCCCGACGCGGTGGAGTTTGTGCTGGCCAGCCACTTTGCGCCCTGCGACGCGCGGCTGGCGGCCTTTGCCCAAGACCTGTTCACGCCCCAGCGGCCGTTGCTGCAAGCCGCGCTGGCGCTGATGAGCCGCATCTACCAGCGCATGGAATTCAATTCACAAGCCACCGACGTGGCGACGAATGCGTTGCAGGCGCTGGAAAAAGGGCAGGGCGTGTGCCAGGATTTTGCGCACCTGATGATCGGCGCGATGCGCTCGCTGGGGCTGGCGGCGCGCTACGTCAGCGGCTACCTGCTGACCGAGCCGCCCGCCGGCCAGCCGCGGCTGATTGGCGCCGATGCCACGCATGCCTGGGTTGAAGTGTGGTGCCCGCTGTACGGCTGGGTGGCACTCGACCCGACCAACGACATCGCCGTCGGCCAGGACCATGTCACGCTGGCCTGGGGCCGCGACTATGCCGACGTGGCCCCGCTGCGCGGCGTGATCCGGGGCGGCGGCACCGCACCGCCCGAGGTGGGCGTGACGGTGGAGCCGGTGTGAGCTTGCCGCCTGCACCGGCCACTGCGCCGGCACCCGCAACCGCAGCGGCGCGGCATTTTGTTCGCGCCGCCGAGCCGGCCGATGCCGGTCAAATCCAGACGATTTTTGAGCAGGCGCTGCGCCAGGCCGACTGGCTGGCGCCAGGCGCCGACATCGACACCGACTTCAAGCGCAACTCGTCGGGCGAGGTGGTGTACGTCTGCCTGTCGTCGGCTGGGCAGGTGAGCGGCTTTGTGGCGGTGTATGCCGCCGGCGCCTTCATCCACCACCTGTACGTGGCGCAGGATGCCCAGCGCCAAGGCGTGGGCCGGGCGCTGCTGGCGGCGCTGGCCGAGGTGCTGCCCAAGCCCTGGCGGCTGAAATGCGTGGTCGCCAACCAGGCCGCGCGCCAGTTTTACGCCCGCACCGGCTGGGTGGAGACTGAAAAGGCGCTGGGCAGCCAGGGTGAGTACGTGGTGCTGCGGCAGTTTTGATGGCCGTCGCCGGGCGGCCGTTGGTGGGCCGGTGCGGGCCAGGCCCACCCGGGCTTTCCCGGGTCAACCACCCGGCCACATACTGTCAGCATGTAGGCAAAAGACGCCGGTCGGCACCGCCTCCTAGCCCTGCCTTTTTCCCTTGAGAAATCGCTGAACAAATCTTCTCGCGCCGTCTATCGTTGCAGATGGACGCACAGAACGAGATCAAACGAACGCCGAAGAAGGAGACCTCCATCGAGGTCATCCGAGGGCTGTTGGCGCAGCAGGAACATCACACCCGATCTTCGGTTGCCGAGTCGGTGTGTCAGCATTTTGGCTTCTTTGATGCCCGGCAGCGTACCCAGACCGTAGGCTGCATCAAGGTGCTGCGGGAGTTGGCGCGAGGCCGTCACTTCGTGTTGCCCGCAGCGCTTGATCGAAGACACGCCGGTGCCAAGAGTCCCAGACGGCGGGTCGAACCCGTGCAGGCCGCGCGCGACCTTGCGGAGCAGGCAGACGATGTTCTTGTTGACGACCCGCGAGATCACCGAAACTGGGCAAACCCAAGAGTATCTGCGTTGCTACTGCCTGCGCTGGCGCAGCGCAGACTGGCATCGTGTACTGAAAATCGGCTGCCGCATTGAGGCTTTGCAACACAAGGCCGCCGAGCGACTCAAGCGCGCCATTGGCATCAATCTGGTCATCGCATGGCGATCATGCTCACGACGCGCCTGGGCAGAGAATGCCTGGAACTTCCCGCAGAGCTACTGTTCTCAGACCTCGATATCGAGGTGCTGCAGACCTCCGCGAAAAAAGGGAATCGCCCAGCCAACCCGGCTCGGCGATGCAGTGCGTCTTGTAGCCCGACTCGGTGGTTACCTCGGCCGTGCCAACGGTCCACCCCCGGGGCGCCAACGGATGTGGCAAGGCTGTTCGCAGTTGCAAGCAATGTGCGAAGGCGACTCACCCAGAGATTGGAATTCAGAATAGAAATGTGGGCAAAGGGCAGGGCCAGGGTTTGGGCGTTGGAGCGTGCTGATCATTTCGTGCTGCCGGCAGCGGTTCTGGCTCAGCGCGCAAGAGCGGCCGGCCGCAGCGCGCGCAGATGAACCGCAGCGACGATGCCGCCCAACGCCGCACCGGCCACCACGTCGATCACCACGTGCTGGCGGGTGGCCAGCGTGGAATACAAAATGCCCAGGCACCAAAGCGCATTCAACACGCGCAGGGCCATGGCGCTGTGCATTTCCAGTAGCAGCCGTTCCAGCCACAGCGCGGCGAACACTGCAAACGCCACGTGGAGCGACGGGCAGGCGTTGGACGCCACGTCGACGGTTTTCAGGAACTGAATCGACGGGTGCTGCGACCAATCGATGTCGAAGCTTGGAATCGCCGTCGGCCACAGCGTGAAGATGCCCAGCCCGATCGCGCTCAACGCCAAGGCGGCGAGGCCAAACGACGCCAGTTCGCGCAGGCTCTTCAGCAGCGCCGGCGCCAGCGACACATACAGCCAGAGCGACAGGTAGATCGGCAAGGCTTCGGGCCGAAAATCCACCCAGCGGTCGAGCGCCGTCAGCGGCATCACCGTGAGCGGGAACTGCGGGTTGTGCAAGACCCAGAAATAGGCGACGAAGAAGCCGCTGATGCCCAGCGTGGTGGCCGTCATCTTGGCGAACCACACGCAGCGCACACGCGACCACACATCGGTGCGCCACAGCGCACGCGGTGCGGCTGCGGGCTGGCGCATCGGTGCACGCGGGCTGGCCGGTTCGGGACGGATGGCAGACTTCCTCGCAGAGGGTCAACAAGCTCGGGCACAACGGGGTCCCGACACAGTATCCGCCACCGGCTGCAGGTCGCGGCTGCGGTCGGGGCCGAAGCTTAGAATTCCAAGTCGACACAATGTTCATGGAAATCTGATGGCCTCGTCCGTACAAGATGGTTTGCCCGGCAGCGCGGTCCGGCAGCCGCAGTCCGAGTTAGAAGGCGAACTCGCCGCCTTGTTGGTGCAGTCGCTGAACCTCGAACTGGCGCCTGCCGACATCGATCCCATCGCGCCGCTGTACGGCGACGGCCTGGGTCTGGATTCAATCGACATCCTTGAGCTTGCGCTGGAAGTTTCGCGTTGCTACGGCTTCGAGTTGCGCGCCGGCGACGATAGCAACCACAGTATCTTCACCTCCCTGCGCAGCCTGGCGGCCCACGTCGCGCAGCACCGCACCCGCTGAAGCTGCTCATGTCACGCTGGCGTCTTGCTGTCGGGCTGCTGGCAGCCGCAGGCTACGCCCTGCTGGCGCACTGGATGACCCTGCAATCTGCAGGCCGGCCCTGGGCGCTGGCGGTCTTGGCCGGGCCGGTCTGGGGGGTCGGGGCGCTCGTCGCAGTGCGGCGCCGCCAGTGGCTGGCGCTGGCTGCACTCGCGGCGGTGGCGGTTGCCGTGGCGGCCATCGTCGCGCATGGGGGCATCGGGGATGTCAACCGGCTCTACCTGTTGCAGCACGCCGGCATCCACCTCGTCTTGAGTGCCACGTTTGCGCTGAGCTTGCGGCCCGGCCGTGTGTCGCTGATCGGCGGCGTGGCCACCCGCGTGCACGGCACGGTGACACCTGCCATGCTGGCCTACAGCCACCGTGTCACGGCGGCCTGGGCGATCTACTTCGTGCTGATGGCGCTGCTCTCGGTCTGGGTCTATGCCACCTGCAGTTGGGCCGTCTGGTCGGTGCTGGCCAACCTGGTCACGCCGGTCGCCATTGCAAGCCTGTTCGTCGGCGAATATGGCTTGCGCTACTGGCTGCACCCTGAGTTCGAGCGCGCAACGCTGATGGACGCGGCGCGTGCCTACAGCCGTGCCGCACCATGATGGATGGGTTGCCGTTGCTGGCCACGCCAGATCTTGACGCGCCCATCGCCTGGCACGCCGGCGCGCCGCTGAGCGCGCGCCAGTTTCTGGCCGATGTGCAGCGCCAGGCCCAACAACTGCCCGCCCATGGGCCCATGATCAACCTGTGCAGCGACCGCTACCGCTTTGCCGTGGGCCTGGCCGCCGCGCTGCAGCGCGGCCAGACCAGCCTGTTGCCGCCCAACGTGCTGCCCGACACACTGGCGCGGCTGCGCGAACCCGGCTCGCAGCTTTACGGCCTTTGTGACGATCCGCGATGGCTGGGACGGGTGGTTGCGGGCACGCCGATGCTGCAGGCGCCGGTGGGCCACACCGATGTCACCGCGCT
>JANLOP010000237.1:0-19297 GCA_031366635.1 Betaproteobacteria bacterium | reverse complement strand
AGAGCGTTTCAGGCTGATCGTGGACGGTCGGGGTACATTCAACCCCTGTGCTTGCGCGCCTCCCCGGCGCACCCTCGAAGACGCCGTTTCACCGTCCACGATCAGACTGAAACGGGCGTCCACGATCGCTGAAATACGCATACGCCGCACTGCGTGAACGCTTCGACGCCCCAAGCCCGACAGGCGCCTAGAAGCCGGGCCGCTCACTGCCCTGACAAGCACTCAGCAGCGCAGCCTAGGCATTGCATTTGTCCTGATATGGATTATCATCATCGAACTATCCATAAATGGACTCAGCCATGCTCGTCGCCCGTGAGCCCGCGCCCGTTTTTGCCGCGCTGTCGATGGATCGCCTGTCTGCGGCCGGCCTGCGGGCGTTTGCCCGTATCGCCGATTTGTGGGCGCTGTCGGTAGACGAGCAGTTGTGCCTTCTGGGCCAGCCCTCGCGATCAACGTTTTTTGCCTGGCGCAAACACCCTGATCGGGCCCGGCTGGGGCGCGACACGCTGGAGCGCCTGTCCAACCTGCTGGGCATTTACAAAAGCCTGCAAATCCTGCTGCCCGACCAGGCCGCTGCCGACGCCTGGCTGCGCCAGCCCAACCTGGCGCCGCAGTTTGGCGGCCAATCGGCCTTGCAGCACATGCTGGCCGGCAACATGAGTGACATCCACGGGGTGCGGCGCTACCTGGACAGCGTGCGCGGTGGGGGCGGGTCTTGAGTGGTGACGGTGCGGCTGCGCAGGCCGACCCGGGTGCGAAGGTCAAAACCTGCGGCATCCACTGGGCACCGGCCTGCCGCATCGTGCCCACCCGCTACCCCAGCGTGTATTTGTACGACCGGGTGGCCGATGCCGATGATTTTGATGCGCTGTACGCGCTGGAGGCACTGAGCAACGACCGACTGCGCCAGGAGGCTGGCCAGATCGAGCGGGTAGCGCAGGCGCAGCGGCTGTTTGGCCCGGGCAGTGGCCCGATCATGGCCGCGTTCACCCACGTCAACTTGGCAGGCAGCCGGTTTTCAGCCGGCAGTCACGGCGTGTTTTATGCCGCGCAAGACCGGGCCACGGCGCTGGCCGAGACGCGCTACCACCATGGCCGCTTTCTGGCCGCCACGGCACAGGCGGCAATGCACCTGCCGATGCGGCTGTACCACGTGACGGTGCACGCCACGCTGCACGATCTGCGGCCGGCCGGCGCGGTGCCCGATGCCGTCTACCAGCCCGACGACTACAGCGCCGCCCGGGCGCTGGGCGCCACGCTGCTGGCGGCCGGCTCTGCCGGCGTGGTCTACCGCAGCGTGCGCTGGCCCGGCGGGCACAACGCCGGCCTGTTCACCCCACTGGCGGCCAGACAGTGCCTGCATGCCGCCCACCTGCTCTACATCTGGGACGGCCAGGGCTTTGCCGATGTCTACGAGAAGCTGACGTGAGCCACCCGCTGAGTCTGACGGCCAGCCGCCTGGGCCGCTTTGACCGGCTCGACGCGCTGCGCGGCGCGGCCATCGTGTGGATGGTGGCGTTTCACTTCAGCTTCGATCTCAACCACCTCGGCTGGTTGACGCCACCGCAAGACTTTTACAGTGGTGGTTTCTGGACCGGCCAGCGCACCTTGATCGTCAGCCTGTTTTTGCTGTGCGCCGGCCTGGGCCAGGCGCTGGCGCAGCAGGCGGGCGTGGGCTGGCCGCGCTTCTGGCGGCGCTGGGCCCAGGTGGTGGCCTGCGCCGTGCTGGTCTCGGCCGGGTCGGCGCTGATGTTTCCCGGCAGTTGGATCAGCTTTGGCGTACTGCACGGCATGGCGTTGATGCTGGTGCTGGCCCGGCTGGCGGCACCGCTGGGCGCGGCATTGTGGCCGCTGGGCGCCGTGCTGCTGGCCTTGCCGCAGGCGGTGCAGCATCCGATTTTTGACCACCGTTGGTCCAACTGGGTCGGCCTGGTGACGCACAAACCGGTCACCGAAGACTTTGTGCCGGTGCTGCCCTGGCTGGGCGTGCTGCTGTGGGGCCTGGCCGCCGGCCAGTGGCTGCTGGCGCACCGGCCCGGTTTGCTGGCGCGGCCCGTGCCTGCGGGCCTGGCGCCGCTGGCCGCGCTGGGCCGCTGGCCGCTCACCGTCTACATGCTGCACCAGCCGCTGTTGATCGGTGCACTCAGCGCGGCCGCGCATTGGCGGGCGTGACGCGGTGAGGCGGTGAGGCGGTGAGGCGGTGACGCGGTAATGCGTTCAGGCGGTATTGCGTTCAGGCGGTAATGCGCTCAGGCGGTGCACCGTCAGCGCCCGGGGGGGCGACGTACCATCCCCGCCATGAGCACCAAGATATTGTTCGGCTTCCACGCCGTCACCGTGCGGTTGAAGACCGCGCCCCAGTCCGTCACCGAAATCCATGTCGATGCCAGCCGGCGCGACGCTCGCATGCGCCAGTTTGTTGAGCGCGCGCAGGCCGCCGGCGCCAAGCTGGTGGACAGTGACGACGACCACCTGATCCGGCTGGCCGGCAGCCCGCGCCACCAGGGCGTGGTGGCGCGTGTCACCGCGCTGGCTCAACTGCATTCGATCGACGACGTGCTGGACGCGGTGACCGGCCCGCCGCTGGTGCTGGTGCTGGACGGCGTGACCGATCCGCACAACCTGGGCGCCTGCCTGCGGGTGGCCGACGGCGCAGGTGCGCATGCGGTGATGGCGCCCAAAGACCATGCGGTGGGCATCAACGCCACCGTGGCCAAGGTGGCCAGCGGCGCCGCCGAGACCGTGCCCTACCTGATGGTCACCAACCTGGCGCGTTGCCTGAATGAGCTGAAAGAGCGCGACATCCAGGTCATCGGCACCGCCGAAGACGCCGAGCTGACGATCCACGACATCGACTTGACCGGCCCGCTGGCGCTGGTGCTGGGCGCCGAGGGCGGCGGGCTGCGCGCGCTCACGCGCAAGACCTGCGACGTGCTGGTGCGCATCCCGATGGCCGGCGCGGTGGAAAGCTTGAACGTCTCGGTGGCCGCCGGCGTCTGCCTGTACGAGGCACTGCGCCAGCGCCGGGGCATCAGCATCCCCAGCGGCCGCCCCAGCGAGACTTGAAGGCCGACCATGCCCGTCATCACCCTTTCCCACCCGCTGGTGCGCCACAAGGTCGGCTTGCTGCGCGAGGACCAGATTTCGACGAAGAAATTTCGCGAACTCACGCATGAGCTGGCGCGGCTGCTGGCCTACGAGGCAACGGCTGATTTTCCGCTGGAGAAAACCACCATCACCTGCTGGAGCGGCCCGGTGGAGATCGACCAGATCGCCGGCCGCAAGGTAACCATCGTGCCGATCCTGCGCGCCGGCCTGGGCATGCTCGAAGGCGTGCTGGACATGGTGCCCAACGCCAAGATCAGCGTGGTCGGCCTGGCGCGCGACCACGAGACCTTGCAGCCGGTGCACTACTTCGAGAAGTTTGTCGGCCACCTCAGCGAGCGCACCGCCATCATCGTCGATCCGATGCTGGCCACCGCCGGCTCGATGATCGCCACCGTCGACCTGCTCAAGGCTCGGGGCTGCCAGGATATCCGGGCCCTGGTGCTGGTGGCCGCACCCGAGGGCATCGCCGCGCTCGGCCAAGCCCACCCCGACGTGCGCTGCTGGGCGGCGGCCGTGGACAGCCATTTGAATGAGGTCGGCTACATCATCCCGGGCCTGGGCGATGCCGGCGACAAGATCTTCGGCACCAAGGACGACGACACGCGGTGAGCCGCAACCCGGCCGGGGCAGCGCGTGGCAAAGACCGCCGCGCAGACCACCACACAGCCAGCCGCCAGGACCGCCGCAGCCTGATCGCGCTGTTTGCCGCCACCTTCACTGAGCTGTCCGGGATTTTTCTGTTCGGCCCGCTGATGCTGTTCACCCTCAAAGCCCAGGGTTTGAGCACGGCCGCGCTGGGCGCCTTCAGCGCCTTGCAGTGGGCCGGCTTGCTGGCGGCCACGCCATTTGCGTCGAGCTGGATGCACCGCCTGGGCCCGCGCCGCGCTTTGCTGGCCAGCGGCGCCGTGCCGCTGCTGGCGATGCTGGGCATGGTCAGCACGCGCAGCCTGGCGCTGTGGTCGCTGCTGTATTTTGTCGCCGGCATGGCGTCGGCGCTGCGCTGGATATTGGCCGAATCCAGCGTCGCCGCGCTGGCGCCGCCGCAGCGGCGCGGCCGGGTGATGGGCTTGTTCGCGATGATGATTGGCGTCACCTTCATGGTCGGGCCAGGGCTGTTGTCGCTGCTGCTGGCGGCCGGCTGGGCCACGCCCGACGTGGCCTGGGTGGCGGTGGCGCTGGTGGCGCTGGGCCTGCTGTTGCTGCTGCCGGTGCGGCCACCGGCGGCGGCCGAGCCGGCAGCGCACGCCGCCCACACTGCCGCCCACACCGCCGCCCACACCGGGTGGCGCGGCACCTGGGGCGCCCTGCGCGCCGCGCCGCTGGTGATGCTGACGGGCTTTGTTGGCGGGTTTTTTGAGTCCGGCCTGGCCAGCACCCTGCCGCTGGTCGGCCTGGGGCTGGGTTTCTCGGCCGCGCTGGCAGCGCTGCTGGTCTCGGCCAGTGGGCTGGGCAGCACCTTGCTGGCGCCGCTGGCCGGTGAGCTGGCCGACCGCTGGCCCACGCACCGGGTGCGGCGCGGCTGCGCTGCCGCCTGCCTGGGCGCCACGCTGGCGCTGCCGCTGGCGCCGCTGTGGGCCGCGCTGCCCTGGGTGATTGCCTTCGTCTGGGGCGGTGCCGGCGCTGCGCTGTACACCGTGTCGATGGTCGACATCGGCCAGCGCCAGCAGGGCGTGGCACTGGTCAACAGCACCGCCGTGCTGGTGATGGCTTACACCGCAGGCGGTTTGCTGGCGCCGGCGGCCGGCGGGCTGATGCTGCAATGGGCGCCGCTGCTGGGCTTTCCGGCGCTGCTGGCGGTGGTGGCCGCGCTCGGGCTGTGGCCGGCAGGGCGGGTGCCGGCCGCGCCGCTTTCGCTACCATCGCGGCGGTTTTGAAACATCCTCCAGCAGGGAGTGCAAACATGGCGATGGACGTGGTGGACTATCAGATCAAGGGCTCGGAAATGCAGTTTGTCGAGGTCGAGCTCGACCCCGGCGAGGCGGCGGTGGGCGAGGCCGGCAGCCTGTTCTACATGGACGCCGGCATCGGCATGCACACGGTGTTTGGCGACGGCTCGAACAGCGGCGGCGCTGGTTTTTTTGGCAAATTGCTGGGCGCCGGCAAGCGGCTGGTGACGGGTGAGTCGCTGTTCACCACCGTCTACACCAACCAGGCCGCGCAAAAACAGCGGGTGGCGTTTGCCGCGCCCTACCCGGGAAAGATATTGGCGATGGATTTGCGCCAGTTGGGCGGCCTGCTGATCTGCCAGAAAGAGTCCTTCCTGTGCGCCGCGCGCGGCGTGTCGCTGGGCATCTACTTTCAGCAAAAGCTGTCGGTGGGGTTTTTTGGCGGTGAGGGCTTTGTGATGCAAAAGCTTGAAGGCGACGGCCTGGCTTTTGTGCATGCCGGCGGCAGCATCGTGCGGCGTGAGCTGTCACCCGGCCAAACCTTGCTGGTCGATACCGGCTGCCTGGTGGCCTACACGCCCAGCGTCAGCTTCGAGATCCAGTACGTCGGCAAGGTCAAGACGGCGCTCTTTGGCGGCGAGGGCTTGTTCCTCGCCAAACTCACCGGCCCGGGCACGGTGTGGCTGCAAAGCCTGCCGTTCTCGCGCCTGGCCAGCCGGGTGTTTGCCGCCGCGCCCCAGGCCGGCGGCAGCCGGCGCGAAGAGGGCGGTTTGCTGGGCGGGCTGGCCGCAGGCGGGTTGTTGGGGGGCATGCTCGGCGGCGGTGACACGGACGGTGGCGGTGACTGAGCGGCGCTGGCCGGCCGTTGGCGCCAGTTGGCTGCTGTGTGCGTGCCTGGCCCTGCCGGCACTGGCCCAAACCTCGGGGGCGCCGGTGCAGATCGAGGACCTGACCTGGACCGAGCTGCGTGACCGCATCGCCGCCGGCAGCCGCACGGTGCTGGTGCCCATCGGCGGCACCGAGCAGAACGGCCCGCACATCGTGCTGGGCAAGCACAACGCCCGGGTGAAGGCACTGGCCGGGCAGATTGCCCGGGCGCTGGGCAACGCCGTGGTGGCCCCGGTGCTGGCCTATGTGCCCGAGGGTGCGATCAATCCGCCCGCCGCCCACATGCGGTTCACCGGCACGATCTCGATCTCCGACGCGGCCTTCGAGGCCGTGCTGGACGCCACCGCGCGCAGCTTTCGCCAGCATGGGTTTGCCGAGGTGGTGTTTCTGGGCGACCACGGTGGTTACCAGCCCAGCCTGGTGCGGGTGGCCGCCAAACTGAACCGCGACTGGGCGGCCGCCAAAGGCCCGGCCTGCCGGGCGCACGCACTCACCGAGTACTACCGGGCGTCCAGCGCCGGCCATGCCGATTTGCTGCGGGCGCGCGGTTTTACCCAGGCCGAGATCGGCAGCCATGCCGGGCTGGCCGACACCGCGCTGGCGCTGGCCATCGACCCGGCGCTGGTGCGCCTGGACAAATTGCTGGAAGCCGGCCAGGCGGGCTTGCGCGACGGCGTGGCCGGCGACCCGCGCCGCGCCAGCGTCGAGCTGGGCCAAATCGGCCTGGACCACATCGTGCAAGCCTCGGTGGCGGCGCTGCGCCAGCACATCGGCCCGGGCCCGGGCCTGCGCTGATCGGGGCTGATCGGCGCTGATCGACCCGCGTGGCGGCGGCCGGCAAGGGCGCCGAGCCGGGCCGCCACCAGACATTCTTAGAATGCGCGGTTGATCTTCAGCCGAGAGCGCAGCGTGAAATTGGATAGGCAGTGGCGAAAGCGGTGGGTCAGCCGCTGGGGGTTTGGCGGCGGGATCGGTTTGGCCGCACTCGTCGGCATGGCTTTGCTGGCCGCGCAGCGGGTTCAATCCGCCAGCCCGACGGGCAACGCCTTGCCAGCAGCGCCGGCCGTGGCCACGGTGCCCGGCATGCCGCCGGTGATCGACGCCCGCAACCTGTACAGCGAGACCGGCGCCGACCAGCTCAGCCCGCAGGTGCGCGGCGATCTGGCGCGCATCTACGTGCCCAACCTGCGCTCGAACGATGTATTTGTGGTCGATCCGGTGGCGCTGAAGGTGGTTGGCCGCTTCAAGGTGGGCATCAGCCCGCAGCACATCGTGCCGTCCTGGGATTTGCGCACGCTGTGGGTGACGAACAACGCCGAGGGCCGCACCGACGGCAGCCTGACGCCCATCGATGCGCGCACCGGCCAGCCTGGCAAGGCATTGCCGGTGGACGACCCGTACAACATGTACTTCACGCCCGACGGCCAATCGGCCATCGTGGTGGCCGAGGCCCGAAAGCGGCTGGATTTTCGAGACCCGCAGACGATGGCGCTGCAGTACGCGATCGACACGCCCGGCTGCCCGGGCATCAACCACGCTGATTTCTCGATCGACGGCAAATTTGCACTGTTCACCTGTGAGTTCTCGGGCACGGTGGTCAAGATCGACCTGGTCAAGCGCCAGGTGGCCGGCTATTTGAGCTTGACGATGCCGGCCACCCGCTTCAAGGAGACGAGCGCGCCCCGGGCCGTGGCCGGCAAGGTCTGGGAGCCGGGCGAAACCGAGGTCTGCACCGTCAAAAAAGGCATGCCGCAAGACATCCGCAGCGCGCCCGACGGCAAGCGGTTTTACATCGCCGACATGCATGCCGACGGCGTGCACATCATCGATGGTGAGTCGTTCAGCCATGTCGGCTTCATCCCCACCGGTATCGGCGCACATGGCCTGTACCCCAGCCGCGACGGCAAAAACCTGTACGTGGCGAACCGCGGATCACACAAGATCCACGGCCCCAGATTGGGCAACGGCAGCGTCTCGGTGATCGACTTTGCCACCGAGAAAGTGGTGGCGCGCTGGCCGGTGCCGGGCGGCGGCAGCCCCGACATGGGCAATGTCAGCGCCGACGGCAAGTTCTTGTGGCTGGCCGCGCGCTATGACGATGTGATCTACCGGTTTGAGGTGGCCAGCGGTGCGGTGGCGCAAGTCAAGGTTGGCAAAGAGCCGCACGGGCTGACGGTCTGGCCGCAGCCGGGCCGATACTCACTGGGCCACACCGGCAACCTGCGCTGATGCGCCAGGCCCGTGCTGTGGCGTTGCAGGTTGGCCGCAGCCCGGGGGGAACTGGATGAAACAACTGCTCGATGCGTTCTGGCGTGCTGCCGCCTACTGCCTGCATCCGAAGGTGATCGCCTTGTCGCTGCTGCCGCTGCTGATCGGCGTGGCGCTGGCGCTCGGCCTGGGCTGGTTTTACTGGGAGGCGGCGGTGGCCGGCGTGCGCGCCACGCTGGAGAGCTGGGTGCTGGTCGATGCCGGCCTGAAATGGGTTGAAACGCTGGTCGGCAGCTCGTTTCGTCCGGTGCTGGCGCCGCTGATCGTGGTTGGCCTGGCCGCGCCGGTGATCGTGCTGCTGTCGGTACTGCTGGTGGCCTGGCTGATGACGCCGGCCATCGTCAACCTGGTGGCGGCGCGGCGCTTTCCGGCGCTGCTGCGCAAAGAGGGCGCCGGCACCCTCAGCAGCGTGCTGTGGTCACTGGCCTGCACCGTGCTGGCGTTGATCGCGCTGGTGATCAGCCTGCCGCTGTGGTTTATCCCGCCGCTGGTGCTGGTGGTGCCGCCGCTGATCTGGGGCTGGCTGAACTACCGGGTGATGAGTTTTGACGTGCTGTGCGCGCACGCCAGCAGCGTTGAGCGCCGGGCGGTGATGCACCGCCACCGCCTGCAGTTGCTGGGCATCGGCGTGGTCTCGGGCTACCTGGGCGCGGCGCCGTCGCTGCTGTGGGCTGCCAGCGCAATGACTTTGGTGTTTGCGCCGCTGCTGATTGTGGTCTCGGTGTGGCTGTACACGCTGGTCTTCGGCTTCTCGGCGCTGTGGTTTGCGCACTACGCGTTGGCCGCGCTGGCCGCGCTGCGGGCCGAGGCCGACGCCGCCGAGCGTGCCGAGCAGGCGGCAAAACGCGCGGCCAGTGGCCCGGTGATCGACATCGCGCCGAATCCAGCCTGGCACACCCGCCTGCCCGGGCCCGCCAGCCCTGCGGGGGTCACACCCCCGGCGCTGCCGCCGCCCATCCCCTGACATCCACCTTCTGGCAACCCCATGTCCCACATCGGTCTCATCATCATCGGCGACGAAATCCTGTCTGGAAAGCGTCAAGACAAACACCTGCCCAAGGTGATCGAGCTGCTCAAGGCGCGCGGCCTGGCGCTGGCCTGGGCGCGCTACATCGGCGACGACCGGGCGCAGATCACCGCCGCGCTGAAAGACGCTTTTGCCTCCGGCGACATCGTTTTCTCCTGCGGCGGCATCGGCGCCACACCCGATGACCACACCCGCCAGTGCGCCGCTGCGGCACTCGGCCTGCCACTGGCCCTGCACCCCGGGGCCGAGGTGCTGATCCGCGAGCGCATGCGCGAGGTGGCGGCCGAACAAGGCCTGCCCTACCTGCCTGAGCGCGCCGACAACCAGCACCGGCTGAACATGGGCATGTTCCCGCAGGGCGCGGCGCTGATCGCCAACCCGTTCAACAAGATCCCCGGCTTCTCGGTGGCCGACGTGCACT
Organism: Betaproteobacteria bacterium; assembly: GCA_031366635.1. Classification (GTDB taxonomy): domain Bacteria; phylum Pseudomonadota; class Gammaproteobacteria; order Burkholderiales; family Burkholderiaceae_C; genus Pseudaquabacterium. Next base: position 9,699 of record JANLOP010000237.1, on the reverse strand, counting down.
TTGTGCCCGGCTTTCCGGTGATGGCGCACCCGATGATCGAAGCACTGCTGGACGGCCGCTACCGGGCGCTGCAAGGCAGCCAGGTGCTGGCCGAGCGCTCGGTGATCGTGATGGGCGGCATGGAGGCCACGCTCACCCCGCTGATGGAAGACATCGAGGCGCGGTTTGCCGGCATCAAGGTGTTCAGCCTGCCCAGCGTGGACCACCCGCAGTGGGGCCGCCACATCGAGCTGGGCGTCAAAGGGCCACCCGCCGACACGCTGCCGGCGTTTGCCGCCTTGCTGGACGGCCTGCGGATTTATGAGGTGAAACTCGGCCCTGAAATGGTGCGCTGACCGCGCACCAGCAGTGGGTGATGGCCCGCACCGAACCGGTGCAACGCAGCCTGGGTAGACGCCCTGCCGGCGCCCGGCCAGCACCCGGTTTGTGCCTGTGCACTGGCCTGCCAACCCCCCGGCTGCGGGCATGATTTCTGCTACATTCTCGGGCGCCTCGCGGGGCCGTTGGTCCCTGCGATAGCCTGATTCAAATCACCCATCCTCTGTTTTTACTTGCGTCCTGGTTGTCAGGCGCGTCCCGCTAGGAGATTCCTGATGGCAAAGACCGTCGCCGACGTGATGGCAATGGTGAAAGAAAACGAAATCAAGTTTGTTGATTTCCGTTTCACCGACACCCGCGGCAAAGAACAGCACGTTTCAGTGCCCGTTTCGCATTTTGATGAAGACAAGTTCACCGGCGGCCACGCCTTTGACGGCTCATCGATCGCCGGCTGGAAGGGCATCGAAGCCTCGGACATGCAATTGATGCCCGACCCGGACACCGCCAACATCGACCCGTTTTTTGAAGAACCCACGCTGATCCTCACCTGCGATGTGGTCGATCCGGCTGACGGCAAGCCGTATGAGCGGGATCCGCGCTCGCTGGCCAAGCGCGCTGAGGCTTATATGCGCAGCACCGGCCTGGGTGACGCCGCCTACTTCGGCCCCGAGCCCGAATTTTTTGTCTTCGACAGCGTGCGCTGGGGCAACGACATGTCGGGTTGCTTCTCCAAGATTGAATCCGAAGAGGCTGCCTGGAATACCGGCAAAGAGTATGAACACGGAAATTCGGGCTTTAGGCCCACCGTCAAGGGCGGCTACTTTCCGGTGCCGCCGGTCGATTCGGGGCAAGACCTGCGCTCGGAGATGTGCCTGATCCTTGAGTCACTCGGCATCCCGGTCGAGGTGCACCACCACGAGGTGGCCAACGCCGGCCAGATGGAGATCGGCACCAAGTTCAGCACCCTGGTACAGCGCGCCGATTGGGTGCAACTGCAAAAGTATGTGATCCACAACGTGGCCCATGCCTACGGCAAAACCGCCACCTTCATGCCCAAGCCCATCGTCGGTGACAACGGCAGCGGCATGCATGTGCACCAGTCGGTGTTCAAAGACGGCAAAAACCTGTTTGCCGGTGACGGTTATGCCGGTTTGAGTGAGTTTGCGCTGTTCTACATCGGCGGCATCATCAAGCATGCCCGCGCACTGAACGCCATCACCAACCCGGGCACCAACAGCTACAAGCGGCTGGTGCCGGGGTTTGAGGCGCCCGTCAAGCTGGCGTACTCGGCCAAAAACCGCTCGGCGTCGATCCGCATCCCGTATGTGGCCAACCCGAAGGGCCGCCGGGTGGAAGCCCGCTTTCCCGATCCGCTGATGAACCCGTATCTGGGCTTTGCCGCGTTGCTGATGGCCGGGCTGGACGGGGTGGAAAACAAGATTCACCCGGGCGAGGCCGCCACCAAAGACCTGTACCACCTGCCGCCCGAAGAAGACGCGAAGATCCCCACGGTCTGTTCCAGCCTCGATCAGGCGCTGGAGTACCTGGACAAAGGCCGCGGCTTCCTGACCAAGGGGGGGGTGTTCACCGACTCGTACATCGACGCCTACATCGAGTTGAAGATGCAAGAGGTCACGCGCTTCCGCATGGCCACGCACCCGGTCGAGTTCGACATGTACTACACCCTGTAAACCGGGCGGTGGCCCTGCGGCCACCGCTGCAAACAAGGGCGGCACGGGCCGCCCTTTTTGCTGCCTGGCCCCCGGCGCACGGGCCGGTACGGCGGATGGGCGCGGGGGACAATGGGCCGGCCCGCCGCCGATGTTGGGCGCCGACCTTTGGGAACCGATGAAGCGCAGCACAAACACTCTGTTGATCGTCCTGGCCTCGGCAGGGGCTCTCGGCCTGTCAGCCCCGGGCCTGGCGCAGGCTGGCACCGTCTACCGCTGCCCCGGGCCGCCGGTGCTCTACACCGACTCACTCACCCCGGACGAGGCGCGAGACCGCGGTTGCCGCACCATCGAGGGCGCGCCGGTCACAGTGATTCAGGGCACCCGGCTGCGCCAAGGCCCCGCCGGCGCGGGCAACGGCGCGTCGGCCCCGCGCCCGGCCGACTCGCGCATCGATCCGGCGGCCCAGCGCCAGCGCGACAGCGACGCCCGGCGCATCCTGGAGGACGAGTTGCGCCGCGAGGAAGACAAGCTCGCCGCCCTCAAGCGCGACTACAACAACGGTGAGCCCGAGCGGCGCGGCGACGAGCGCAACTTCCAGAATTACCTCGACCGGGTGGCCCAGCTCAAGGCCGCGGTGGCCCGCAGCGAGAGTGACGCGGCGGCGATCCGGCGTGAACTTGGCAAGCTGCCGCCTTGATACCCGTCGTCTTGCAGCCCGTCACCTTGATATCCGCCGCCTTGATACCCGCCGCCTTGATACCCGCCGCCATGCCCACCCGCTACGACAGTTTTGATCTGCTGGCCACGATGGTGGCGGTGGCCCAGCCGGATGGTGCGCTGGTCTTCGTCAACGCCCGCTTCGAGGACGTGGCCAGCCTGTCGCGCCGCACGCTGGTACGCGGCAGCCTGTTTGACTGGTTTGTCGACAGCAGCCAGTTGCGCGAGACGTTGAAAGCGGTGACCGGCAACGAGATTGCCACCGGCCGCTTTGACGGCACGATGAAGCGCGCACCACTGGCCGCGCACGAGGTGCTGCCGGTGCATGTGATCGTCACGCAGATCGACCATGGCGGGCCGCCCGCCGAGCCCAAGCCAGCCGCTGGCGGCAGCCGGCGCCTGGCGTCGGGGGCCGCGCCGGGGCGGTGCGACCTGGTGCTGGTGGAAATGTTGGAAATAGAACAGCAGACCCGGCAAGACCGCGAAGAGCGGGCGCTGGGCCAGGTGCAGGCCAACAAAGAGCTGATCCGCAACCTGGCGCACGAGATCAAGAACCCGCTCGGCGGCATCCGCGGTGCGGCACAGTTGCTGGCGATGGAATTGAACAGTCGCGAGTTGACCGAATACACCCAGGTCATCATCCACGAGGCCGACCGGCTGCAGGCGCTGGTCGACCGGCTGCTGGCGCCGCATCGAAAACCGCATGTGGTCAGCGATGTCAATATCCACGAGGTGTGTGAGCGGGTGCGCTCACTGATCCTGGCCGAGTTTCCACGCGGCCTGGCGGTGCGGCGTGACTACGACACCTCAATCCCTGATTTTCGCGGTGACCGTGAGCAACTGATCCAGGCCGTTCTCAACATCGCGCACAACGCCGCCCATGCACTGGCCAGCCGCATCCAGGACGGCGATGCCCGGCTGGTGATGCGCACCCGGGTGGCGCGGCAAGTCACCATCGGCAAGCAGCGATTTCGACTGGCACTGGAATTGCGTATCCAAGACAACGGGCCGGGCGTGGCCGACGACATCCGGGACCGCATTTTCTACCCGCTGGTGTCGGGGCGGGAGGGCGGCTCGGGTTTGGGGCTGACGCTGGCGCAGACTTTTGTGCAACAGCACCAGGGCCTGATCGAGTGCGACAGTGAGCCCGGCCGCACCGTGTTTCGCATCGTGATCCCGCTGCCGTAACGCAGCAGCTTGCAGGTTCAAGTAAACAGGCCGCCGCCGAATGAAACCCATCTGGATCGTAGACGACGACCAATCCATCCGGTTTGTGCTGGAGAAAGCGCTGGCGCGTGAGCAGTTCGCCACCCGCAGCTTCTCCAACCCGCGCGATGTGCTGGCCGCCCTCAATGACGACGAGCCGCAGGTGCTGGTCAGCGACATCCGCATGCCCGGCGGCTCGGGTATCGACCTGCTGGCCAAGCTCAAGCAGCGCCTGCCCGGCCTGCCGGTGATCATCATGACGGCCTATTCCGACCTGGACAGCGCCGTCTCGGCCTTCCAGGGCGGGGCGTTTGAGTACCTGCCCAAGCCCTTCGATTTGACCAAGGCAGTCGAATTGATCCGCCGCGCGGTAGAAGAAAGCCTGCGCGAAGAGGTGTGTGATATCGGCAGCACCGAAATGCCCGAGATGTTGGGCCAGGCGCCGGCGATGCAAGACGTGTTCCGCGCCATCGGGCGCCTGTCCCAGAGCAATGTCACGGTGATGATCACCGGCGAGTCGGGCTCGGGCAAAGAGCTGGTGGCGCGCGCACTGCACAAGCACAGCCCGCGCGGCGATGCCGGCAAGGGCGGCACCGAAGGCCCGTTCATCGCCATCAACACCGCCGCCATCCCGAAAGACCTGCTGGAAAGTGAGCTGTTCGGCCATGAGCGCGGCGCCTTCACCGGCGCGCAGACCACCCGGCGCGGCCGCTTCGAGCAGGCCGACGGTGGCACGCTGTTTCTGGACGAGATCGGCGACATGCCTTTTGATCTGCAAACACGCTTGCTGCGGGTGCTCAGTGACGGCCAGTTCTACCGGGTCGGCGGCCACCAGCCGCTAAAGGCCAATGTGCGGGTGATCGCCGCCACTCACCAGAACCTGGAGCAGCGGGTGCGCGAGGGTGCCTTCCGCGAAGATCTGTTTCACCGCCTGAATGTCATCCGGCTGCGCCTGCCGGCGCTGCGCGAGCGGCGCGAGGATGTGGCCCAGCTCACGCGCTTTTTTCTGGGCAAGAGCGCCAAAGAGTTGGGTGTCGAAGCCAAGCGCATCACCGAGGGCGCACTCGAGCGGCTGATGGCGTTTGACTTCCCCGGCAATGTGCGCCAGCTTGAGAACATCTGCCACTGGCTGACGGTGATGGCACCGGCCCAGGTGATCGAGCCCAAGGATTTGCCGCCCGAGTTGGTGGCCGGTGATGTGGCGCGCCAGCCCGCTGCGACGGTGCTGGTGAGCCCGGCTGACCCGCTGGCCGGCGCCGCGCCCGTGCCGGTGCAGACGGGGCTGGCGCCGGCCTCGGCTGCGGCGTCCGCACCCGGGCTCTCAAGCGTCGTGGGCGCCGCCGCCACCGGCTGGTTGATGGACCTGCAGCGTGAGGCGCGGCGCCTGCTGGAATCGGGCAACCCGGCGGTCTGGGACACGCTGACCCGGCAGTTCGAGGGCCAGTTGATCCACACCGCGCTCGACATCACCCGGGGCCGCCGCATCGAGGCCGCCCACAAGCTGGGCATCGGCCGCAACACCATCACCCGCAAGATCCAGGAGCTGGGCCTGGAGGACTGAGCTCAGTAGCGGAAGGTGCGCCGGTTGCGCAGCGCGTTGGCTGGCGGCGCGCCAAAACCGCGATCCAGATCGTCGAACATCGAGCTGCTGGCCTCTGAGTTCAAGCCGCCGATCTCGCTGGGTGCGATGTCCGACAGGCTGACCCCGCTGAGTGAATCCGAGCCCGGCGCGATGTCATTGCGTTTGCCCGGCATGGTGTCGTGGTTGACGCCCCAGACATACGGCATGTTGTTGCGCACGGTGATCGCCTCCATCAGCCGAAACCGCAGCATCCGCAGGTGCAGCGCCTCGCCCGAGTCAGCGTCGCCATCTTGCAGCAACTCCAGTTGCTCCAGGCCGCGCTGCAACACGCCCACCGGCAGGCGCTTGAGCGCCGCCGAGCCGCGCTTGGCCAGCGAGCGCTCGATGCACGACAGGTGCGGCATCATCTGGCGGATGGCAGGGTGGTTGCGCATGTGCTGGCGCAGCGTGCGGTGCGCATCGCGCAAAGCCTGGCCGCGGCTGGGCGGCGGCAGGGTGGTGGCGTCGGCGCTGCCGTGGCGGCCCGATTTGCGGCCCCGTTCAAAACCCAGCCCCAACCGCAGCCCACCCAACAGCCGAAACCAGCGCTGCAATGGCCCGCGCCAGCCCGCGCCTGGGGCCGGCTGCTCAAGGGCCACGGTGTCGTCGAACTGGGTGAATGCGCCTGGCCTCAAGTTCCCTCCTGACCCGTTGTGGCAGCAGGGCCTGATGTCATCGCGGCCCTGCGCTGCAATCGACTGCCATCATCACGCGCGGGCCGAATGATGCCATAAGCGCAACGCCGCCATACGGCCAACCTGTGCGACATGGCCGGCCGGTTCAGGGCGTCAGGTCGAGCCACACCGGCGCATGGTCGCTGGGCCGTTCATGTTTGCGCGGCAGCTTGTCCACCGCGCAAGCGGCCACCTGCGGTTGCAGCGCCGTGCTGACCAGAATGTGGTCGATGCGCAGGCCCTGGTTTTTGCGGAAGGCCAGGTTGCGGTAATCCCACCAGCTCCAGGTGCGCGGCGCCTGCGGAAACAAGCGGAAGGCGTCCACCAGCCCCAGCCCCAGCAGCGCCCGGAAATGCGCGCGCTCGTCGTCGGTGCAGTGGATTTGCCCGGCCATCAGCACAGGATCGAAGACATCGCGGTCCTCGGGCGCCACGTTGTAGTCGCCCATCAGCACCAACTGAGGGTGTCGGGCCAGCTCGGCGTGCAACCAGCCGCGCAGGGCGTCCAGCCAGGCCATCTTGTAAGCAAATTTGTCGGTGCCGGGTGCCTGGCCGTTCGGAAAGTAGGCGCCGACCACGCGCAGGCCGGCCACCGTGGCGGCCACCACCCGGGCTTGTGGGTCGTCAAAGCCGGGGATGTTTTTCACCACCTCGGTGACCGGGCTGCGCGACAGCAAGGCCACGCCGTTGTAGGTTTTCTGGCCAAACCACTGGCTGTGCCAGCCGGCGGCGCTGATGTCGGCGTGCGGAAACTTGTCATCCGTGAGCTTGGTTTCCTGCAGCACCAGCACGTCGGGCTGGTGCGCGGCCAGCCAATCCAGAACCTGCGGCAGGCGCACGGCGAGTGAGTTGACATTCCAGGTGGCGAGTTTCATGGCAGCCTGATGGGGTTGATTTTGTGGACTGTCACACATCAATTTGCGCAGCCGCGCGGGCCTGCCGCAAGACGCTGCACGCCAGGTCTCTAGGAGCCTGTCGGGCTTGGGGCATCGAAGCGTTCACGCAGTGCGGCGTAGCCAAATTTGGCCCCAGCGAGGACAGTTTTTGCCGGGTTTGCACGCCCATAGCCATAGCTATGGGACAAAAAGCCGGTGTTCAAGAAGTGCGGCGAAGCCAAAAATGGACCGCTGCGGCCAAATTGCAGCCGGCAATCCCCAAGCCCGACAGGCTCATAGGCGCCGACGAGGCGTGTGGCCGAGCCACACAACGAGTTGGCAACGACGCCTGGCGCCGAAAATCGCCCCGGCCCTCCGGGTTGACCCTGCAATGGGGTGCAGGCCCAACGCGGGCCCGACCCAAAGCCCGACAGCCTCTTAGCGCTGGAAGGCTTCAAGCTCACGCGCCAACTCGTCTGGCTGCAGCCGGATGGTGGCAATGCCGCGTCGGCCCAGCTCGTTGATCATGTCGCTGTAGCCCAGGCCCGCAATACGGGCCGCCAGGCCCAGGCTGATCTGCTCGGCGTCGTACAGCCTGGCGGCAATTTCCACCCGCACTGCTGCCGATTCAAGCCCCTTGCCCAGCGGCACCGCCAACATCACCGCCTTTCCATCAACCGTGACCAAAGCGAGTTCGCCCCGGCGCGCGTCGTCGATCAGTTGTCGGGGCTGGCGTGACAGGTCGTCGTCGGTCAGGGTGTGCATGGACGCGCTCCGGGGGGCTGGCAGAGGGGTGAAGCACAGCTTAGCCGATGGGGCGGATCAGCAGCAGGCCGCAGCCGAAGGCTTTGGCGTGACCAACACCGGCCATCAGCGCCTGGCGCAGCGCCGGCGCGTCCACCACCCGCAGGTTGCCGCTGAAATCCACCGTTGAGAAACGCAGCTCACCGTTTTTGCCCCGGTGCTGCTCATAACCTTCAACGCGCAGCGCGGGCTCATCGAGTGCAATGCCCAGCCGCTGGCAGCGCGCCTGCAACCATTGGCTGCACGTGCGTTGCACCAGGTCAGGCAGGGCAGGCCGGTCGGGTGTCTGCCAGTCGGCCCAGCGCGCGAGTTGCCGCTCTTTCAGAAGCCAAGTTTTCTGCTGCATCACCACGTCATGCCGCGCCGCTTTGCCGGCGGCGTTGCGGGTGGCGACCACCGGGTTGGCGCGCAGCTCAAATGCCACGCGGTCGCCGGCCGCCAAAGCGGGCGCGTAGGGCTTGCTTTGCACCTGCCAGTGAGGTGACGGCGCGATTGGTTGCCGGTCTGAGACGACATAAAACCGGGGCAAACCCGCCAGGTCACGGCGGCGGAACAGAAAGCTGCGCTGCGTGCCAGGCGGCGCCGGCAAAAACTGCCACAACCATTGGTGGTCCAGGTAGGCGCTGCGGGTCCACTCGTGCGCGGCATCACGCTCATGGCCGGGGGTGGGGGTGATCAAGCTGAAGTGCATGGTCAATCGTCCTCGGCCAGCAGGGCCAGGTGTTCGGTGCGGTCGCCAAAATGCCAGCCCTGGCGGCGGATCAGCCGGTCTTTGCGCGGCGCGCTCAAATGGGCTGGCATGCCGGCGGGCATGCCGTCAGACCAGGCCAGGCCGCGCAGCGTGGCCGGTGGGTCGGCGGCGGCCAGGTAGGCGGTGACGGCGGCATGGGCCGATTCGGCATCAGCCACCAGCGGCGCCAGCGGTGCGGCGGGTGGGCAGCATTTGCGGCCCAGGCACAGCACGAATCGGGGTTCGCGCAGCCGCTGCGCCAGCGCGGCCAGCGTGTGCGGCGCGTCCGGCTGCGCTTGCACCGTCACAGCGCAAGCGGCGTTCTGGCGGTAATCGCGGGTGGACAGGATGGTGTGCAGGTCGTGCTTGGGCAGATTCAATTCGTCGCGCCGGGTATGGTGCGGCCGGCCCCTCAGCGCGGTGCGGCCGGGCACCTGGGTGGTGTGGTAGTCGCGCAGCAAGGGGCCAGTGGCCACCACGCCGACTGCGAAGCGGTAGCCGTCGCGCAGCGCGGCATGGGCGGCTTCATCTTCGCGCCGCACCCCCAGCGCCGCGCCCAGCAGGCCGATCAGTGCTGACTCACCCGGGTGGTCGCGGCTGCCACGGGTTTCACCCACCGCCACATCGCCCCAGGCGGCCAGGGCAGCTTGCAACTGGAAGACCAGGAATTGCATGGTCTACCCCTTGACGAAAGCCACCACCTCGGCCAACGAGCCCTGGGCAGCCTCGACATCAAAATGGCAGCGGCTGTCGGCGCAGGCGCCGTAGACCTTGTCGAAGTTGTCGCAGCGCTGCGTCAGGGCGGCCACGGCCAGCGCCAGCATGTCGCGGTCGCCGTAAGGTTTGATGGGTTTCAAGAAGGCTTGCACCAGTGAGCGGGGTTGCTGCTTGCCTTTTTCGGCCAGCAGGTAACTGGCGTGGGCGCGCGAGGCAAAACTGTTCTGCATGCCGGTGGGCGAGACCTGGGTGACGGCGTGCGGCAGTGCCTGCAGCGCCTGGGCGGTGAGGGCCGTGTCGCCGCCCAGGTTCTCCAGCAACAACTCGCGGTTGATGCAGATGTAGAGGTAGAACAGGCCGGCGCC
>JANLOP010000212.1:0-21499 GCA_031366635.1 Betaproteobacteria bacterium | reverse complement strand
GCCCCAGGCCACCAGTCAAATCAACAACGAAGCCCAACCCACAAGGTTGGGCTTCGTTGTTTCAGGGGCTGATGCGGGGGCTGTGTCGGCGCAGGGCGGGTTTCGCGAGGTGCGCCGACTACGGCAAGGCCCCCGGGTTGGAACCGCAGCGGTAGGCTCGCGGACCTCAAGGCACACTTGTTGCCCGAACTCAGCTCTTCTTCGCGAACAGGGTGGGCAAGAAGACAGACAGATACCCCAAGATCAGGCCAATTGCCTGAGTCAGGATAACGATCCAGACATTGGTCAGGCTGTAGATGTCCTCAGCTGCCGGTTTGCCGAAAACGTAGGCAAAGAAAACCGCAAACGCACCGAAGGCGGCCGGTGCCAGAGCAAACAGTTCCCAGGTCATCATGATCACCAGCAGCAAGGCCGCCAGGCCGACTGCCAGAGCGAGCGCAATGACCGGTGTTTCGCCCGTACCCACTTTCAAGGCGTAGATGCAAAGGTAGCCGAAAAGGACGCCAGCAAGGATCGGGGCGCCGGCTTTGATGAAGGCTTTCGTGTCCGCGCCCGCCACGAAGAAGAACCCCCAGCTCACGAAGGACGACCAGGTTGGCAGAGCCATCTTGATCGACATATAGGTCCACAGAGCGGCCAGGATACCGACGCTGATGGAAAGAGGGATATTTTTGAGATTCATTTCGGGCTCTCCGTTTGAAACGGTTAAATTTATTTTCTTGACTTGTCTGGCCACAGGGCTGAGGCGAAACTAAGCGGAATTATAAAAAGATACCTGTTTGTATTCAACAGATAATCAATCTCGGCTGGTGGAGTAAACCCTTCGGCGTAAACCCTGTGGAGAAAATAACTTCCAGGCGTTCTGTGAATTCAATGATTTCTTGGGGTCCCCGGCGGTACAAATAAATTCCAGGGCTGGCTTTTTTGCTTCTGGGTGAACCACGCCACGACGCGGCTTCAGCGGGGCAGCGACAAACAGCGTCTTCTTCGCGAAGATCGACTCAGTCGCCGATGTGCTTCTGGAACACCAGCCCCGCGTGCTCGCGCAGCGCGTGAAACTTGATCTTCGGCCAGTTGGCCTCGATGGCGCGCAGCTCGGGCGCGTACTCGACCAGCACGGTGGGCGCATCGACCGCGTCGTAAGCCACGCGGTGTGAGTTGCCGTCGATGAAGCGCTTGAGCTCGCGCTCGTCGGCGGCTGGGCCGTCGCCAGTGTCGCAAGTGACCCAGCGCGCCACCTGAAAGCGGCTCGGCATGATGCGCGCCTTGCAGCCGTACTCGTGTTCCAGCCGGTGCGCAACGACCTCGAACTGCAGCTGCCCGACGGCACCCAGCAGCAGCACCGTGCCGCCGACCGGACGGAACACCTGGATCGCGCCTTCTTCGCCGAGCTGCGTCAGCCCGGCCTTCAGCTGCTTGGTTCTCAGCGGATCGGCCACCTCGACCGAGCGGAACATCTCTGGCGCAAAAAACGGCAGCCCCGTGAATTGCAGCGCCTCGCCCTCGGTCAGCGTGTCGCCCAACTGCAGCACGCCATGGTTGGGGATGCCGATGATGTCGCCGGCATAGGCCTCATCAAGCAGCTCGCGGCGCTGGCTCAGGAACGAGACCACGGTGTTCGGCCGCAGCTCCTTGCCCGATCGCACCACCTTCAGCCGCATGCCGCGCTCGAAATGGCCGCTGGCCACGCGCAGGAAGGCGATGCGGTCGCGGTGCGCCGGGTCCATGTTCGCCTGGATCTTGAACACGACGCCGGTGAATTTCGATTCGCCCGGCGTCACCACGCGCTGGATCGCAGCCCGCTCGCCCGGCGGCGGCGCCAGATCGACCAGTGCGTCGAGCACCTCGCGCACGCCGAAGTTGTTGACGGCCGAGCCGAAGAACATCGGCGTCTGTTGCCCTTTCAAAAAAGCCTCGCGGTCGAACGGCGGCGCAGCGTCGGTCAGCAGCTCGATCTCGCCTTGCGCCTGTTCGTACTGCATGCCGAAGCGCTCGGCGTAGGCCGGGTTGTCGAGGCCCGCCAGAATCTCATCGTTGTTGTGGTTGCGGTCTTCTCCCGCACTGAACACCCGCATCTGCTTTTCGCGCAAATCCATCACGCCGTGGAAAGCCTTGCCCATGCCGACCGGCCAGGTGAAGGGCACGACCTCCATGCCGAGCTCGCGCTCGATCTCGTCCATCAGCACCAGCGGGTCTTTGACCTCGCGGTCCATCTTGTTGACGAAGGTCAGGATCGGCGTGTTGCGCGCGCGGCAGACCTGCAACAGCCGCCGCGTCTGCGGCTCGACACCATTGGCCGCGTCGATCACCATCAATGCGGCGTCGACCGCGGTCAGCACGCGGTAGGTGTCTTCGCTGAAATCCTGGTGGCCCGGCGTGTCGAGCAGGTTGATGACGCAGCCGCGGTACTCCATCTGCATCACGCTCGACGCCACCGAAATGCCGCGCTGCTTTTCGATCTCCATCCAGTCGGAGGTGGCGTGCCGCGAGGCCTTGCGCGCTTTCACCGACCCCGCAATCTGGATCGCCCCGGAGAACAGCAGCAGCTTCTCGGTCAGCGTGGTTTTGCCGGCGTCGGGGTGGCTGATGATGGCGAAGGTGCGGCGGCGCTTGACCTCTTTGGCCAGCGGGCTGATCGCCGATGCAAGGGCGGCCAACGGCGGGATGGCCGGCGCAGCGGTGGGCAGGGGTGTGGACAAATCGGACATGAGGCTGCGCTGCCTGCATGTCACGGGCCGCACCGGGTGGATGGAAACCCCGGATTATCGGCGCGGCTTTCCGCGTTGCCTCACTCCTCCAGCAGCGAGCGCAGCATCCACGCGGTTTGCTCATGCACCGTCAGGCGCTGGGTCAGCAGGTCGGCGGTGGGCTCGTCGCCGGCCTTGTCGGCCAGCGGGAAAATGCTGCGCGCGGTGCGCGCCACGGCCTCATGGCCTTCGACCAGAATGCGCACCATCGCCAGCGCCTTGGGCGGCATGGCCGGCGCGTCGGGGATCGACGCCAACGCGCCAAACTGGGCATACGAGCCGGGCGCCGGATGGCCGAGTGAGCGGATGCGCTCGGCAATCGGATCGACCGCCGTCCACAGCTCGGTGTACTGGGCCATGAACATCGCATGCAGGGTGTTGAACATCGGCCCGGTGACGTTCCAGTGGAAGTTGTGCGTGGTCAGGTACAGCGTGTAGGTGTCGGCCAGCAAATGCGACAGGCCACCGGTGATGGCGGCGCGATCTTTTTCACTGATGCCGATGTTGATATGCGGCGCGGATGGGCTGGCAGCGGGGGCAGATTTGATTTTGGCCATGCATTGCTTTCAGGTTGGCGGCGAAAAGCGAAAGTGAAGGGGCGCGCTGATCCGGCCTCACTTGCCGGTGAGCTTGGCCTTCAGGTCCTGGCCCACGCCCTTGTTGACAAATTGCAGGGTGGCCACTTGGGCCAGGTTCACCTCGCCGGCTTTGTACAGCCCGGCCTTGACCATCTGGGCGTAAAAGTCGGCGATGCGGGCGCTGCTCATAGCGCCGATGCCGCGCGAGGCCGCCTCGCCTGAATCGACGATGCCCTGGGCCTTCATCAGCGCCACCGACGCTTCCATCTCGGCCTCGGTCATCTCCGGGTTGTCGCGCAACATCATCGCGGCGGCGGCCTTGCGGTTGCCGTACAGGTAGTTGACCCAGCCGACGGCCGACGCATCGACAAAGCGCTGCACCAGATCGGGCTGGGTCTTGACGGTCTCGGTGCGGGCCTCGATCAAGGTGCTGTAGGTTGAGAAGCCGTGGTCGGCGAGCAAATGCACCACCGGTTTGAACTGGCCTTGCGCCTGCACATAAATCGGCTCGGCCACCGAGTAGCCCTGCTGGATGGCCTTGTTGTTGGCCAGAAACGGGCCCAGGTTGTAGTTATAGGGTTTGAGCGCCTCGTCTTTGAAGCCGTGCGTCACCTTCAGCCACTGCCACCAACTGAACTGGCCGTCTTTGGCGATCAGCGCCAGCGGCGCGTTCTTCAGGTTGTCAAAGTTCTCGTAGCCCTGGCCCGGGTGGGCCAGCAGGGCCTGCGGGTCTTTCTGGAACATCGCCGCCACCACCACGGTGGGCACCTGGTTCTTGACGTTGTCAAAGCTGTGCAGCAGGTTGCCGGTCATCAAGAAATCGATGCGCCCGGCCGGCAGCAGCGGCCGGTTGTTGACCTGCGGCCCGCCGGGCTGGATCGTCACGTCAAGGCCGTATTTTTTGTAGGTGCCATCGGCCAGCGCCTGGTAGAAGCCGCCGTGCGCGGCCTGGGCCTTCCAGTTGGTGGCAAAGGTGATCTTGTCTTGGGCCTGGGCCTGGGCCGGGGCCGGCGTGGCGACGATGGCGATGGCGGTGACGGCCAGGGCCAGCGTGGTGGTGAGCAGGTGGGTGCGCATCGGCGGAGTCCTTTCGATCAGGCGGGAGGTCACAACGGGCGTGATGATTCTGACGCAAACCCCGGCCCCAGCAACCAGCGCGACAGCGCGTTGAAGAGCCAGAAAATCATTACCCCGGTGGCCACCAGCAGCGTGAGCGCGGCAAACATCTTGGGCGTTTCGGTGCGGAAACTGGCCTCAAGAATGCGCGAGGCCAGGCCGGTGTCGCGGCCCGCCGCGCCGGCCACCATCTCGGCCGTCACCGCGCCGATCAGGCTCAGGCCGCCGGAGATTTTCAAGCCCGCCACAAAATACGGCAGCGCGGTGGGTGTGCGCAGCAGGGCCAGGCGCTGCCAGGGCGTGGCGCGGTACAGCACAAACAGGTCGCGCAGATGCGGGTCGGTAGCACGCAGGCCGATCACCGTGTTCGACAAGATCGGGAAGAAGGCCACGATCCAGGCGCACAGCAGCAGCGCGGCGGTGGTGCTCTGCACGTAGATCAGGATCAGCGGGGCCACCGCCACGATGGGCGTGACCTGCAACACCACCGCCACCGGGAACAGCGCCCGCTCCAGCGTGGGCGACAGCGCAAACATACCGGCGATCAGCGCGCCGCCGGCACAGGCCAGCGCCAGCGCACCGGCGGTGATCTTGACCGTCACCCACCAACTGCCGGCCAGTGAGCCGAAGTTGGCCACCAGCGTGCTGGCCACCAGCGACGGCGCGGGCAGGGTGTAGGCGGGGATGTGGGCCAGCCGCACGGCCAGCTCCCAGGCGGCCAGCAGGCCCAGCAGCACCAGCGTGGGCAAGAGTGTGGTTGCCAGCGCCGACCCCACAGCAGGCCAGCGGATTGATCCTCGCGCCCGCAGCACGTCGCTGGGCCGGGCGGTGGGCCGGGCGGTCAAGTGCGCACCACGGCCGATGGCCGGCCGGCGGGCTGCGGGGCAGCAGCGTCGTGGGCATCGGCCAGCGCGCTGCCCAGCGTGCGGCAGGCGCTGGCAAATGCGGCGCTGTGCCGAAAATCGGGCTGGCGCGGGTAGGGCTGGTCGATCAGCAACTCGGCCACCACCCGGCCGGGCCGGGCCGCCATCACCAGCACGCGCTGGCTCAAAAACACCGCCTCGGCCACGCTGTGGGTGACAAACAGCGCGGCCATCGGCCTGGCCTGGCCCTGCCACCATTGCAACAAATCGCTGTTCAGCCGTTGCCGGGTGATGTCGTCGAGCGCGGCAAACGGCTCGTCCATCAGCAGCACCCGGGGCCGGGTGACCAGCGCCCGGGCGATGGACGCGCGCATCTTCATGCCGCCCGAAAGTTGCGCCGGGTGGGCCCGCTCAAACTCGGCCAGGCCGACCCGGGCCAGCACGTCGCGCACCGCCGGTGCTGCCGCGCTGCGCGACTGGCCTTGCAGCCGCAGCGGCAGCCAGACGTTGTCAAACACGCTGGCCCAGGGCATCAACGTGGGCTCTTGAAAGACGAAGGCGGTGTCGTTGGCCGGGCCGGGCAGCAGTGCGGGCGCCTGCACCTGGCCGGCGCTGGCCGTATCCAGCCCCGCCACCAGCCGCAGCACGGTGCTTTTGCCGCAGCCCGACGGGCCGAGCAGGGCGACAAACTCGTCCGGCCGCAGCGCCAGCGACACGCCGGCCAGCGCTTGCAGGCCGCTGGCAAATCGCTTGTGCACCTGGTGCAGGCGGATCAACGGCGGGGCGGCGTCGGGCAGCATGGCGGCCGAGTGTGCCCGGTTTTGTGCGGCCCCAGCCCCGGGCGGGGCAGGTCGGGCCGGGGCCATCGGCCCTCTTGCCACGCAATTTCACGGGGGGCCGTCGGCGTCACCGGCTGTCGGGTGGCGTTGCCGCCTTCTTGGCCGGCCGGCGCAGCACCACGCTGCCGCTGATGCGGTCATGCAGCGTCTGGCGCCGGCCGTTGACGTTTTGCAGCCAGAAGCCATAACCGGTGTAATACGACAGGAAGCGCGCAAAAAAGCGCCCGGTGGCGCGCCACCGGCCGAGTGGCTGGCCCTTCAGGTCGGTGATGAAGATGCCGACCCAACGCATGCCCAGCGTGCCTTGCCGCTTGCCGGTCCAGGCGCGCACGTTGTAGGCCCAGAACAGCAGCGACCAGAAGCCGACGCGCTTGTCCTGGTGCTCCAGCGCGGTTTCGCGCAGCCGCCGGTAAATGCGCGCCGATTGCGCCTCCTCGTCGGCCCAGGTCTTGAGCCGTGCCCAGACCCGCATCAAGCTCTCGTGCGAGATGTCGATCACCGAGTCGGGGCCCAGCGCGTCGGCCAGCGGCGGCATCAAAAACGACCGGCTGGGCTTGCGGAAGATGTCGAGCACGCGCCGCAACTCGTCCGCAGTGCCGCCGGTGATGCGGGCCAGCTCGTCAAGCCGCTTCGGCCGGCGCACGCCACGGGCGTCGGTGCCGGTGTCGGTCAGGGCCTTGAAGATGCGCTCGCAAAGCCGCTGCTCGGCCGGCCCCGCCAGCTCACCAAAGGCTTTGTTGGCGTGCTTGTCCAGCGCGTGCGCCATGCCGCCGGCGGCCTCGTAGTGGGCCAGCGCCAACGCGTCGCTGGCGCCGGCCGACTCCCAGTGAAACCAGGTGCGGTTCAACGCATGTTGCAGGATCGACAACTGGTCGGGGTTGTCGCCCACGTCATTGAGCAGGCGGGTCAGCAGCAGCGGGCCGATCTGGGCCTCGGCCACGCCGGCCGGGCCGGTGATGGCAGCGCGGATCTCGTCGCGGGTGAGCCGGGGCACCAGGTACTGGCCCTCGTTGATGGCCTCGGGCAGGCCGCAGAACTGGGCGCAGTCACCAAGAAAATCCGAGCGCATCGTCAACACCACGTGGATCGGCAGCTCGGTTTGCGCGGCCGCTTCCAGCAGCAACTGGACGAAGGCCAAGGCGTCGTCCGCCGTCGCGGTGACGGCTGCGGTGGCCGCCGTGTTGGCCGCCGTGTTGGCCGCGTTGTCGGCTGCTGTGTTGGCCGCTTTGTCGGCGCTGTTGCGGAAGCGGAACAGCTCTTCAAACTGGTCCACCACCACCAGCAACTGGGTGCCGGCGGGCAGCCGGGCCTGCGCCACCATGTCCACCAGGCCCAGGCTGCCCAGGCGCAGCGTCAGCGCCACCAGCTCGGCGGTGGGCAGGCCTTTGCGGGCCATCGTGGCAATTGCCGCCGCGTCGTACAGCACACCCGGGGCCGCCAGCGCCTGCGCCAGCTTGCCCAGCGGATCGTTCTCGGGCCGGAACTGCGCCATGCGCCAGGCGGCGCCGGCGCTGGCCATGTGGCCGCGGTGCAGCGCCGGCCGCAGGCCGCAGTTGACGAGCGACGATTTGCCGCTGCCCGACGTGCCCACCACTGCCAGAAAGCGCTGCACCGCCAGCTTGTCGATCATCCGGTCGACCTGGTGCTCACGGCCGAAGAACAGGTGCTCTTCGTCGGTGCGGAACGGCCGCAAGCCCGGGTAGGGGTTGCGCACGGTGGCGCCGCCGGGCTGCTCAGCCATGATGGTCAGCGCCTGCGGCGGGGCCGGCCGGCATGGCGGGCTGCGCGCTGGCGGGTTGCGGGCCGGCGGAACCCAGGCGGGCCTGCAGCGGCGCCAGCAGCGCGTCTGAGAACCCGGCCTGGCCGTCGATCACCGCCGCGCCGCCGGTATCGACCAGATCGGCCTTGTCATCGCTGGCCGGCCCGGCCAGCCAGGTGACCACGGCGCCAAACGGCCGCCCGCCGCGCAGCGCGACGGCCTTGCGCAGCTCACTGTCCACACTCGCCTTCCAGGCATCCGAGCCGCTGCCGTAGTAGATCAACACCGTGTCGCACTCGATCAACCACTGCTCGTTGGCCTTGCGCACCTCACCGGCGTCGCCCGAGAACACCGGTTTGAGCACCCTGCCGTGCATGGCCAGGCTTTTGCGCAGCGCGGCCGTGGCCGCCAGATCGGGCTTGTCGAAGATGACGTAGACCGTGCCGGCGGGCGCGCCCGAGGCAGCATCGGCCGCACTGCCACCGGCCGCAACACCGGCGGCGGCGGGCTGCGCAGCGGCCGGCGGCGGTGGCAACGGCGGCGGTGGTGCCTCGATGCGGGCCAGTGCGGCGCGCACCGACTCTTTCACCGCCTCCAGCCCGGCGGTGACCAGATCACCCGGCCCCTGCACGGCCAGGTCGGTGTGCAGCGCGTGGATGAAAGCCTGCTGCTTGGCATCGTCAGACGCCGTGCCCTGCGGCAGCGAGACCACGCGCTGCAACAGGCCGGCCCGCGCGCGCTGTACCGCCAGCTCGTTTTGCAGCACCACCACCGACTGCTCACTGGCGCCGTAGGGCACGGCGC
The DNA here is from genome assembly GCA_031366635.1 of Betaproteobacteria bacterium. Classification (GTDB taxonomy): domain Bacteria; phylum Pseudomonadota; class Gammaproteobacteria; order Burkholderiales; family Burkholderiaceae_C; genus Pseudaquabacterium. The sequence goes on along the minus strand of JANLOP010000212.1, from coordinate 12,793 downwards.
CGTATTTGCTGCCCACCAGGTGGACAGACAGCGCGCACTGCGCCAGTTGGTGCGCCACCTCGGCCCGGTAGTCGGCCTCTTGCAGCGGCAGCGTGCAGTCGGGCCGCACCGGGTAGCCGTGCGATTCCAGCTCGGTGCGCAGGGCCTCGCGGTCGGGGTTGCGGTCGTGGCTGCACTCGGCCAGGTAGACCGCCGGCTTGTTGCTGCCGCCGGCCGGCGCGGCCAGCGCGTCCAACGCGCCGAGCATGCGGGCGATCTTGCCGGCCAGCCGGGCCACCTCGGTCTTGAGCTTGACCTCCATGCCCGGGCCGTAGGCCGGGTCCAGCTCCAGCGGGTCTTGGCCGCTCAGTTGGTAGAAATCAAAGCCCAGCGTGTCGCGCATCGCCGTTGGCAGCGCGTCCTGGCTGCCCGGTGGGATTTTGATGATCTTGAAGACGCGCGAGTTGCGGTTGATCGCCGGCCCGCCCAGCAATTGCGCCGCCTGGCAGAACGTATTGGCCTCGCGCAAACACCATTCAGAGCCGACGTAGCGCGGGCTGACCACCGACAGCAGCACAGCGGTGTCTTGAATCTGGTGCAGGATTTCGTCGCTGAAAACCGTGTTGCCCTGCAGCGTCTCATCGCGCCAGATGCGCGGCTCGTCTTCCATGCGCGCGTCCAGCATATTGGACAGCAAGGTGTGGAACCGGCTCACCCAGCCCGGGTCGCCGTCGCCCAGCGGTTTGTTGTCGCGGTGCGCGTAGCTGATGAAGACATGCTGGCCGAACTGCATGGTCTGCCTGTGCGGCAGGTGGCGGTGCCTGATGGTGCCGCAAAAAAGCCCGGCAGCTTGCGCTGCCGGGCCTGGCTTGGTGCCGCGCGGGCGTCAGTTGACCGGGATCAACTTGGCCTGGCTGCCGCCGGGCAGGTTGTCAGGCGCCACGATCATCAAGCCCAGGGCCGGGGTCAGCGCCCATTCGGCTGCATTGATGCTGACGGTGGCGGTGTCCGACCCACCCGGGGCGATCAGGTTGCCCGAGCTGCTGACATTCAACGCCGGTGCGAAGGCGTGGAACTTGGCCGGGCTGCCCGGCATCGCGGCCGAACTGCCGTCGCCGCTGAAATGGCGCTCGAAGTAGGTGAACCGGGGTTTGGCGGCCGACAGCCCCAGATCCGAAGCCTTGACCGGCAACAGCACGGTGGCGTTGTCGGTGCCCACGTCGGCTAGGTAGCGCAGCGTCAACTGGTTGTCGCTGAGCCGGATCAACGCCGACACCACCCTGTTCTGCACCGAGGCCGCTGTGGAGACGGCGGCGCCGTTGATACCCAACAACAGGTAGTCAGGTGTGCCGGTGCCGGTGGTGTCGATGTAGATGTCCCACTCCAGGTTGCCGGCGGCGTTGGAGAACCGGCCAAAGGTGTTGATCGCAAACACCAGCAGGTTGTCGGTGGCCGACAGCGGCAGGGTTTGCACACCGACGGCCCGGGTGTCGGCATACGGCACGCCCTGCGGGAACTGCGACACCTGGCCCAGCGAGTAGAAATCAGGCGTGCCGCCCAAAGCCCCGCCCAGGTTGGTGACGGTCAGGTTGTCGGCACCGGAGGGCAGGCTGTCAAGCGTGATGGCCGTGGTCGCCAGTTTTGACCGGCGGTGCGCCACCAGGTAGTAAGGCACCGTCAGCGAGACACCGTTGTTCAAGCGCGGGTTGCTGGGGGTCAGTTTGATGGTGCCGGCCACGTCCTGGAACGTGAAGGCATCGCCAAAGGCGCTGGCCGCCACCGTCAGCGTCACCGGGAACGCTGCGTCGCTTTTGGCATTGACCATCACCGAGGCCGGCGCCGTGACAGTGCCCGGCAGCGAGCCCGCCGCCTGCGCCACCGTGATGTTGAATTGCACCGGCTTGACACCGTCGTTGTGCACCGTCATCTGGCGGGTGGCCGTGAAATCCTTCAGCAGGTCGGCATAGCCAAACGACAGGCTGTCGTCGGCCACACGCAGCACCGCCTGGGTGCTGACCGCCGCGAAGGTTTGCACCAGGCCCGAGCCCTCCAGCCGGGGTGCGTAGTCGCGCATCTTGGTGGGCGACGCGGTTTGCAACACCGCCGCGCGCAGGTCATCGATCGACCAGCCCGGCTTGGACTGCATCACCAGCGCGGCCACACCGGCCACGTGCGGCGTGGCCATCGACGTGCCCGAGAAGGTGACAGACCCGGTGCCTGTGCCCACCGCCGTGGAGACCGTGGCCACGCCCGGTGCGGTGACGCCCGGCCGCAGCACGCTGTCGCCGGTGCGCGGGCCACCAGACGAGAAGCTGGCGGCGATCAAGAAGCTCGGATTGGCGATGAGGGTGGGGGTGGCCACGGCCGGGCTGCTGGCAGCATTCGTCAGCTTGGCCTGGTCGGCCAGCAACGCACCAAAAAACGGGATGGTGACCGGTGCGAAAGGATTGGTCGCCGGGTCACCGCCCGGAATCGGCCCTTCAAACGCCGGGTAGCCGGCGGCGGTGTTGATCAACACCACCGCCGCTGCGCCGTACTTCTGCCCGGCGCCGGCCCGGAACACCCGTGCGCAGGTGCCGCGCTTGGTGACCACCAGCTTGCCGGTGATGTCGATGCCGCCGTTCTTGGTTTTGTCGTACTCGGCTTCAGTGCAGCCGAGCGAGACCGAGTTGTCGGGGTTGCGCAGCACCACGATGGGGTAGACCACGCCGTTGGCAAAGGGCGCGCCGTTGCTGTTTTGCAGCGTGATCGTGCCATTGCCGCCGGACAACACCACCGAAGCGGCCGGGATGCCGGCCTTGCTGTCGGTGGCGGCCACCGAGATCGCGCCCGGGCTGGCGGCCGGGGCGCTGGTGATGTAAGGCGTCGGCCCGGCATTGCCGGATGCCGCAACCACCAGGATGCCGGCCGCCGTGGCATTGGCGATGGCCTGCGCCTCGGAGTTGTCAGCATCGCCGTAGTTGGAGCCCAGCGACATGCTGATCACATTCATGCCGTTGGCCACCGCCCAATCGATGGCCTCTGACACCACATTGGTGGACCCTGCACAGCCAAACACGCGCACCGCGTACAAATCGGCCCTGGGTGCCACGCCCGGGCCGATCTTGAAGGCATTGGCGGTGTAAGCGGCCACGTTGTACGGGCCGGTGAAGGTGGCGCCGTTGCTCTTGACGCCAAAGCCGGCGGCCGTGCCGGCCACATGGCTGCCGTGGCCGCCGCAATCGAGCGGGTTGGCGTCGGGGTGCGGCACCAACGCCGGGCTGCCGGCGGCGGCATTGGCGTTGTAGGCATCGCCGACCAGATCGATACCGCCCTTGACCTTGGGCGCCAGCGGCCCGAACAGCGCCGGGTTGGCGGCTGCGGTGCTGGTGGCGGCGGCAGCCTGGAAGGCCGCGACCGTGCCGGGGCCGCCGAAATTGGCATGGGTGTAGTCGATACCGGTATCGACAATGGCGATTTTCACGCCCTGGCCCTGATATTGCTGCGGCAGTTGCCAAGCCTGGGCCGAGCCAATGAACGGCACGCTGACGGCGTTGTTGGGCGCATAAATGCCCACCGGCTTGACGGCCACCACGCCGGGCAGGGCGCGCAGCGCGGCGATCTGGTTGCGCGCGATGCTGACCTTGATGCCGTTCAGCGCGCTCTGAAAGTGGCCCAGCACCACACCGCCCTGGCGCTCGATCAGCGGCGTGACAGCGGCGTGGTCAGCCCGGCGGGCATTGATCACCGTCTCACGCTCGGACCGGCTCAATGCCCGGCCGACCTGGGCTTGAACCGCCGCCACGGGGTCACCACCCAGCAGCACCACCACCGTGATGGGTGTGCTGTCCAGGCCGCGCGGCACAAAGCGCTGCGTCACCACATCGGCCGGCACTTGCTCAAACCGGGCCAGTGGCGCGGACTGCACGCCGCCACCCAGCCCCAGCGCGGCCGCTGCGGCCGCCAGCAACGTTGCGTTGCGAATTAGCGATTTTTTCATTTGATCCTGTCTTTCCGCAGAAGACCTGCGTGGGTCGAAGACGCCAGCCAGCGCGCCTTGATTCGAGGGTGAAAGCCGGGTGACGCGCCCGCCCCGGGGGCGGCAAGCCGGTCAGCCGATGCGACGCCGCCGGGCCGCCGCCATGCCGAGCAGGCCCAGCCCCAGACTCAGCAGCGCCATCGAGGCGGGCTCGGGCACGGCCGAGACGCTGTCGAGATCCCAAAAGCCGGCGTCGTTGCGGAAGCTGAACTTCACATCCGTGTGGGTTTGCAGCGCCGTCAGGTTGAAGCTGTAGTGGGTGTACGGCGAGACGCTGGCGTCCGTCAGGCTCATCACCTGCATCGCGCCCCAACTGAAAGTGAATGCGTTGGACATGCCCGGGCTGGCCGCGTTCTCGTTCTTCAGCCAGAAGTCGACGGTGTAGCTGGCGCCGACCGCTGTGTTGAGCGTCTGGACGATGCCGCCCGGCGTGGTGGCCGGCCCGAAGTAAGCGCCGAAGGTGCCGTCGTGCACCGTGAGCGTGTCCACACCGCTGAGGTCGACGTTGCCAACTTGCGTCCAGCCGGTGAAGTCACCGGCTTCAAAGCCGCCGTTGACGAGGGTGTTGGCCTGCGCTGACGCGCCTGCCAGCAAAGCCAGAGCGGCCAGACTTGTGGCCAAAGACAGAGAAGTTCGGTGGTTCATGCGGTTACTCCGGGGTGCAAGAGAGGGGGCAATTTGCGCCGGGACGGTGGGCGTCGCGGTCACAAAAAACAGGACCAAAGAGCTTGGGCGGGTTCGCCTCAGCAGGCCTTGCACGCACCGAGATGCTGCAAGAGAGGCTCTGACTGTGGGAAACATCACAGGCGGCGGCAACCCTGACAAACCCGAGCCGCTGGCCCGAAACCGGCGCCTGCCACCTGTTTGCGGGGGGTGCGTCGGGTTCGGCCTCGCCACGCTGAAAACGGCCCATCAACCCCGGCTTGCTGGGCCGGTTGCCGGCGCTGGCGATTCGCAAGCCTGGCGATTCGCAAGCCTGGCAAATTGCAAGCCGGGCAATCTGCAAGACTTGTGCCGGGCGGTGGCGTCAGCGGGTTGCGGCAGCGCGCCGCGCGCGACCATCGAACTTTGACCAAAAGCCATCGGCGCATGGCCTGCGGCCCGCCGCTGTCACGCCTGCGGCCCGCCGCTGTCACGCCTGCAAAAAATCAGCCCGCGCGTCCAGCCAGCGCACCACATGGGCCCGCGCGGCTGCGCCGTGCTGCGCCAGCAGCCCGGGCGCCAGCCGGCGGGCTTGTTGCAGCAGCGGCCCGTCCTCGGCCAAGTCGGCAAAACGCAGCAGCGCGTCGCCGCTCTGGCGGGCGCCCATGAATTCACCCGGGCCGCGGATGTCCAAGTCGCGGCGGGCGATCTCGAAGCCGTCGTTGGTCTCGGCCATCGCCCGCAGCCGGCTTTTGCCGGTGAGTGACAGCGGCCCCTGGTACAGCAGCACACAGACGCTGGCCAGCGCGCCGCGCCCCACCCGTCCGCGCATTTGGTGCAACTGGCTGAGGCCGAAGCGCTCGGCATGCTCGATCACCATCAGGCTGGCGTTGGCCACGTCCACGCCCACCTCGATCACCGTGGTGGCCACCAGCAGTTGCACCGCACCGGCCACAAATCGCGCCATCACCGCCGCCTTCTCGGCCGCCGGCAGCCGGCCGTGCAGCAGGCCGACGTTGCAGCCGGGCAGCGCAGCCGTGAGCTGGCCATGGGTTTCGGTGGCGTTTTGCAGGTCGAGCGTCTCACTCTCCTCGATCAGCGGGCAGACCCAGTACACCTGCCGGCCCTGCGCCACCTCATCGCGGATGCGGGCGATCACCTCGTCGCGCCGGTGCTCGGCAAACAGCTTGGTCAGCACGGGGGTGCGGCCGGGCGGCAGCTCATCGAGGGTGCTGACGTCGAGGTCGGCAAAGTAGGTCATGGCCAGGGTGCGCGGGATCGGCGTGGCGCTCATCATCAGCAGATGCGGCTCCAGCGATTGCTGCGCCAGCTTGCGGCGCAGCGCCAGCCGCTGGGCCACGCCAAAGCGGTGCTGCTCATCGACGATGGCCAGGCCGAGCCGGGCAAATTGCACGCTGTCCTGGATCACCGCCTGGGTGCCCACCACCAGTTGGGCCGCACCTGAGGCCACCCGCGCCACCATCGCCGCCCGGGCCTTGCCTTTGCGGCTGCCGGTGAGCCAGGCGATGCCCGGGTGGTCGTCGCCACCCGGTGTGCCGGGAGATATGCCGGGCGATGTGCCGGGCGGCGCGCCGGGCGTGGCGCCGGCTGTTGGGCCCAGCAGCGGCGCCAGCCACTGCACCAGCTTGCGAAAGTGCTGCTCGGCGAGTAACTCGGTGGGCGCCATCAGCGCGCATTGCCAGCCGCTGTCGATGGCCCGCGTGGCGGCCAGCGCGGCCAGCACGGTCTTGCCCGATCCCACATCGCCTTGCAGCAGGCGGTTCATCGGCACGGCGCCGTTGACTTGCGGGTGATGGTGCGGAGCGGCGCCGCCTGCGGCGGGCCCGCCGGGGTCGCCGTGCCGGTCGGCGGGCCCGCCGCAGTCGCCGTCGTGGTCAGCGGGCCCACCGGGGTCGCCGTGCCGGGCTGCGTGCGGCCGGGCCAGGTCGGCGGCAATCTCCTCGCTCACCCGGCGCTGCGCGGCGGTGAGCGCAAACGGCAGCGCGGCCAGCAGCCGGTCATGCAGGCCACCCGGCACGGCGCGCAGCAGCGGCGCGCGCAACAGGGCCCGCTCACGCTGCGAGGTGAGTTGCGACAGTTGCTGGGCCAGCAGCTCGTCAAACTTCAGCCGCTGCCAGGCCGGGTGGCTGCGGTCGTCCAGCGCGGCCATCGGCTCGCCGGCAGGCGGGTGGTGCAGGCGCTGCAGGGCGTCACGCAGCGTGGGCAGGCCGGCCGGCACGCTGCCGGCCGGCAGCAGCTCGTCCAGCGGGGCGCGCTGCAGGGCGGCAGCCACGGCTTTGCGCAAATAGGCTTGCGGCAGTTGCGCGCTGGTCGGGTAGACGGGGGTCAGCGCGGTGGCGAGTGGGGTGTTGGCGTCCACCGCCCTGAATTGCGGATGCACCATCTCGCGGCCAAAAAAGCCGCTGCGGGCCTCACCGCGCACCCGCACCCGGGTGCCCACGGCCAGGGTTTTCTGGTGGCTGGGGTAGAAGTTGAGAAAGCGCAGCAGCAGGCCGCCGCTGTCGTCGGCGATGCGCACCAGCAACTGGCGCCGGCCGCGCAGGTCGATCTGGCAATCCTGCACGATGCCCTCGATTTGCACCGGCTCGCCGTCGGGGCTGTCGGCAATCGGCGTGATCCGGGTTTCGTCCTCGTAGCGCAGCGGCAGGTGCAGCGCCAGATCGATGTCGCGCCGCAAGCCCAGTTTGTCCAGCGCCCGTTGCGGGCCGGACTTCTCCCGCTGGGCCGGGCGGGGTGCGGGCGGGGGGACGGCCATGCGGCGCGATTCTGCCGTGCGGGTGGGCGCGGCGTGACAGGCGGTGCGTGGGTGGTGCGTGGGTGGCGGGTCGGCGGCGCGTGGCAGGCAGGTCGGTGACGGCCAGGCCTTGCCGATAATCACGTGCCGGCTCTCGCCCACCAGCGCGGCCCGTGTTGCCCGGCCCGCCACGCCCGGTAACGCCGCTGTCTTGAACCGTCCAGTCCTGCGCCCACCCCGTCATGCCACGCCCGCCAGGCCTTGCCCGCCCACCCCCAGCCCTTGGCCGCCCAGCCCGGCGCTGGCGGCTGGCGCTGGGCTGGGCGCTGGCCTTGCTGCTGACCGCCGGGCTGCTGCTGGCCGGCGCGGTGGCCTGGTACGCGCCGCAACTGCCGCCGCTGGATCGGGTCACCCGCTACCAGCCACGCCAGCCGCTGCAGGTGGTCACCGCCGACGGCGTGGAGATCGCCCAGTTTGGCGCCGAGCGCCGGCAGTTTGTGCCGATCAGCGCCATCCCGCTGCAATTGCAGCAGGCGCTGCTGGCGGTGGAGGACGCACGCTTCCGCCAGCATCTGGGCATCGACCCCAAAGGCATGCTGCGCGCGCTGCTGGCCGCCGCCACCGGGGGTCTGCGCCAGGGCGCGTCCACCATCACCCAGCAGGTGGCGCGGACGTTTTTCTTGTCGTCCCGGCTGACGGCCGAGCGCAAGCTGAAAGAAGCGCTGCTGGCCTTGAAGATCGAGCGCCAGTTGAGCAAGGACCAGATTCTGGAGCTGTACATGAACCAGATCTACCTCGGCCAGCGCGCTTACGGTTTTGCCGCCGCCGCCGATGCCTACTTCGGCAAGCCGCTGGCGGCCTTGAGCCTGGCCGAATCGGCGATGCTGGCCGGCCTGCCGCAAAACCCGGGTTATGCCAACCCGATCACCAACCTGGCACGCGCCACCCAGCGCCAGCACACGGTGCTGCTGCGCATGCTGGCCACCGGTGCCATCACCGAGGCTGAGCAGGCCAGCGCCCGGGCCGAGCCGCTGAAGATCCGCAGCGCACTGCAAGTGCCGCTGCATGCCGAGCATGTGGCCGAGATGGCGCGCCAGATGGTGGTACAGCGCCTGGGCACCGAGGCTTATTCACAGGGCATCAAGGTCACCACCTCGCTGCGCGCGGCCGACCAGCAAGCCGCCTGGGCCGCGCTGCGCCGCAGCGTGCTGGCCTACGACGCGCGCCAGCCCTGGCGCGGCCCGGAAGACCATGAGGATTTGCCGGCGGACCGCGCGCAAGTGGGCCGACGCAGCGGCACAGACAGGGGCGCAGATGGCGGCGCGTCGGCGGCCAGCCCCGACATCGAGCGCGCCGCCGCGCTGGCACTGCGCGACCATCCGGACGATGAGTTGTTGCGGGTGGCCATCGTGCTCTCGGCCAGCCCGCGTGAGCTGCGTCTGCAACTGGCCAGCGGCGAGGCGCTGCGCATCACCGGCGAGGGTTTGCGGGTGGCCCAGGCCGGGCTGGCGGCCCGGGCGCCGGCCGATCTGGCGATTGAGCGCGGCGACATCGTGCGGGTGTGGCAGGTGCCGGCGGCCAGCGGCAAACCGGCTGCCGAGCCGGTTGGCGCTGCGCCCGGCCCGGCCGGCCCGGCCAGCCAGGCCGGCGCCACTGGCGCCGCTGACAGCGCACGCTGGGCCGTCACCCAGTGGCCCGAGGTGCAGGCCGCGTTGGTCGCGCTCGACCCGGTCAGCGGCCGGGTGCGGGCGCTGGTGGGCGGCTTCGACTTCACGCGCCAGCCGTTCAACCATGTCACCCAGGCCTGGCGCCAGCCGGGGTCGAGCTTCAAGCCGTTTTTGTACTCGGCTGCGCTGGAGCACGGCGTGATGCCGGCCACCCGCATCAACGACGCGCCGCTCGACAATGCCGACGGCTGGGCGCCGCAGAACTCGGACGGCCGTTTTGACGGCCCGCTGACGTTGCGCGAGGCGCTGGCGCGCAGCAAAAACCTCGTCAGCATCCGCCTGCTGCGCCAGGTGGGGGTGGACGTGGTGCGCGACTGGGCGGTGCGCTTTGGCTTCGATGCCGCCCGCCAGCCGCAGAACCTGACGCTGGCGCTGGGCGCCGGCAGCACCACGCCGCTGCAACTGGCGCAGGCCTACGGCGTGCTGGCCAACGGCGGCTGGCCGGTGGCCCCGGTGCTGATCGAGCGCATCAGCGACGCCCAGGGCAAGGTGTTGTTCGAGGCGCCTGCCGCCGTGCCGCTGGCCGAGGCCCAGCGGGTGCTGCCGGCGCGCAATGTCTTCATCACCAACAGCCTGCTCAATGACGTCACCCGCATCGGCACCGCCGCCCGGGCCCAGCAGCAGTTGCAGCGCAGCGATGTCTACGGCAAGACCGGCACCACCAACGACGCGGTGGACGCCTGGTTTGCCGGCTTCCAGCCAGCGGCGGCGGGTGTGGGTTCAGTTGTCGGTGCCGGCACGGGCAGCACCGGCTTGGTGGCGGTGGCCTGGATGGGCCATGACCAGCCGCAAAGCCTGGGCGCGCGTGAGTCGGGCGGCGGCCTGGCGCTGCCGATCTGGATCGAGTTCATGGCCCAGGCACTCAAAGGCGTGCCGGTGCTGGCCGAGCCCGCGCCGCCCGAGGGCGTGCAACGCAGCGCCGGGGACTGGGTTTACAGCGAGTGGCTGGACGGTGGTGCGGTGGCCGAGATCGGGCTGGACGAGGCGGCGCCGGCAGGGCCCGGCGCGTCGGCGGTGGGTTCATCCACACAAGCTGGCCCACAACCTGGCCCACAACCTGGCCCACAAACGGCCTCGCCGCCTGCCACACCGTTTTCCACCCAACCCGCAACCGCGCCTGCGGTGCAGTGGCCGGCCGCACCCGCCGCGCGCTGACACGCCCCGCGCCCGGCCCCCGAGGCCACCCGACCCCCCGCGCAGCCGGGCGTGGAACAATCTCGCGCGTCCCCCTGTCTTCAGGTGGGCCGCCGCCTTGCACACCATGCCCAAGCCCGCCACGCCCCACAGCCTTGCCGATTTTGATTTTGAGCTGCCGCCCGGGCTGATCGCCCAGCACCCGGTGGCCGAGCGCAGCGCCTCGCGGCTGCTCGATGGCCGGGGTGATTTGCCGGTGGACCGCGTCTTCCGCGATCTGCCCGCGCTGCTCGACGCCGGGGACCTGCTGGTCGTCAACGACACCCGGGTCATCAAGGCCAGGCTGTTTGGGGAGAAAGCCACCGGCGGGGCGGTGGAGGCGCTGATCGAGCGGGTGCTGCCCAACCAGCAAGTGCTGGCCCAGTTGCGCGCCAGCAAATCAGCCAAGCCCGGCAGCCTGATCCACTTTGCCGACGGCGCTTTCAGCGCCCAGGTGCTGGGCCGCAGCGGGCCTGACAGCGATTTGTTCCACCTGCAGTTTCCGGCCGACCCGCTGGCCTTGCTGGACGCCCACGGCCATGTGCCGCTGCCGCCGTACATCAACCACGCCGACGCCGCCGACGACGTGGCCCGCTACCAGACCGTGTTTGCCCAGCGCCCCGGCGCGGTGGCCGCACCCACCGCGTCACTGCACTTTGATGCGGCGCTGCTGGCCGCACTCGCCGCACGCGGCGTGGCCAGCGCCCCTGTCACCCTGCATGTCGGCGCCGGCACCTTCCAGCCGGTGCGGGCTGAGTCGCTGGCCCGGCACAAGATGCACAGCGAGTGGTTTGACGTGGGCCCGGCCACGGTGGCGGCCATCAACCGCACCCGCGCCGCCGGCGGGCGCATCGTGGCCGCCGGCACCACCACGCTGCGCGCGCTGGAGACGGCCGCGCTGGGCGGCGCGCTGCGGGCCCAGGCCGGCGAGACCGACATCTTCATCACGCCGGGCTTCGAGTTTCAGGTGGTGGATCGGCTGATCACCAACTTCCATCTGCCCAAAAGCACGCTGCTGATGCTGGTCTCGGCCTTCACCGGCCATGCCCACCAGCGCGCGCTGTACCGCCACGCCATCGAGGCCGGCTACCGCTTCTTCAGCTACGGCGACGCGATGCTGCTGGACCGGCGGCCGGGTTGATCGGCACGCCACCCCCAAAGCGTGGGGGGTGGCATTTTTGCGCTCTCCCGCGCCGCTATCCTTACCTTCAATGACGGCCAACCCCGCCCGGCGGTTTCAGACTTTTGGGGCTGGCACGGCGGCGGCGCCGAACGCACCGTGCCCCGTGCCCCGCAAGCAACCCGGTTGGCCGCCGCGCCCACCGCATCCCGCCACCGCAGCAATGCCTTTTGGAGTATTTCTTGATGCGCAACTCCCTGTTTGTAGTGATCGCCGGCGTCGGCCTGCTCAGCGCCTGCGGTGGCGGCGGCAGTGCCTATCTGGCCCCCGTCGAGCCGCCCAGCAGCAGTGCCACCGTGGCGCTCAGCGGCACGGCCGCCAAAGGCTTGATGGCGAATGCCGATGTCGATGTTTTTGCGGTCAAGGCCGGCGGCACGGTGGACACCGGCACTGCGCTGGCCCACACCACCACCAGCCCCGCTGGCAGCTACAGCCTGCGCTTTGCCGGCACCAAAGATCAGCCGTATGTGGTGCGCGTCAGCGCCAATGCCGGCACCACCCACTTCGATGAAGTCAGCAACGCCAGCCAGCCGTTGCCGCTGGGCTTTGTGATGCGCTCATTGGTCACGCCCACCGCCGCCGGTGCGGTCAGCGCGTCGTCCAGCGTCACCCCGTTCAGCGAGATGGCTGTCGCCGCCGCCGCCAAGGCCAGCGGCGGCCTGACTGCGGCCAACGCCGCCCAGGCGGTGTCGGCGGTCAGCCAACTGCTGGGCTTTGATCCCAGCACCGTGGCCGCCAAAAGCGTGGCCGACGCCAGTGGCGTGAACGAGCAAAAACTGGCGGTGCTGCTCACCGCCGTCTCGCAGTTGGCCGGCAGCGGCGGGCTGGGTTGCACCAGCGGCAGCGCCGGTGACAAGGCCAAATGCGTGGTGGACGCGCTGGCCGCTGCGGCCAACAAGGATTCGATCAAGCTGGGCAACGCCAGTGATGATGTCTCTGCCAAGCTGGCCGCCGCCGTGGCCACCGTGCTCACCAGCGACGCGGTGCGCGCCAGGGTGGATGCGGCCGTGCTGACCACCGTGGTGGCCAACCTGGGCTGCACCGACTGCAGCGCCGCCGCCGCCGGCAGCACACCGGCGGCGCCCAGCGCCACGGCCACGGCCATCGCGGCGGCCAAGCTGCTGTTCGGCCAGATCAAGACCGACTGGGCAGCGATGTTCAGCAGGGGCGGCAGCACGGCGATTGCGGGCGGCGCGGTGAACCAAGAGGCTTTCAAGTTCAAGAGCGTGATGGACAACGCCAAGGTGCCGGCCGACATGCTGGTCAAAGACCTGGGCGCACTGGTCACTGCGGTGGATCTGTACAACGATTTCAAGTCG
>JANLOP010000178.1:0-4553 GCA_031366635.1 Betaproteobacteria bacterium | reverse complement strand
TCGACGCCTGCCGCAGCGGCAGTGAGCCCGGTGCCATCTTCCGCCTGCCCGGCACTGAGATCGACACCGTGCACCAGCCCGCCTACAGCCTGCACGACTTTCGCTGGGACCACGCGGTGCATGCCGGGCGGCGCATCTTCGGCGCGGCTTTCCCCAGCGATTTGACGGTCTATTTGATCGAGGCCGGCTCACTGGAACTGGGCACCGAGTTGACGCCGCCGGTCAGCCGCGCGGTGGGCGAGGTCTGCGAGCGCATCGCGCAGACCATTCGCGCCTGGCACGCTGCGGCGCTGACGTGATGCCCAGCGCAGTGCACAGCGTCAGCATCGGCGGCGGGCGCGTGCTGGTGCCGGTCGAGACCTGCGAGCTGTACCTCGGCGGCGTTGCGTCGGCGGCGCTGATCCAGCGCGATGGGCAGGTGTTTTTGCTGCCGCTCAGCGGGCCCGTGGCCGGCGGCATGTTGCTCAAGCAACGCAACCTGCGCGGCGACCGCGTCATGCTGGCACCCGACTTTCTGGCCGGCCTCGGGCTCGACCCGTTCGCGCCCGAGCGTCAGTTCAATGTGCGCTGGGTGTCTGAGGCGGGGGCGCTGTTGATCGAAGGGCTGCGACCGCTTTGAAGGGGTCTGAAGGCTCGGCTCGCACGTGTTCCGAGGCGTCGGTGGCGCGTCGGCAGAGCGCAAACTATCTTTGCACTCGCATACCAGCTTGACGATTGCCTGAACGCTCGCTAGATTGAAGTTGAAGCAGTGCCCGATCCCGCATCCGCCTCCGGAGGCTCGCCTTGCAACCCCTTTCCACCACCCTGCCGAACACGCAGTTCGAAGCCGCACTGAGCGCCGCCGAAGAGGCCGATGCGTCGCCCGAGGAACGCGCCGAGATGCTGATGGAAATTGCCATGGGCATGCAGGCGCGGCCCAAGTCGGCGCAGCAACTGGCCGACGCGGTGAGTCTGTACGAGCGGGCACTGGACATGGCCCCGATGCAGGCCGTGCTGCTGCGCGCACGCATCGTCGCCCGCATGGGCACCGCGCTGCAAGCCTTGCCCGAGAACACCGCCGACGGGGGCACCGACAACCTGGAGCGGGCGCTCGAGTGCTTTCAAACCGCGATCCAGACGCTGCAAGTGCATGCCAAGCCCGAAGAGGTGGCCGAGCTTGAGCTGAACCAGGGGCTGGTCATGCAGGCGCTGGCGGGCCTGGGGCGCGGGCGCATCGCCGACGCCATCAGCGCCTACCAGCGCTCGCTGCGCACCTTCAGCCGCGAGGCCTGGCCGCAGGAATATTCGGTGCTGCACAACAACCTGGCCATCGCCTACCTGTCGATGCCGGTCAGCGACGAGCGGGGCCGCATGCGCGAGGCACTGGCGGTGCAGTCTTTCGAAGAGGTGCTCAAGGTCATCAACCTGATCGACCACCCGACCGAGTACGCGATGATCAACAACAACCTGGGCAATGCGCTGCAGTACGCATCCAGCAGCCATGTGCTGGAGAACAACCTGCGCGCGCTGGCCGCATACGACGAGGCGCTGCGGGTGCGCAACGCGCGCGACACGCCGCTGGAATACGCCAACACCATCGCCAACAAGGCCAATGCGCTGCGCAGCTTTGCGCCCGATCCCAGCCAACCGGCCGCCGGTGACAACGACCCGCTGGGCGCAGCACTGGCCCTGGTGCAAGAGGCCCAAGCGCTGTTCCGGGCCCACGGCGACAGCCACAAGGCCGGGTTGATGGCCGAGGTGGCAGCCGAGATCGCGGCCGACATGCAAGTCCAGCAGCAGCAGCGCCTGCCCGGTGAACACAGTTTCTTCATGTCAGCCAACCCCGGCGCCAGCGCATGAGCCCCGGCCCGGCCGCCCCGCAGCGGGCTCGCACCGCAGTGCGAAGCACGGAGATTGTTTGATGACCCTCGTCAGCCTGTTCGGCTTGCTGTTGCTGGCGCTGCTGCTGGCCCTGGCCGGGGGTGCAGCCAGCGGCCTGAAGATCGGCGCCGACGCGCTGGGCAAAGAGTTGGCCGCGCTGATGGGTGCCCTCTACGGCCCCACCGCCGCCTTGCCGGCGGTGTTGGTGGGCTTGGTCATTCTGTATTTCGCGCGTTGAAGGGGCTGCTGTGTTCGACATGTTTCTCAACTCGGTCAAGCTGTTTTTTGCCGGCAAGCTGTTTCGCGACAGCCGGGCCGTGCTGCGGCAATGGCTGAAAGGCTTCGCTGTCTGCCTGGGCCTGCTGCTGGTGCTGGGCTGGTGGGTTTCACCGCTGGTGGGCGTGGTGGTGGCGTCGCTGGTCGGCGGCCTGCTGCAGCCGCTGCTGTTCAAGGATTTGAAGTACGCCTGAAGTCGGCAAAGCCGCACCCGATGACCGCCCGCGACCCCGCCCCCGACCTCGATTCGGCATTTGCCGAGTCAGCGGATGAGTTGAGCCGCCGCGCCGGTGAACTGGCGCGCCTGGAAACGCTGGCCCAGGCCTGGGAGCCGGCCCAGCAGGCACTGCTGTCTGCCGTCAAGACAGGTATTGAGGAGTTGAATGCGGCGGCTTTCAAGCGCCTGATCCGTGCACTCAAGGCCGATGCAGCGGCCGCTGCGGCGCTGCGCCAGGCGGTGCGCGATCCGCTGGTCTACCAGGTGCTGCTGTTCCACGGGCTGGTGAAACCGCCGCTGGAGCACCGGGTGGCGCAGGCGCTGGCCGACGTGCGGCCGTCGCTGCAGCAGCACGGCGGCGATGTTGAATTGGTGGCGGTCAAGTTCCCTGACACCGTGGAGGTGCGGCTGATCGGCTCTTGCCAGTCATGCCCGTCGTCGGGTGAGACCTTGAGCGAGGGGGTGGAGAAAGCCATCAAGGCGCTGTGCCCGGAGGTGTTGCATGTCAACCGCGTCAGCCGGGGCGCGCCCGAGCACAGCGCGGGTGCGGCGCAAGTGGTGCACTTTGTCAGCCCGTTTGCGCGCCAGCAAGACACTGGCTGGGCCGATGTTTGCGCGCTGCAGGATTTGCAGGATGGCGCACTCGCCTCGCGCGCCGTGGACGGGCGCGAGGTATTGCTGTTCCGCCAGGGCGACGCGGTTTCTTGCCTGGACAACGCCTGCGCCCACATGGGCATGCCGCTGGACGGGGGTCTGGTGGAGGGCAGCACCTTGCGCTGCCCCTACCACGGATTCGTCTACCGGCTCGACACGGGAGAGTGCCTGACCGTGCCCGAGGTGCAGTTGGCGGTGCATGCCGTCAAGGTGCTGGGTGAGCGCATCACCGTGCGCCTGCGGCGTTGAGAAGCCATGACGCAAACCGCGCTGACACCGGTGCCGATTCGGCAAACCCTGATGCCCGTGCCATCGGCAACCCGGGTATCGCTGGCGCCAGCGGCGCGCCGGGCGCCCGCCGCTGCCGTGGCCTGCCGGCCTTTGCTGGATGCCAACGGCGCCCGGGTGATCCTGGGCGCCCGGGACGATGCGCTTGGCCTGGTCAGCCCGGTCGTGCCATCGGCCAGCACGATGTTCGGCCCGCGTGGGGTTTGTGCCGGCGCTGACGGTTGGCTGTGGGTGTCTGACACCGGCCATCACCGGGTGCTGGGCTGGCGCCAGACGCCTGGCCAAGACCAGGCGCCGGCCGATGTGCTGATCGGCCAGCCGGCGTTTGACCGCGAGGGCCGCAATGCGCGCGGCGGCCCCAGCGCCGGGTCGCTGAACGTGCCCACCGGCATCGCCCGCTGTGGCGCCGGCGGCGCGGGCCTGGTGGTGGCCGATGCCTGGAACCACCGGGTGCTGATCTGGCACAGCCAGCCCACCCGGTCTCAGCAGCCGCCCGACGTGGTGCTGGGCCAGGCTGACTGCACCGGGGGCGAGTCGAACCGGGGGCAAGACAGCCCGTCGGCAAGCACGCTGTTCTGGCCGTATTGCGTGGCCTGGGACGGTGGCCGGTTGTGGGTGGCCGACACCGGCAACCGCCGGGTGTTGATGTGGCCCGGCCTGCCGCAGCGCCACGGTGAGCCGGCCAGCCTGGTGCTGGGCCAAACCGATTTTGTACACCGCGATGAAAACGGCGGCGCGGCACCCACCGCGTCCAGCCTGCGCTGGCCGCATGCCATCAGCTTTCCGGCGGGCGGGCTGTGCGTGGCCGACGCGGGCAACAACCGGCTGCTGTTGTGGCGCGCCCCGCCGCTGGCGCACAACGCCGCCTGCGATTGCGTCATCGGCCAGCGTGGCATGGCCGGGGTTGAGCACAACCAGGCCAGTTACTACCCCGATGCCGCCTGCCTGAACATGCCTTACGGCGCCACCGTGGCGGGTGATTTGCTGGTGGTGGCCGACACCGCTAACTCGCGCTTGCTGGCCTGGGCGCTGGCCGCGCTGACGGCAGACGGCGTGAATGCCTGTGCGCTGGCCGCCCAGGCCGACTGGAACAGCAAGGGCGACAACCGCTGGCGGTCGGCCGCGCGCGACAGCGTCTGCTGGCCGTATTGCGTGGCGCTGCAAGGCCAGCACACGCTGCTGGTGGCTGATTCAGGCAACAACCGCGTGCTGCTGTGGCCGCTGGCCGGCACCGGAGACGGCGCATGACGGCGCGCCT
>JANLOP010000156.1:0-9335 GCA_031366635.1 Betaproteobacteria bacterium | reverse complement strand
CCGCCGTGGCGGGCCTCGTCGCGGGCCAGCGTCTCGTAAATCTGCCGGATCACCGGCTCGGTGTGCCACTCGGCGGCGCGGCGGTACCAGTGGTTGAGGCGGATCTCGCCGCAGAAATGCAGCATCAGCGTCTCCAGCGCCGGCGCCGGGTCGAACTCGAAGCGCACCTCGTGCAATTCGGCCTCGGTGGGCGCCAGCTCGGGCCGGAAGCGGCGCAGGTATTCCATCAGCACGAGAGAGTGCTTTTGCTCCTCGAAGAACCAGACGCTCATGAAGGCCGAGAAATCGCTGTCGTCGCGGTTGTCGCGCAAAAACATCTCGGTGGCCGGCAATGCCGCCCACTCGGTGATGGCATTCATCTTGATCGTCTGCGCCTGCGCGTCGGTCAGTTTGCTGGCGTCGAAGCTGGCCCACGGGATGTCGGTGTCCATGTTCCAACGCACGGCTTCGAGCTGCTTAAAGAGTTCTGGATAGAGCATTGCGGTCCTTGCTGGCGCTTGATGCGCAATTCTAGGCCGGGCCCCTGCGCCGACCCAAGCCGCGCGGCCAGCAGCCCTGGGCCCGGTGCGGAACCGCCGCGAACCGCATCCAGTCCATCCCGGCCGACGTAGGAGACCCGAATGAGCTTTGTCAAAACCCGCCGCCACCGCAGCACCTGCCTGGCCGCCGGCCTTTGCTTGCTGGCCAGTGGCGCGGCGCAGGCCGCCGGCGCTGGCCCGGCCCCGGCCCCGGCCAACACGCCGGCCGCCGCTTGCCCCACTTTGTTGCAGCAAACCCAGCCCCGGCCGCAGGACGAAAAACCCGTCAACCTGTGCGACAGCGCCGGCAAGGTGGTGCTGGTGCTCAACACCGCCAGCTACTGCGGCTTCACCGGGCAGTCCAAATCGCTGGAAGCACTTTATGCGCGCTACCGCACGCGCGGCCTGGTGGTGCTGGGCTTGCCCCGCAATGATTTTGGCCAGCAAGAGCCCGGCAGCAGCGCCGAGATCGCGGCGTTTGCGAGAACACCTTCGGCGCGCGCTTGCCGATGTTTGCCAAATCGAATGTGGCGCCCGGCGCCGGGCGCAGCATCAACCCGGTGTTTGCCGCGCTGGCCCAGCGCAGCGCCCAGGTGCCCACCTGGAACTTCCACAAATACCTGATCAGCCGCTCAGGCGATGCGGTGATCAGCCACGCATCCGCCACCGATCCCAAAGACCCAAATTTCATCAGGGATTTGAAGAAACTACTCAAGTCAAAATTATACCGTTCAGTCATACTTAGACTAATCAGTTCAATCCATCAAGGTTTTTATGGTTTCAACCACTGTCCCACTGTCGCTGAAGCCGCCGTCCAAATCGGAACCTTTGCACACAGCCGCACTCAATGCAGGCAATGGACAGCCGATAAACAAGGGGTCGGCAGACCAACCGCCTGCAGCGTTGTTTGTTGCTGATGGTCTGGTTCCACCGTTTTTTGCGCCGTGCAGCCTTTCGGGATTCCGGATTGAAACCCTGAGGCCCATCTCCTCCTCCTCCCTCCCTCCCTCGTTGGTCTCAGGCCGCTGCACGGCCCTTTTTTTGCACCGCCCCGTCGGCGCCCAGCAGGGTGGCGCATGAGCCGCCGCCGGCGCGTGGCGGTGGTCGGCTCGGGCATTTCGGGCCTGGCGGCGGCCTGGCAACTGGTCAACGGGGCCAACGCTGCCGATCTGGCCGTCGATGCCAACGTCGTGCTGTTCGAGGCCGACCATCACTTCGGCGGCCATGCGCACACGGTGGATGTGACGCTGGACGGCCTGACGCACGGCGTGGACACCGGCTTTTTGGTCTTCAACCACGCCACCTACCCGCAGTTGGTGAGGCTGTTTGCCGACCTGGCGGTGCACACCGCGCCGTCGGAAATGTCGTTCTCGGTGCAGGTGCCGCAAATCGGCCTGGAGTGGAGCGGCTGCAACCTCGACACGGTGTTTGCGCAGCGCCGCAACCTGGTCAATCCGCGTTTTTTAGGCATGTTGCGCGATTTGCTGCGCTTCAACCGGCTCGCCACCGCGCTGGCCGAACGCGATGACGAAGCCACGTTGCAACAGCCGATCGGTGATTTTTTGGCGCTGCACGGCTTCTCGGCCGCCTTCCGCGATTGGTATCTGCTGCCAATGCTGGGCTGCATCTGGAGCTGCCCGCCCGACCAGATGCTGCGCTTTCCGGTGGCCACGATGGTGCGGTTCTGCCACAACCACGGCCTGATCCGTGTCACCGACCGGCCACAGTGGCACACCGTTCGCGGCGGCTCACGCGAGTACGTGCGCCGGATGCTCAACCGCATCCCCGATGCCCGGCTCAACACCCCCGTGCTGGCACTGCGGCGGGTGCCGCCGGGCACGGCGTCGGCCGGCGTCTGGCTCGACACCTGGCAGGGCAGCGAGCGTTTTGACGACGTGGTGCTGGCCGGCCACAGCGACCAGAGCCTGGCACTGCTGGGCGCGCAGGCCAGCCGCGATGAGCAATCGGTGCTGGGCGCCATCCGCTACCAGCGCAACCGCGCCGTGCTGCACACCGACGCCAGCCTGCTGCCGAAGCGCAAAAAAGCCTGGGCGGCCTGGAATTACGAGCGCTCAGCCGCCGCCGCTGCGCCAGAGCAAGCCGCCGTCTGCCTGCACTACCTGATCAACCGGCTGCAGCCACTGCCGTGGACCACGCCGGTGGTGGTGTCGCTGAACCCGACGCGCGAGCCCGCGCCGGGCACCTTGCACGGTGAATTTGACTACGCCCACCCGGTGTTTGACCTGGCTGCCATCGCCACGCAGGCCCGGCTGCCGCAAATCCAGGGCACGAGCCACGTCTGGTTTGCCGGTGCGTGGACGCGCTACGGCTTTCACGAGGATGGCCTGCGCTCGGGCCTGGCGGTGGCCGATGCGCTGCGCGCCAGTTGGGCGGCGCAAGACGCGGGCGCCCCGCTGCGGGCGGCTGCGTGATGGCCCCACCGACCACGCTGGGCCTGCCGGCAGACCGGCCCGCAATGCCGTCCGCAACCCCGTCCGCAAACTCGTCCGCAACCCCCGCTGCAAACCCGCCCGCCACCCCGACGCCGCGCGCGCTGCTGGGCATCGGCCGGGTGCGCCACCAGCGGCTGCGCCCGGCGTCGCACGGCTTTGACTACCCGACCTGGTTTTTGATGCTGCCGCTGCGTTGCCTGGGCCAGCGCCCTGAGCCCACCTTGCGCCGCAACCAGCGTGGCTGGATGAGTTTCCACGATGCCGACCACGGCGCGGGCGGTGCCGATTGCCTGGCCTGGATCGACGGCCTGCTGCGCAGCGAGGGCATCACCGACGCCCAGGGCGAGGTCTGGCTGCACACCTACCCGCGGGTGCTGGGCTATGCCTTTCTGCCGGTCAGCTTCTGGTATTGCCACCGCGCCGACGGCACGCTGGCGGCTGTGCTGGCCGAGGTCAACAACACCTTTGGCGGGCGCCACTTTTACCTGCTGGCCGGCCCGCAGCTCGGTTTTGGCCAGGAGATGGTGGCGCGCAAAGTGTTCACCGTGTCGCCGTTTTGCCAGGTCGAGGGCCAATACCGCTTCCGCTTCATGCGCACCGGGCTGGGCGCGGCCTACGGCTGCGGCCGCACGGTGGCGCGCATTGAGCACGACGATTTATCGGGCCCGCTGCTGCGCACCAGCGTCAGCGGTGCGCTGGCGCCGCTGACAAAAGCCCGGCTGCGCCAGGCGCTGTGGCAGATGCCGCTGCTCACCCTCGGCGTGATCTTGCGCATCCACTGGCAGGCGCTGCGCCTGCTGGTCA
Source organism: Betaproteobacteria bacterium (assembly GCA_031366635.1). GTDB lineage: Bacteria > Pseudomonadota > Gammaproteobacteria > Burkholderiales > Burkholderiaceae_C > Pseudaquabacterium. Next base: position 5,560 of record JANLOP010000156.1, on the reverse strand, counting down.
AGCGCGTGCCGTTTTTTGGCAAGGCCAGCGCGGTGGACGCGCCGGCTGCCCACTCTCATTGACCGCGCCAACACCGCGCACCCGGTTGATCCGCTGACCCTACCCCAGCCCGCCCACCATGCGCTCTGCTGCCACCACCGCCCCCCGACTCACCCTGCCGACATCGGCCCCGGCCGCCGCCCGCGCGCTGTTTGCGCTGCTGCGCCACCTGCACACCGGCACCCTGGACGTGCAGTTGCCCGATGGCGGGCTGTTGCACTTTGGCAGCCAGATGGGCGACGCTGCGCCGGGCCAGCCGCATGCCGCGCTGCGCCTGCACAACTGGAAGATGTGCGCGGCGGTGCTGCGCTCGGGCGATATCGGCTTTGCCGAGACCTTCATCGCAGGCGACTGGGCAGCGAGTGACCTGGTGGCGCTGCTGGCGCTGCTCAACGCCAATCGCGAAGCGATGGAGGCCGTTGTCTACGGCACGTGGTGGGGCAATTTGCTGAACCGCGCGCGCCACCTGTTCAACCGCAACTCGCGCACCGGCAGCAAGCGCAACATCCACGCCCACTACGACCTGGGCAATGCGTTTTACCGGCTCTGGCTGGACGCCGGCATGACGTACTCCAGCGCCTGGTTCAACGGCAACCTGCGCCAGGCCACGGCCAGCGCCCAGCAAGCCAAGATGCAGCGCGCGCTGGCGCAATGCCAGGTGCGGCGCGGCGACCACGTGCTGGAGATCGGCTGTGGCTGGGGCGGCCTGGCCGAATGTGCGGCGCGAGATTTTGGCGCCCACGTCACCGGCGTCACGCTCTCGGCCGAGCAGCTCGCCTTCGGCCAGCAGCGCCTGGCCCAGGCCGGGCTGCAGGGCCAGGCGACGCTGCGCTTTCAAGACTACCGTGACATCGACGACGGGCCGTATGACGCCATCGTCTCGATCGAGATGTTCGAAGCGGTGGGCCGCGAATACTGGGCCAGCTACTTCAAGACGCTGCACGACCAGCTCAAGCCGGGCGGCCGGGCCTGCGTGCAGTCGATCACCATTGCCGACGCCTTGTTTGAGCGCTACCTGGCGGGCACCGATTTCATCCAGCAATACATCTTTCCGGGCGGCCTGCTGCCGTGCCCGGCGGCATTCCGCGCCGAGGCCGCCCGGGCCGGCCTGGTGGTGGACAACGAGCTGGCCTTCGGCCCCGACTACGCCGAGACCTTGCGCCGCTGGCGGCAGGATTTTTTGCACCAGGACGCGCAGGTGCGTGGCCTGGGCTTCGACACCCGCTTCATGCGCACCTGGGAGTTTTACCTGGCCTACTGCGAGGCGGCGTTTGCCACCGGCAGCACCGATGTGATGCAGTTCACGCTGCGCCGGCCTTGAGGCGCTTGCCCGTGCTCAACCGGCGCAGCCTGTTGCTCGGTGGTCTGGCGGTCAGCGGACTGGCCGTGAGCGGACTGGCTGTCAGCGGACTGGCGGGGCTGCTGGCTGGCCGGGCCCGGGCCGCCGCCAGCCCGCCCGCGCTGCCGCCCGAGTTGGCCACCGAGCTGCCCGGTGCGGCCTGGCGCGGCACCGGCGTGATGCGGTTTTTCGGCCTGCACATCGACGACATCCGGCTCTGGGGCGCGGCGCCGCTGGCCGGTGACGGCGCGGCCCAGCCGTTGGCGCTGGAGCTGGTCTACGCCCGCAAGCTGGACGGCGCGCAGATTGCCAGCCGGTCCATCGACGAGATGCAGCGCATCAGGCCGTTCAGCGACGCCCAGGCCGGCGCCTGGCTGGCGGCGATGACCCGGCTGTTTCCCGACGTGCGGGCAGGTGACCGCTTGACGGGCGTGCAGCAGTCGGGCCGTGCCGCGCGCTTTTATTTCAACGGCCAGTTTCGGGGCGAGGTGGCCGACGCCGACTTCGCGCGGCTGTTTTTCGGCATCTGGCTGTTGCCCAAAACGTCCGAGCCCAGAATGCGGGCGGTGTGGCTGGGGGGCGACAAATGAAGGCCGCGAATGAACCGCGCGCCGAGCGCGACGCCCGATGAGCGGCCGGCCATGATCGGCGGTTTGCGGTCTGGACCGGCCGGTCTGGCGCCCGGCACCGGCAATTTGCCCTGGCTGGACGGTCTGCGCTACGGCGCGCTCGGTGCGCCGCTGGCCTTTGCCGCGCTGCCGCTGTATGTGCTGTTGCCCAGCCACTACGCCGCCCGGCTCGGCGTGCCGCTGGCCGGCCTGGGCGCGGTGCTGCTGGCCACCCGGGCACTGGACGCGCTGATCGACCCCGCCCTCGGCCGCTGGGTGGACAGGGGCCTGGCCCAGCCCCGGCAGCGGGTGCTGGCAGGCGCCCTGCTGGCCGCGCTGTTGATGGCGCTGGGTTTTGCGGCGCTGTTTTTGCCGCCGGCGGGCACCCCCAGCGCGCTGCTGGCCTGGTGTGCCGGCGCGCTGGTGGTCACCAGCCTGGGCTACAGCGCACTCGGCGTGTTGCACCAGGCCTGGGGCGCCCGGCTGGGCGGCGGCGCGGCGGCACAGGCGCGCATCGTCAGTTGGCGTGAGGGCCTGGCGCTGGCCGGTGTGCTGAGCGCCAGCGTGCTGCCTGCGCTGGCCGGCATCCCGGCGATGGTGGCCGCCTGCATCGGCTTGCTGGTGCTGGGCTTGTGGGGCTTGAGCGCGGCGCCGTTCAAGCCGGTACCGCCGCGCCTGCTGGGGCCGGCCGCCGGCGGCCGCGCCAGCGCAACGGGCGCCACCTGGGCCCTGCCGTGGCGGGTGGCCAACTTCCGCCGGCTGATGGCGGTGTTTTTGCTGAACGGCGTGGCCAGCGCCATCCCGGCCACGCTGGTGCTGTTTTTCATCCGCGACCGGCTGCAGGCCCCGGCCTGGGAGCCGCTGTTCCTGGGCTGCTATTTTGCCGCCGGCGCGCTGTCGATGCCGCTGTGGGTGCGTGCCGTGGCCCGCTTTGGCCTGGTGCGCTGCTGGCTGGCCGGCATGGCGCTGGCAGTGGCGGCGTTTGTCTGGGCGGCCCGGCTGGGTGCCGGCGATGGCCCGGCATTTGTTGCCATCTGCCTGGCCAGCGGCGCTGCGCTGGGCGCTGACCTGGCCATCCCCGGCGCACTTCTGGCCGGTGTGATCCGCCGCGCCGGCCACGGTCTGCGCCATGAGGGCAGTTATTTCGGCTGGTGGACCTGCGCCAACAAGCTGAACCTGGCGCTGGCCGCCGGCCTGGCGCTGCCGGCGCTGCAGGCGCTGGGCTACGCCCCCGGTGCGCGCAGCGAGGCCGCTCTGGTCTCGCTGGCGCTGATTTACGCCGCGCTGCCCTGCCTGCTCAAGGGGGCGGCGGCCGCACTGCTGTGGCACCACCGCTTTCATCTGGACCGCCCATGATCGACTCAAAACCCCCCAAACTGCGCCGCCTGGCCACCCGGTGCGCCTGGGCGCTGGCGCAAACCCTGGCCCTGGCCACGCCGCTGCTGCTGGCCGGCTGCGCCAGCCCGACCCCCGCCGACTACGCCAGCCAGGCGCCCGCACTCGACCTGCGCCAGTACTTCAACGGCAAGCTGCTGGCGCACGGCATCGTCACAGATCGCAGCGGCAAGGTGATGCAGCGCTTCACGGTGTTGATCACCGGCACCTGGGTGGGTGATGCCGGCACGCTGGACGAGCAGTTCAGTTACAGCGACGGCCGGCGCGAGCAGCGTGTCTGGACGCTGCTGCGCACTGCCGACGGCCGCTACACCGGGCGTGCCGCCGATGTGCTGGGCCAGGCCGACGGCCAGGCCAGCGGCAATGCGCTGAACTGGCGCTACACCCTGCTGCTGCCGGTGGACGGCCGCACCTGGGAGGTCAATTTCGACGACTGGATGTTCTTGGTGGACGACCAGGTGATGCTGAACCGCGCAGTGATGTGCAAGTTCGGCATCCGGCTGGGCGAGGTGCTGCTGTCGTTCCGGCGGCTGCCGGCATGAGGGTCAACCCCGCGCCCGGCCCGGCCCGCAACCCGACCGCCCGCCGCACCGGCCACCGCAGCCGCCAACGCACAGGCAGCGCGCCATGTCTCTGAACCCGCGTATCACCGGTTGGCACGGCCAGCGAGTCTGGCTGGTGGGCGCGTCCACCGGCATTGGCCGGGCCACCGCCAGCCGGCTGCACGGCCTGGGTGCGGCCGTCACCGTCTCGGCCCGCAGCGCGGGCGCGCTGGACGGCTTTGTGGCCGAGCACCCCGGCGCCCAGGCGCTGGCCTTCGACGCCACCGACGCCGCCGCCGTGCAGGCCGCCGCGCAGACCCTGCTGCAACGCCACGGCCGAATCGACCTGGCGATGTACTGTGCCGGCCACTACAAGCCGATGCAGGCCACCGCCTTCGACCTGGCTGACGCGCTGCGCCACCAGCAGATCAACTACGTCGGCGCGCTGCACCTGCTGGACGCGGTGCTGCCCACGCTGCTGCGCCAGGCCGCTGGCGGCAGCCCCGCGCACCTGAGCCTGGTGGCCAGCGTGGCCGGCTACCGGGGCCTGCCCAACGCGCTGGCCTACGGCCCGACCAAGGCGGCCTTGATCAACCTGGCCGAGGTCTTGTACCTGGACCTGGCGCCCACCGGTGTGGGTGTGTCACTGATCAACCCGGGTTTTGTCGCCACCCCGCTGACGGCGCAAAACAGCTTTCACATGCCGGCCTTGATCACGCCCGAGACGGCGGCCCGCGCCATCGTGCAGGGCTGGGCGACGGGTGAGTTCGAGATTCATTTCCCCAAGCGCTTCACCCGGCTGCTCAAGGCCTTGCGCTGGCTGCCCGACACGCTGTACTTCAACGCGGTGCGCCGGGCGGTACATGTCTGAGCCGGGTCCGCTGCGCCACGCCGACCCGCGGGTGCAGCGCATCATCGGCTTTTACGAGGGCTTGTCGCCGGCCGCACTGGCACGGCTCGGCGAGGTCTATGCGGCGCAAGCCCGCTTCAAGGACCCGTTCAACGAAGTGCAGGGGCTGCCTGCCATCGGCCACATCTTTGACCACATGTTCCGCACCCTGGACGCACCGCGCTTTGTGGTGATCACGGCGGTGGCCGCCGCAAGCGATGTCTTCCTGACCTGGGATTTCCGCTTCAGCCGGCGCGGTGCCGGGGCCGGCCTGATGTGCATCCACGGCGCCAGCCACCTGCAGCTTGACGCCGACGGGCGGGTAACCCTGCACCGCGACTACTGGGACGCGGCCGAGGAACTGTATGAAAAGCTGCCGCTGGTTGGCGCGTTGATGCGCTGGCTCAAACGCCGCGCGGGTGGCTGAAGGCGAACCGGGCAGGGCGTCAGTTCTGACCTTCGGTCAGTGTGTCGAGCTGGAAATTACCGCCCCTGTGCACCAGCCAGATGTCGACGTAGGTGATCTTGCCCAGCTTGGCCGGCGGTGGAAACGGCCCGGCCTTGCGGATCATCTGCAAGATCCACGGCCCGACCTCGGCCGCGCCGGGTGGCCGGCGCAAGCGCACATCCACCACCGCGCCATCGGCATCGACATCGGTTTCGACAATCGCCACGCCGTACAGCAGCGGCGGCATGCGGCCCTTGTAGATCCGCATCGGGAAGGTCAGGTAGAGATGCTTGGCCGCAT
>JANLOP010000150.1:0-9521 GCA_031366635.1 Betaproteobacteria bacterium | reverse complement strand
TCGTCGGGTTCATGGACCCGGTCGCGGTGCTGCAAATGACCAACGATCCCGAGGTCGGCCGCGTCGCGCACGAGGTGCGCCAAAGGCTCGACCGAGTCCGCTCGGCACTGGTCGACCGGCCTGTCGGCGCCGGCTCGACGTGAAGGAGGCAGCATGTTTCATGACGGAAGCTACATGGTCGGCATGCATGGTTTCTGGTGGCTGTTCTGGCTGCTGATGATCGGCGTGTGGTTCTTCTCTGGGTGGGGCAGGTCCGGCCGGCGAGGGGACCGCCCACGCGAAACCGCGCACGAGGTGTTGAGCCGGCGCTTAGCCGGCGGCGAGATCACTCCGCAGCAGTACGAAGAGCGAAAGGCGCTGCTCGACAGGGATGCGCCCAGGAAGGATTGAATCCATGGACTTTCCAGCAAATCACAACGAAGAAGGCGGTCCCCGCCGCGCTCTACATGCGCCACCGACGATCAATGAACTCGATTTAGACGGTCTCGCATGATCAAAACGTGGATCAACAAGGCCAGGATCAAGTTCCTCTTGCTGGAGGGCATTCATCCCTCTGCCGTCAACGTGCTGCAGGCTGCGGGCTACACCCAGATCGAGAGCCTGACCGGCGCTCTGGTCGGCGACGAACTCACTGCCAGGATCGCAGACGCACATTTCGTCGGCATCCGGTCGCGCACCCAACTGACGGCGGAGGTGTTTGCCCATGCGCCCAAGCTGGTGGCCGTGGGCTGCTTTTGCATCGGCACCAACCAGGTTGACCTGCAAGCGGCGCGCGAGCGCGGCATCGTGGTGTTCAACGCGCCATTTTCCAACACATGATCGGTGGCAGAACTGGTGCTGGCCGAAGCCGTCCTGCTGTTGCGCGGCGTCCCCGCAAAGAATGCAGCAGCGCATCGCGGCAACTGGCTCAAGTCGGCCGACGACGCGTACGAGATTCGCGGCAAGACCTTGGGCATCGTCGGCTATGGCTCGATCGGCACGCAGTTGTCGGTGCTGGCCGAGGCGCTGGGCATGCATGTCGTGTTCTTTGACGTGGTGACCAAGCTCTCCCTGGGCAACGCACGGCAAGTGTCTGAGTTGCACGACCTGCTGGCGCAGTCCGACGTGGTCAGCCTGCACGTGCCCGAGACCCAGGCCACGCAGTGGATGATCGACGAAGCGCAGATTGCAGCCATGAGGCCGGGCAGCGTGTTGATCAATGCGTCGCGCGGTACGGTCGTCAGGATCCAGCCCTTGGCGGAAGCCTTGCGCCAGAAGAGACTGCTGGGTGCGGCGATCAACGTTTTCCCGGCGCGTACCGCGCAGCAACAAGGACGTGTTCGAGTCACCATTGCGGGAGTTCGACAACGTCATCCTGACCCCGCACGTGGGCGGTTCGACGATGGAGGCGCAGGAGAACATCGGCGTCGAGGTGGCCGAAAAGCTGGTGAAGTACAGCGACAACGGTACGTCCACGTCGTCTGTCAACTTCCCCGAAGTGGCGCTTCCTGCCCACCCCGGCAAACACCGGCTGCTGCACATCCACCACAACATGCCGGGCGTGTTGTCGGAAATCAACAAGGTCTTTGCCGACAACCGTATCAACATCGCCTCGCAGTATCTGCAGACCAACGACGCCATTGGCTACGTGGTGATCGATATCGACGCAGCGCACTCCGACATGGCTTTGGTCAAACTCGCCGAGGTGCCCGGCACCATCCGAAGTCGCGTTTTGTTTTGAATGAACACTTTCGGAGTCAGCGATGAATGAGACAGCACACGAACACGGCGGACATGAACTGCACCCACACGAGGTGGGCGGCCCAGCGGCTAACTCGCGCCTTCCACCTGCGTCAACCCCCGAAGCTGCGCCAGGGTCGTTGAAGGACCCCGTCTGCGGCATGACGGTGACGGATCAGTCGCCTCATGTCCTGGAACATGCAGGCGCGCTGGTCTACTTTTGCAGTGCGGGTTGTAAGGCCAAGTTCGCAGCCAACCCTGCCCAGTTCAACACCGCGCCCGCCGAACCTGCCGCACCCACAGCACCCCCGACACCGCCGCTTCCAGCGCCGGCAGTCGCCGGCACCGTCTACACCTGCCCGATGCACCCCGAGGTTCGGCAGGACCACCCCGGAGCCTGCCCCAAATGCGGCATGGCGCTGGAACCCGTGATGCCCACGCTCGATGACGGCGAGAGCCCCGAGTTGTTGGACTTCAAACGGCGGTTCATCTGGACGCTGCCCTTGACCATCATCGTCACGGTGCAGGCGATGGCAGGGCATCGCCTGCAATGGTTCGAGATGGCCACCCAGAGCTGGATTGAACTCGTGTTCACGCTGCCCATCGTGCTGTGGGCGGGTTGGCCGTTCTTCGAGCGCGGCGTGCAGTCGGTGATTCATCGCAGCCCGAACATGTGGACGCTAATCGGCCTTGGTACCTCGGCCGCCTTCATCTACAGCGTCGTTGCGACGGCGATGCCGGGTGTGTTTCCCGCGTCGTTCGTCTCGATGGGGCGTGTGTCGGTGTACTTCGAGGCGGCGGCCGTGATCATCTCGCTGACCTTGCTAGGCCAGATCCTGGAACTCAAGGCGCGTTCGCAGACCTCGGCGGCGATCAAGTCCCTGCTGGGGCTCGCGCCCAAGACGGCGCGCCGCATCAACGCCGATGGTGCTGAGGAGGACATGCCGCTCACACACGTCCATGTCGGCGATGCGCTGCGCGTCCGCCCCGGCGAGAAGGTCCCGGTCGACGGTGTCGTCATCGAGGGCAGCAGCGCGGTCGACGAATCCATGTTGACCGGCGAGCCTGTGCCCGTGACCAAGCGTGTCGGTGACAAGCTGATCGGTGCGACGATGAACACGAACGGCGCGTTGGTGATGCGTTCCGAGAAAGTCGGCTCGCAGACCGTGCTCGCGAGCATCGTGCAGATGGTGCTGCAGGCTCAGCGGTCCAAGGCGCCGATGCAGCGCATGGCCGACCAGGTGGCAGGCTACTTCGTCGTCACGGTCGTCAGCATCGCGTTGCTGACCTTCGCGGTGTGGGGTGTGTTCGGGCCGGAGCCGAGCTGGGTCTACGGTTTGATCAACGCCGTGGCGGTGCTCATCATCGCCTGCCCGTGCGCGCTGGGCTTGGCGACGCCGATGTCGATCATGGTCGCCACCGGCAACGCTGCGACGCAGGGCGTGCTGTTCCGCGATGCGGCGGCGATCGAGAACTTCCGCAAGGTAGACACGCTGATCGTCGACAAGACCGGCACGCTGACGGAAGGCAAGCCGCGATTCGATCGCGTGATGCCTGCAGCGGGTTTTGCCGAGGCCGAGGTGCTGCGGCTGGCGGCGAGCCTCGACCAGGGCAGCGAGCATCCGTTGGCGGATGCCATCGTGAGCGCCGCCCGCGAGCGCGGGTTGTCGCTCGACAAGGCCGAGGGCTTCGAGTCCAGCACCGGCATCGGCGTGCAGGGCAGCGTGGCTGGCAAAAAGCTGGCGTTGGGCAACACGGCGCTGATGACGCAGTTGGGCGTGCCCGTCGAATCGCTGACGGTGCAGGCCGAAGCGCTGCGTGTCGAAGGCGCGAGCGTGATGCTGCTGGCGGTCGATGGCAAGGTGGCCGGGCTACTGGCCGTGTCCGACCCGATCAAGGCCAGCACGATGGAGGCATTGGCCACGCTGAAGGCTTCCGGCATGCGCGTGATCATGGCCACCGGTGATGGCCTGACGACGGCCAAGGCCGTCGCGGCAAAGCTCGGCATCGACGAGGTCCACGGTGAAGTCAAACCCGCCGACAAGCTGGCGCTTGTGGACAAGTTGCAACGTGATGGCCGCATCGTCGCGATGGCCGGTGACGGCATCAACGATGCGCCAGCGCTGGCCAAGGCCGACGTGGGCGTCGCGATGGGCACGGGCACCGACGTGGCAATGAACAGTGCCCAGGTCACGCTGGTGAAGGGTGACCTGCGCGGCATTGCCCAGGCCCGCGCGATCTCGGAAGAGACCATCGCCAACATGAAGCAGAACCTCGGCTTCGCCTTCGTCTACAACGCACTCGGTGTGCCGCTGGCGGCCGGCGTGCTGTTCCCGTTCACCGGCTGGCTGCTGTCACCAATGATTGCGGCGCTTGCCATGAGTCTGAGTTCGGTGTCGGTGATCTCGAATGCCCTCCGCTTGCGAGGGTCCAAGGGAGCAGGCATCAGTGCGAAGAATCCGCTTTGGACACCGCCGCCGTCGGGAGGTGGCGGTGGTCACTGTCATTGAGTGTCAAGGACAGCCCCTACGCGGCCATTCCGCCACGGAATCTGACCAGTCGCGCGTCGGGTACGGCAGTCCGCGCAAGAGCGGGGCAGCAAACCAGTCAGTCGCGTTCTCGCCCAGTCCTGGAGTATTTCTCAGTGGCTTCTGAATTTCAAGCTGCGAGATGGCAGGATTTTTTCAAAATCTCCTGCATCGCCATAGGCGTCAGCAACACCGTTTGACGCCTGAGTTGCACAGCCTGGCCGACTGGGCCGACTGGGCCGACTGGGCTGGCTTGCTGCCGGCGCCGCTCAGGTCTCGGCCAGCAGTTGCTCCACCAGGGTGTGCAACGCCGCAAAATCTGGCGCGCCGAGGTAGCGTTGGACAATCTGGCCGCGCTTGTTGATCAGAAACGTCGTGGGCGTGGCCTGCACCGGGCCAAATTGGCGGGCGATCTCACCGGTGTTGTCGATCACCACGCCAAACGGCAATTGCCGGCTTTCGGCAAAGCTGGCCACGTTGGCGGGCGCGTCGTATTGCATCGCCACGGCCAGCGTTTGGTAGCTGCGGCTGCGGAATTTCTCGAAAGTGGCGGTGATCGCCGGCATCTCGGCCACGCAGCTGGTGCAACTGGTGGCCCAGAAGTTGACCAGCACCACCTGTCCCTTCAACTGGCCGATGTGGTGTTGCTGGCCATTGAGTAGGGTGTAGGCCACCTGCGGCGCCGGCGTGGCGCGGTCGCCGCTGCCCGGCAGCCACCCGCCGCCCGCCAAGGCCGCCGCCAGCCAGGCTGCCGGCAACAACGCCAGCCCGGCGGCGGTGGCAAGATGGCGGCGTGAAACAGACATGGTGGAGACCTCAATGCAGAGAAGACAGTTTACGGCCGGCGTGTTTTTCGTCGCTGGCTGGGCGGGGCCGTCGGCACGGGCGGCCGGATTCAGCGAAGGCGACGCGGCGCTGGGCATTCGCGCCGCGCTGGAGCGTGGCGCCATCGCGGCGGTGGGTGCGCTGGGCCGCACCGACGGGTTTTTCGGCAATCCCAAAGTGCGCATCCCGCTGCCCGGCCTGCTCAACGATGCCGCCAAGATGCTCAGCGCCATCGGCCAGCAAAAGCGGGTGGATGAACTGGTGCTGGCGATGAACCGCGCCGCCGAGGCGGCGATGCCGCAGGCCCGCACCTTGCTGGTGAGCACCGCCAAATCTATTTCGGTGGACGACGCGGTCAAGATCGTGCGCGGCGGTGACCACTCGGTCACCGACTACTTTGCCGGCAAGACCCGCCAACCGCTGACCGAGCAGTTCTTGCCCATCATCACCCAGGCCACCGAGAAAGTGGCGCTGGCCGACAAGTTCAACGCCGTTGCCGGCCAGGCCGCCAAACTCGGCCTGTTGAAGGGTGACGACGCCAATATCCAGCGCTATGTCACCGCCAAATCGCTGGACGGCCTGTATTTGATGATCGGCGAGGAAGAGCGCAACATCCGACGCGACCCGGTGGCCACCGGCAGCGCCATCCTGCGCAAGGTGTTTGGCGGCTGAACGCCGATGCTGCCCAGGCAGCCGGGACAATCCGGCCGATGATTCAAACATTCCCGTGGCGTCGGGCGGCGGACAGGGTGGTTGGGCGGGCGATGGGCGCGGCGGCCGCGCTGACGAGCTTGGCCCTGCTGTTGTCAGGCTGCTCACCGGTGCTCGATTGGCGCCAGGTTCGGCCCGACGGCTGGGGCCTGGTGGCGCAAATGCCCTGCCGGCCCACCCAGCAGTCCCGGCCGGTGGCGCTGGCCGGCCCGGTGGTCGATTTGGGCTTGATGGTGTGCCAGGCCGGTGGCCACACCTTTGCGCTGGCCTCGGCTGACATGGCCGACCCGGCGCGCGTCGGCCCGGCCTTGCTGGCACTCGGCGCCACCGCCCGGGCCAATGTGCAGGGCGTGGTGGAGGCCGAGCAACTGGCGGCCGTGCCCGGCATGACACCGCAGCCCGCTGCACGGCAGTGGCAGTTGCGCGGCCAACTGCCCGACGGCCAGCCGGTGCGTGAGCAGGTGCTGGTGTTTGCCCACGGCCTGCGGGTGTTCCAGGCCACGCTGGTCGGCCCGGTTGCCGATCAGACCCTGACCAAGCCTTTTTTTGAGTCGATTGAAGTACCTCGCTGAGCGCGCCGCTGCCTGCCGCAGTTGGGCCGGCACAACACGGGCCCGCGCTATCGGCGGGCTGATAATCAAGCTTGATTTTTACGCCACCCGCCATGACCGGACTGTTCATCATCGCCCACGCGCCACTGGCCAGCGCCCTGCGGGAGGCCGCCGTGCATGCTTTTCCCGAGGCAGCGGCGGCCATCGGGGCCTACGACGTGTCGCCCGGAGCCGATGCCCAGACATCTGAGGTCGAAGCCGTTGCGCAATTGGCGCAACTGGCCTCTGCGGAAACCCTGATCCTCACCGATGTCTTCGGTGCCACGCCCTGCAACATCGCCCGCCGCCTGGCCGAGCGCGCCGGTGTGCGGGTGGTGGCCGGGGTCAACGTGCCGATGCTGTGGCGTGCGCTCAACTACCGCCAGAAGTCGCTCGACGAAGTGGTCACGCTGGCGCTGGCCGGTGCCAGCCAGGGCGTCATGTCGGTCGCGGTGTCGCGCCCGCAGAACCAGTCGCAGAAGCCCGTTGCCGATGATTCGATCAACCACCACCATCATCAATAAGCTGGGCCTGCACGCCCGGGCGTCGGCCAAGCTGACCAAGCTGGCGGGCAGCTTTCAAAGCGAGGTGCATCTGTCGCGCAATGGCCGCCGCATCAACGCCAAGAGCATCATGGGCGTGATGATGCTGGCCGCCGGCCTGGGCAGCGAGATCGAGCTGGAGACCGACGGATCGGATGAGCAGGCGGCCACCACCGCGTTGCTGGCGCTCATCAACGACCGGTTCGGCGAAGGCCAATAACGCCGTCCGCCACCGGGCAGCGGGCCGCGCGCACCGCCCGCCATCGGGCCATCGCGCTGCTACAGTGCAGCATGAGCATCCAGATGTTCGGTCTGCCCGTGTCGCGCGGCGTGGCCATTGGCCGGGCGGTGCTGGTGGCCTCCAGCCGGGTGGACGTGGCGCACTATTTTGTCGACCCAGCGCTCACGCCCGACGAGGTGCTGCGCTTGCGCCATGCACGCGACACCGTTGTCACCGAGCTGACCACGCTCAAGCGTGATCTGCCGCCCGATGCGCCGTCTGAGCTGGCCGCGCTGCTCGATGTGCACTTGATGCTGCTGCACGACCCGATGCTGGTCGAGGCCACGCGCCACTGGATCGAGACGCGCCACTACAACGCCGAATGGGCGGTGACAGCGCAGACCGACGTGCTGGCGCGCCAGTTCGACGAGATGGAGGACGACTACCTGCGCGAGCGCAAGGCCGACATCGAGCAGGTGGCCGAGCGCATCCTGCGCGCGTTGGCCAAAGAAGAAGCATTGCTGCCGCAGGTGGCCCATGCTCGGGATTTTGGCGGGGCCGACCCGCTGGTGCTGGTGGCCAATGACATCGCCCCGGCCGACATGCTGCAATTCAAAGGCAGCGTTTTCATCGGCTTCGTCACCGACGTGGGCGGGCGCACGTCGCACACCGCCATCGTGGCCCGCAGCATGGACATCCCGGCGGTGGTGGGCGCGCGCGAGGCCAGCCGCCTGGTGCGGCAAGATGATTGGCTGATCATCGACGGCGACAGCGGTGTGGTGGTGGTCAACCCGACGCCCATCGTGCTGGAGGAGTACCGCTTCCGGCAGCGCCAGAGTGACCTCGAGCGCGCCAAGCTGCACCGCCTGCGCCACATGCCATCGGTCACGCTCGATGGCCAGGCGGTTGAGTTGCTGGCCAACATCGAGTTGCCCGGCGACGCCGCGAATGCGCTGGAGGCCGGCGCGGTGGGGGTGGGCCTGTTCCGCAGCGAGTTTCTGTTCATGAACCGCAACGGTGACCTGCCCGATGAGGACGAGCAATTCGAGGCCTACCGTGCGGCAGTGGAGGCGATGAACGGCCTGCCCGTGACGATCCGCACCGTCGATATCGGTGCAGACAAGCCACTTGATCGCATGGCCGTGCACGAGCTGCGCCACGAGCACTCGCTGAACCCGGCGTTGGGCCTGCGCGCCATCCGCTGGAGCCTGTCGGAGCCGGCGATGTTTCGCCAGCAACTGCGCGCCATCCTGCGCGCCAGTGCGTACGGCAAGGTGCGGGTGTTGATCCCGATGGTCGCGCAGCGCGGCGAAATTTTCGCCATCCTGGATGCGCTGGCCCGCGCCAAACAGCAACTGCGCGACAGTGGCGTGGTCTTCAACGAGGTTGAGATTGGCGCGATGATCGAAGTGCCTGCCGCCGCGCTGACCATGCCGCTGCTGCTCAAGCACTTTGATTTTGTCTCCATCGGCACCAATGATCTGATCCAGTACACGTTGGCCATCGACCGTGCCGATGAGGCTGTGGCGCACCTCTACGACCCCTGGCACCCAGCCGTGCTGCGCCTGATTGCCGACGTCATCGCCGCAGCCAACGCCGCTGGCAAACAGGTCAGCGTCTGCGGTGAGATGGCGGGCGACATCGCCTTCACCGAGTTGCTGCTCGGCATGGGGCTGCGCAGCCTGTCCATGCATCCAAGCCAGATTTCATCGGTCAAACAGCGCATCCTGCGCGCCGACACGGCGCGGTTGAGACGGACAGCCCAAGCCGCGCTGAACAGCGACGACCCGGCACTGATGTGGGCAGCCGCGCAGCAAAAGACCGCCCAACGTGCAGCCGCCGGCTGAGAGCGTTTGTCGCCCCCACGGCCCGGCGTGCGATGCGAGGTCTGCGCTGCGCAGCCCGCCACTGGTCACGGCCCCCGTCAATACGCCACAGCGCATCACACCATCGGGCGGCGACAGCGTATGCTATAGTCGTGAGCTTCGCTGACACAGAGCGCTGCCGATGCGGTGGCACGCAGAACGACAAAGAACAGCGGCAAAGAAAGACAGCAGAAAGACCTGCGCGGGGCTTTACAGGGTGCGCAGAACGTGCCAGAATTCAAGGCTCGACGTGAAGTGGATCGGTTACCAAAGCGGTGATCGAAACAAATACCGAGATGGCAAGTCGACTGATGAAGCGATTGGGCTAAGTCAGATTCGATTTGGAAGCTGGTTAATCCCAGCAAATGCTGCAACGCAGCGCTCTTTAAAAATCAGCAGCCGATAAGTGTGGGCGTTAGAAGGTGGGGGTTTGGCATTGAGAGATGCCAGGTCTGCTGGACCTTAAGCGCTCACTGGATTGAATTTTCATGCAAGTGAAGTTCACTTCAATTCTTTGAGTA
>JANLOP010000129.1:0-16527 GCA_031366635.1 Betaproteobacteria bacterium | reverse complement strand
CAGCTTGTCGGCCTTGCGCTGCTGCACCGGGTTGGTGCCGGCCGTGCGGGTCTTGCGGGCTTCGTCGCGCGCCGCCCGGGCCGCCTTGAGCGTCACATCGGGGTAGCTGCCCAGCGCCAGCCGGGATTCCTTGCCGTCGGGGTAGAACTTCCAAAACCACCGCTTGGACCCGGCCGGGGAAACCTCCAGGTACAGCCCGCCGCCGTCCGTCAGGCGTCGCCGTTTCAGGTCGGCCTGGCAGGTGGCGTTCTTGCAGTCGGCGTCGGTCAGCATGGCGGGCCTTTCGGGGTGTCCCGGTCGGGGTGAACCGGGGAACGTTCCCCGGCTTTTGCCCCGGTGTCCCGGTTCGTTCCCCGGAATGTTTCCCGCATTCCCCTGCGCTGTCCAGCCCCCTTGTGCGTTAACCAGGCATGAAAAAAGCCCCTAAGTGCTTGATTCACTGAGAGGCTTGCGACTACCTGGGTCTACCTGAAAGCCTGTCTTGGTGCCTCCGACAGGAATCGAACCTGTATCTAGCGCTTAGGAGGCGCTTGTTCTATCCGTTGAACTACGGCGGCACACAGCGCCAGAATTCTCGCATGGCCCCCGCCGCCGCCAGCGGCCAACGCCCGGCCCGGCCCGGGCTCACCAGCGCCACGACCAGATCACGTCCAGCGCGTTGTCGGTGCCCGATTGCGCGCGCAGCGTGAAGCGTTGGGCGATGCGGTAGATCAGTTGCCAGCTCCCGGTGGTGGCATTCACGCTTCGCTCGTAGCCGATATACCAGCGCCGCGACAGTTGCTTGCCCAGGCTGACGATGGTCTCGCGGGTGTCGCCGTCGCTTTGGCGCACCGAGAAATCGGTCAGGCCGATGCCCTCCAGCAGCGCGTCGGTGGGGCTTTTGCCGTCGCCCGACAGCAGCGCCAGCGCGGCGCGCTGCAGCAGCGCGGTGTCGCTGCGGCCCAGGCCGTCGGGCGCCCGGCCCAGCACCAGCCACGACAGCTTGTCGTAATCGGCCAAATTGGGCTCGGAGAACAAGCGGATGCGCGGGTTCTGCGCCGGGCCCACCACCAGCACGCCCACCCGCACATCGAGGTTGGGCCGGATCGCCAGCACATCGAGCTGCGGGTTGTCCAGCGCGCCGGCAAAGCTGACCGCGCCGCGCTCGATCTCCAGCTTCTGGCCGTAAGCGGCCACCGTGCCGCCCTCGGTGCGCACCACGCCGCGCAGCGCCAGTTTGCCGTCCGGGCTGCTGACGACCAGATCGCCGCGCAGGCCGGTGTCCACGCCGTGGCCACGCAGCCGCAATTTTTGACCCAGGTTGATCTTCAGCGCCACCTGGGCCTGGCGCAGCGGCGCCGGGGTGGCGGCGGGCGCGCCTGGCAGCGCTGCGGGCCGGTCGCCGGGCGCCGACGCGGCGCTGCTGCTGCGCCGCACCACCACGTCGGCGTCCAGCGCCCGGGCCTCGCTCTGGCTCAGGTCGATCAACCCCTCGTCCACCGTGAAAGCGCCGTCCAGCGCCAGCCGCTGCGCGTCCAGCCGCAGGTCGGCACTGCCACTGGCCACCAGCCGGCGGTCGATGCGGCCGAGCAGCCGGAAGCGGTCTGCCACCAGATGCACATTGGCGCTGGGCGCAGCGCCCAGTTGGGCGCCGCCGGTCAAGGTGAGCTGGCCATCACCGCCTTTGAAGACAAAGCGCTCGATGCGGGCGTTGTCGCCGGCCAGGGTGAGTGACAAGTCGCCGTCGGCAAAGTTGACGCCTTGCAGCAGGTTGCGCAGGCCCAGCCCGCTGCCCACCATCTCACCACGCACCTCGGGCGCGCCCAGCGTGCCGCCAAAACTGGCGCTGGTGCGCAGATTGCCCGTCAGGCGCCAGCCCGGCGGCACCCAGGCGCCCCAGATGCCCAAGTTGGCCACGCGCGACTCGATCACGCCTTGCAGCGGCGCGTCGGCCGGCGGCCAAAGTCGGTCGGCGCTGGTGCGCAGCACCTGGGCGCCGGCCATTTCGCCGATGCTGCTGCCGGCCAGGCCCTGGGCAAATTGCCACAGGCCGTCGTGCGCGGTCAGCGCCAGCCGCAGGTCGGCCACGCCCAGGGCCTGGGTCACGCCCAGGTCGTCGGTCAGGGTCAGGTCGCCCGAGACGCGCTCCAGCACCACCTCGGCGTCCAGCACGCCAGCGCTGCGGATGTCGATGTGTCCACCCACGGTGAGCTGGCCGCCCCAGCCCAGATCGGGTTGCAGCCGGGCCAGCAGTGCGGCCACGTCAAAGCGCTCCAGCTCGGCCACCAGAGTCAGTTGGCTGCGGTCGGGGCCTGTGCCGGCGCCCGTGCCTCGGACGGTGCCGGCGGGCTGGCCGGTGCCGGCCTGCCAGCGCGCCTGTTGCCAGTTCAAGGTGGTGCCCAGCAATTGCACCCGGCCCGGCGCCAGGTTGAGCGATTGCAAATGCAGGTCGGCGCCCAGCAGCAGATCGGCTGACAACGCCTTTGCGTCCAGCCACGGCCGGCTGCCGCCTTGCCGATCACGCGCGCCGCCTTGCACCTGCACGCCTTGCAACTGCCAGCGGCCGGGCGGGGCGCTGTCGGCCGCCGCATGCGGCTCGGCCGTCCAGCGGCCCTGGCCGTCGATCTGCAACCGGCTGCCGCTGCCGGCCGGGCCCAGCAGGTTTTCGGTCCAGCCCGGCGGTTTGGCGGGGCTGTCGGCGCGCAATTGCAGGCTGTGCTGGCGCAGGCTGCCGGTGACGCTGGCGCTCAGGCTGTCCAGCCGCTGCACGCCGCTGGCCAGGCCCTGGGCTTGCAGCTTGAGCGACAGCGGCGCATCCGTGCTGTCGCCGGTCTGCCAGGCCAGCGTGGCCGATTGCAGCGCGCCCGCCGGCGCCAGCAGACCGTCGGCGCGCAACTCACCCTGGCTGCGCAGCGCCGGCCAGCGGCCGCTGAGTTGCAACTCACCGGCCAGTTTGCCGGCGCTGGGCCAGTAGTTTTCGATGGCCGGGCCGGCCGTGGGCGCCAGCTCGGCTGCCAGCCGGCGCAGCGGGGCCAATGCGGCCAGGGCCGGGGCCTGCAGTTGGATTTGCCAGGTGTCGGCCGCCGGTTGGGCGGCGCGCTGGCCTTTGAGCGTCAGCCGGTTGCCGGCCAGGTCGGCGTTGCCGTCGACCTCGGCGTCGGTCGCCCCGCTGTGCAGCCGCAGCGCGCCGACCAACGGCAGGCCGGCGAGCAGGCTGTTGCGCACGGTGAGCTTGGCGTCACCGTCGATCTGGCCCAGCCAGCGCTCGATGGCCAGCGCCGGCGCGCCGGTTGGTGCTGCCGGGGTTGCGCCGGCGCTGCGCCACAGCAGGTCGATATCCGCCTCGCCGTCCAGGCGGTGCGGGCCGCGCTGCCAGGCCGACGCCCCGTCGCCGCGCCACCACGGGCGCGGGTCGAACTGGTCGAGCCGGGCCTGGCCGCGCACCCGCCACCCCGCAGCCCCGGCCTGGGCATCGAATTGGGCGCTGGCGCTGGCCGCACCGGCGCGGGCCTGCATCTGGCTGATCTTGATCTGCTGCGCGCTGCCCAGGCCGACCAGCCGCACCTGCACCGGCAGGCCGCTGCCGTCCAGCAAGCGGCCGTCCAGCTTGGCGTCGATGGCCAGTTGCGGCGGTGCGGTGCGGGCGGGGGCGCTGGTGGGCCCGCTGGCAGCCGGCGGCGCCGGCGCCGGCACCGGGCTGGGCAGGCCGGTGATGCGCAAATGCACCGGGCCGGCCAGCAGCAGCGCGGCGGCCTGGCGGTGCAGACGGGCGGGTTGCAGCGCGCTGGCTTGCAAATCGAGCGCCAGCGCACCGGCCGCCCATTGGCCCTGGCCGGTGATCTGGCCGGCCGCGCCGGTGGCGTCGGCCAGGGCCAGCGTGAAGCGCTCAAAGGTCAAGGGGTCGGGCTGGTGCGGCGCGCCGCTGACGCGCAGCAGCAATTGCCGCACCGGCAGCCGGCCGGCATCCCAGGCGCCTGGCAGCGCGTTGGCCAGCGTGATGTCCACCGTGGCGGGCTGGTCCAGGCCACTGCTCTGCACGCTGGCATTGCCGCTGAGGGCGGTGCGCGGCAGGCGCGGCGCCAGCGCCGACAGGTCGAGCTGGCGGGTGGCCAGTGTCAAGTCAGCCAGCGGCCACGCGGCAAACGGCAGCACGGTGGCGTGGGCGTCGAGCGACGGCGTGGCGCCGGTTGCGGCTGCGGTTGCGGTTGCGGCTGCGGCTGCGGCTGCGGCTGCGGCTGCGGCTGCGGCTGCGGCTGCGGCAGACGACGCGGCCGCGCCAGGTGCGGCGGCGCTGCCGCTGGTGGTGCCCGCCGCCTCGCCTTGCAGCCGCGCGTCCACCACCAGCCTGGCCAGCGGCCCGCGTGCTTGCAGGCTGGCGGCCCAGGCCGGCGCCGCGCTGCGCCGGGCTTGCAGGCTGGCTTGCAGCGGCAGCGGGCCGTCGCTGCCGATCTGCGCGCTGCCTTGAAGCTGGGTTTGCTGCCAGGCCAGCGACAGCCCATCGATGCGGTGCAGCGCGCCACGCTCGGCGCCCAGCGCCAGCCGGGCCGCCACGGTCTCGATCACCGGCAGGGCGTCGATTTGCAGCCGGCCGATGCGCAGTGCGTCGATCTGCAAGGCCAGCGGCAGCCGCAGATCGGCCGGCGCACTGATCGGCGTGGCCGACGGCGGGCCGCTTTGGTAGTGCACGCTGTCGGCGGCCACTAGCGCCAGCCGCAAGCCGATGCGGGCGCCGGGGTGGGGCGCCCAGTCCACCCCCCGGCTGTCGATCACCAGGCCCGCCACCGTGAGCTGGCCGGCGTGGGCCGGTAGTTGCCAGACAAGCGACTGCGCGCGCAGCCGGCCCGAGCCGAGCGTGCCTTGCAGGCCCTGCACGCGCAGGCCCGGCACCTGCTGCAGCACCCAGGCCAGGGCGTCGGGGTGGCGCAGCAGGCCGTAAAGCGCGCCGCCGCCCAGCAATGCCAGCAGCAGCAGCAACACCAGCAGCCCGATGCCCAGCCAGGCCGACCAATGCCGCCGGGCCGGGGTTGCGGCCAGCGCTGCGGCGGTGGGCGCGCCGGGCGTCGGCACGGCCGGTGCGGCAGGCGGCAAATCAGCCACCGGCGCGGCCATCAGAAGGCGATCCCGACCGAGAAATGCAGGCGCAGCCGGCGCGTCTCGTCGCCCCAGGCCAGGTCGACTTTCAACGGCCCGATGGGGCTGCGCCAGCGCACGCCCACGCCGTAGCCCAGCGCGGCGCGGTAGTCCGTCCAACGGTTCACCGCGCGGCCGGCGTCGATGAACACCGCGCCCCACACGCTGGGCAGGCTGGCCAGGATGGGCCGGGCCAGCTCCACGCTGCCGGTCAGCAGTGACTGGCCGCTGACGGTGTTGCCGTCGGCGCCGATGGGCGCCAGCGCCCGGTAGGCATAACCGCGCACCGAGTCATCACCGCCGGCCCGGAAGCCCAGCGCATCGGGCACGGTGACGGCATGGGCTTTGACGATGTGGCCGGCCTCCAGCCGGGCCTGGCCGTACCACGGGTCGCCCACCGGCAGGTAGCCGGTGACGCGGCCGTAGAGCCGCGAGAACGGCCCGCTGGCGCCGCCGTCACTGCGGGCCTGGCCGACACCGGCTTGCAGCGTCCAGGTCGAGCCCCGGGTAGGCAGCAGCACATTGTCCAGATCACGCCACACCCAGTGGTAATTGACACTGAGTGCGCTGGCGGTGTTGGGCGCCAGGCTGGCGGCGCGCCGGGTGGGCGCAATGTCGGTTTGCTCGGAGCGCAGCAACTCGGCAAAGTACAGCCGCTCGATGCGCGGCGTGTCTTGCGTGCGGCCCAGCCGCAGCCGCTGCGACAGCACCACGTCGGTGTTGCTTTTGATGCGGTCGAGCTGCACGCCCAGCAGGTTGCGGTAGAAGCCCTCGCCGGGGTGGCTTTGAAAATCCCCGGCATAGCTCCGGTTGTCGCGGCCCCATTCGATCTTGTTGTGCGCCACCACCGCCCAGCCCAGCGGCCGGCGGTGGGTGTGCTCCAGCGTGGCGCGTGGGCCGGTATTGGCGCTGACGCCCAGGCCGACGATGGCTTGCTGCAACGCCAGCTCAACCAGCCGCACCCGCACCGGGGTGGCGGCGGCCAACGCCGGGTCGGGGTCGAAGGTGACGCCCACCGACTCAAACAAGCCGGCCTTTTGCAACCGCTCCTGATAGTCCAGCACCCGGGCCTCGGTCAGCGGCGTGCCGGGGCCAAAGCCGGCCAGGTTGTGCACCGTCACCAGATCGTGGACTTTCAAGCCATCGACCTGCAGCGGCCCGGCCAGGAACAGCGGCCCGCTGTCGATCACCACATGCAGGTCGGCGCGCCGGGCTGCGGCGTCGATGTCGGCCCGGCTGTCGGTCAGGCTGGCGGTGGCGTAGCCGGCGGCGCGCAGCCGGGCCAGCATTTGCTGTTTGCTGTCGGCCCAGTCGCTGTTGCGAAACGGCCGGCCGGGCTGCAGCAGCGCAGCGCCGGGCAGCGCGGCCTGCAACGCCAGGGCCTCGGGCTCGGCATTGGCGATGCGTTGCCGCAGATTGCCGGTGGTCTCGATCTGCAAGCCGGCCACCTGGGTACGCGGGCCGGCCAGCACGGTGAGATCCACCTGCTGCACCGGGCTGGGCCCCGTGCGGTCGATGCTGCGCCGCACGCTGACCTGGGCCTCGAAATAGCCCTCGGTCTGCAGCAGCTCACGCGCCTGGGCCGGGGCCACGCCCACCAGCCGGGCCCATTCGGTGTCGTCGATGGTCTCGTCGCCGCTCAGGGTTTGCAGGCGCGCCAGATCCAGGTATTTCTCCAGCACCGGGCGCACATCGGCCGGGGCGTTGACCACCAGGCGCAGGCCCAGGCCGGGCGCCGGGCCGGCGCTGGCCGTTGCAGCGGGGTCGGTGCTGACGGCCGGTTTGGGCAGCAGGGCGCAGCCGCTGGTCAGCAGCGTGAGGGTCAGCAACCCGGTCAGCAACCCGGTCAGCCACCCCGGGCGCGAACCCGCCCGCCATGCCAGCGACCCGCAGCACCGCCACCACCGCGCCCCACTGCCCGCCAAGACCGCCTCGGTCACCGGTTGCAAATCACTTGGTCAGCAGGCGCATGGCCCCTTCCAGGCCCGCCAGGGTGAGCGGGAACATGCGCTGGTTGACCAGTTGCTGCACCACCGCAATGCTTTGCCGGTACTGCCAGACGCCCTGCGGCTCGGGGTTGATCCACGCGAACTTCGGGAATGCATTCGTCAGGCGGGCAAGCCACTCGGCGCCGGCCTCTTCGTTGTTGTATTCGACGCTGCCGCCGGGTTGCAATATCTCGTACGGGCTCATTGTGGCATCGCCGACAAAGATCAGCTTGTAATCCTTGTTGTATTTGCGGATGACGTCCCAGGTGGCGGTTTTCTCGCTGAAGCGGCGCCGGTTGTTCTTCCACACAAAATCATAAACGCAATTGTGGAAGTAATAAAACTCCAGGTGCTTGAATTCACTTTTGGCCGCCGAGAATATCTCCTCCACCCGCTGGATGTGCTCGTCCATCGTGCCGCCCACGTCCATCAGCAGCAATACCTTGACCTTGTTGTGGCGCTCCGGGATCAGTTTGATGTCGAGAAACCCGGCATTCGCCGCGGTGCAGTGAATGGTGTCTTCCAGATCAAGCTGGTCGGCCTCGCCCTCGCGCGCAAAGCGGCGCAGCCGGCGCAAGGCCACCTTGATGTTGCGCGTGCCCAGTTCGAGGGAATCGTCATAATCCTTGTAGGCGCGCTGGTCCCACACTTTGACGGCGCTTTTGTTGCGGCTTTTGTCCTGGCCGATGCGGATGCCTTGCGGGTTGACGCCGTAAGCGCCAAACGGGCTGGTGCCGCCGGTGCCAATCCATTTGCTGCCACCCTCGTGGCGCTCTTTTTGTTCTTCAAAGCGCTTTTTCAGGGTTTCCATCAGCTCGTCCCAGCCCATTTTCTCGATCTTCGCTTTGTCTTCGGCGCTGAGTTCAAGCTCGAGGTTTTTGCGCAGCCAGTCGAGTGGCACTTCTTTGGTGAAATCGACCAGCATTTCCACGCCCTTGAAATAGGCGCCAAAAGCCCGGTCGAATTTGTCGAACAGCGCTTCGTCCTTGACCAGCGTGGTGCGCGCCAGGTAATAAAACTGGTCTACCGAGGTGTCGATCACGCCGGCTTTGACGGCTTCAAGCAGCGTCAGAAACTCTTTGACCGAGACCGGCAGCTTGGCCGCACGCAGGGTGTAGAAAAAGTTGATCAGCATGGCAGGGCGCTTTCAGTGCAGCGGGCCGGCGGCGGCCCGTCGGCAGAGCATACCTACTTCGGGGGGTGGGGCCGGCGCAGCCCCGCGCCGGTATGTGATTCAATCGAAATGATGGAAATGCTAGCCCACCGCCTGACGTCCCTGAGCGCCTCCGAGGTGGCCTTGCTGCTGGTGGCGCTGCAATACGCGGTGGTGATGCCGGCCTGGGTGGTGGCGGCGTTTTTCTTGCCCGGTGAGCGCCGCGCCACCGGCTGGTGGGCGCTGTATGCCGGCGCTAGCGCAGGGGCGCTGCTGATGATTGTGCTGGGCATGCACGACGACAACGCGCCGCTGCGGGCGATGGGCAATGTGGCGGTGGTGGCGGCCACCCTGGCACTGCAGCGCGGCGTCTGGTCGTTCACCGGTCAGCGCCGCTGGACAGCGCCGCAACTGGCGCTGCTGCTGGTCACGCTGCTGATGTGCTGGCTGGCCGTTGTCGATGCGGCCTGGGTGCCGCAGCGCATCGCCGTGGTCTCGGGCTTGTGGGCCGGCCTGTATTTGTGGATCGCCACCGATGTCTGGCGCCACGTGCGCCAGTCGCAGTTGCGCTTTGGCCTGCTGTATGCCGCGCCGCTGCTGCTGGCCGCGCTGCTGCTGGCGGCGCGCGCGCTGCGGGCCGTCCAGGCGCCGGTGTTGGTGGCCATCGAGGTCGAGCAGAACACCTTGTTGAACATCGGCTCGTCGCTCACCGGCCTGGTGGCCGCGCTGGTGCTGCAGATGATGCTGGTCAGCCTGCTGGTGTCGCGCCTGGTGGGCCGGTTGGCACGCTTGTCGCGGCATGACGCGCTCACCGGCTTGCTGAACCGCCGCGCCATCGACGAGTTGATGGGGCAAGAAGAGCAGCGCGCACGCCGCCTCACCGGCCAGGCCACCGGCCGGGTGGCGCTGCTGATGATCGACATCGACCATTTCAAGTGCCTGAACGACAGCCAGGGCCATGCGGTGGGTGACCGGGCGCTGCAACACCTGGCGGTGGTGATGAGCGCGCAGTTGCGCGGCATCGACTACCTCGCACGCTGGGGCGGTGAAGAGTTTCTGGCGCTGCTGCCGGCTACCAGCGGTGACGAGGCGTTGGCCATCGCCGAGCGGCTGTGCGAGCGGGTGCGCAACCTGCCGCTGGTGCATGACGAGCGCCGCCTGCTGCTGACCGTCAGCGTGGGCGTGGCCGATTGGCATGGCCCGCAAGACAGCATGGCCGATTTGCTGCGCCGGGCCGACGCCGCGCTGTACGACGCCAAGCACGGCGGCCGCGACCGGGTGCGCCGCAGCGGCCCGACGGTCGTGGCCGCGCTGCAGACGGTGCAGCCGGCCTGACCGGGCTTGCCGGGCCAGCCTTGCGGGGCAGGCCGGGCGGGCCAGGCGCTTGCTGCCGGGCATCGAGCCATCAGCGTTTTTTGCCCCCGCCGCGCCCGGTTTTGGCGGATTTGTCGGGCGCGGCGGCGCCCGCCACCCCCACCCGGTGGGCAGCCAGCCAACCCAAAAACTCGGCGTACCAGAGCTGGCTGTTGCGCGGCTTCAAGACCCAGTGGTTCTCGTCGGCAAACCACAGCAGCCGGGCCGCCACGCCGCGCGCTTTGAGGGTGTTGTAGTAGGCCAGGCCCTGGGCGTCGGGCACGCGGTAGTCCAGTGCGCCGTGCGTCACCAGGGTGGGCGTGTGCATCTGCGCGGCAAAGGCGTGCGGGCTGCGGGCATTCACCCGCGCCGGGTCGTCCCAGTACCAACCGCCCATCTCTTTGGCAAACCAGGCCCAGGCGTCGTCGGCAAACATCGCCGTCCAGTCAAAGCAGCCGGCGTGGCAGACGTATGCCGCGTAGCGCCCGGCCGGCACATGGCCGTTCATCCACGCCACCATGTAGCCGCCGTAGCTGCCGCCGCTGGCATAGACCCGGCTGGCGTCGATGTACGGGCGCTGCAGCAAATCGGTGGTGGCGGCCTCGATGTCTTGCAGCTCCAGATCGCCCCAACGGTGGGTGATGCTGTCAAGAAAGGCATGGCCAAAGCTGGACGAGCCGTGGTAGTTGACCACCGCGACGATCTGGCCATCGCTGCCGCCAAGCGCTGCAAACAGCGCGTTGTTCCAGCGGTAATGCCAGTTGTCGCCGACAACCGTGTGCGGGCCGCCGTGGATCACTTGCAGCAGCGGGTATTTTTTGCCGGCGTCAAAGCCCGGCGGGTAAAACAGCCACACCTGCACCGCATCGCCCAGCGCGCCGGTGACGGTGACGGCCTCATGCCGGCCCAGGTGGACGCGGCCCATCAGTTGGTCGTTGAAGGTCTCGATGCGCTGGGCCGCCGCGCCGGGCAAGTGGGCCTGCAGCCGGGCCGGGTGGTCAGCCGCGTCGGCCACCGTCACCAGTGTGCCGGCGGCCTTGTCAAAGCCCTGCACCCAGCCGCCGCGCACGGCGATCTCGGCGCGTCGGTCGGCCACATCGAAGCGCCAGAGATGGCGCTGGCCGTGCTGTTCGGCGCCCAGCAACACCGCCTGGCCATCGGCCTCCCAGAGCAGCGGGGCCTGCACCTCGTGGTCCCACTCGGCGCTCACCACCTCGACCGGCTGGCCCGGCGTGACAACGGCCAGTTGCCCCGGCATGGTGTGGCGCAGCGCCTGGTGGCTGGCGATGCACGCGATCTGCCGGCCGTCGGGGTGGTAGCGCGGCGCGCCAAAATCCCAGCCCACGTCATGCGCCACGGCCTCAAACCGGCGCCGCTTCAAATCCAGCTCGACCAGCGCGAAACGGCCATCGATGCGTTTCTCGGGCGCCGGGTCGTGGGCAAACACCAGCCGCTTGCCGTCGGGCGAGACATCAAAGCAGTGGCTGTCCGGGTCGCCGCGTTGCAACTCGTAGGCCGTGCCCTCGAACAGATCCCGCACCTTGCCGCTGCTGATGTCCATCAAATGCAGGTGCGGCACCCGGCCGGCGGGGGTGAAGTGGTCCCAGTAACGGTAAAACGCCTCGCTGGTGGCGTAGCCGGTTTCTTTGCGGTCTTTGAAGTCTTTCATCGCCCGGGCCTGGGCCTTGGCACCTTTGAGCCCCGGCCAGACCCAGGAGATGAAGACGATCTGCTGGCCACCCGGGCACCAGCGGAAGGCCTCGACGCCGGTGGGCACATCACCCACCCGGCGCGCCTCACCGCCGTCGGGCGGGATGACATAGAACTGCGGCGCTTCGTCTTTCAGCCCCTGTTGCTCACGTTTGGCGACAAAGCCGATCAAGTCGCCGTGCGGTGAGAAGCTGGGCTGGCCGTCTTTCTCGCCGCACTGGGTGAGCGCGCGCGCCGCGCCGCCCCGGGTGCTCATCAGCCACAGCGCCGTGCTGCTCTTGTTCTCGGCCATCGAAAAGCTGGCCAGTGAGCACACCGCCAGCGCACCGTCGGGCGACAGGCTGGGCGTGCTGCCCAGCCGCAGCAGCGACCACAGATCGTCAACCGTGAGGGGTTTCTGGCCTGACTTCTGGCGGGACGGCTTCTGGCTTGACGGCTTCTGGCTTGACTGCTTCTGGCTTGGCATACAGGCTCCGGGTGAGCTGAAAATCCAGGTGCGTGCGCACGCTGGGCCATTCATCGGCGGTGATGCTGTACACCGCCGTGTCGCGCAACGTGCCGTTGCCTGCGCGCTGGTGGGCGCGCAATACACCATCAAGCTGCGCGCCCAGCCGCTCAATGGCGCGCCGGCTGGCGGTGTTGAAGCGGTGGGTTCTGAACTCCACCGCGATGCAGCCCAGCGCGTCAAAGGCATGGCCGAGCAGCAGCCGTTTGGCCTCGGTGTTGAGCGGTGTGCGCTGCACACTGCGCGCATACCAGGTAGAGCCGATCTCCACCCGCTGGTGGCTGGCATCGATGTTCATGAAGGTCGTCATGCCCACCGGCCGGCCGCTGCTGTCCAGCACCGCCCACGGCAGCATCGATCCTGCGGCCAGCAGGCCGAGCCGGCGCTCGATCTCGGCCGCCATGTGCTCGGGCGGCGGGATGGCGGTGTACCAGAGCTGCCACAAGTCACCGTCCTGCACCGCCCGGGCCAGCGCCGGGGCGTGTGCGGCGCTCAGCGGCTCCAGCCGCACGTGGTCGCCTTGCAGCGTGATCGGGCGGGTGATGGGCAGGGTGATGCGGGGCAGGGCCATCGGTTTAGTTCTTGCGCGAGAGTTGACGGGCGCCCCAGCGCAGTGACGCCCATTTGCCCAAGCCGCAGCCCAGCAGCAGCAGCGCCCAGCCGGCCAGCGTGCGCAACGTCCAATCGCCCGGCGCCAGCACATCAAAGCCCAGCCAGCGGCCCAGTTGCCAGCCGGCCAGCGCACCGCCGACAAAGCCGGCGGCGTCCACCAGGCCCTCGGCCAGCGCGTCGCGTGGGGTTCGCTCGGGGGCGGTCATGTCAACGGGCCGCAGCGCGGGGCAGCAGCCAGCCCGTCAGCGGTTGTGGCGCTGCATGAAGACGAGCTTCTCGAACAGCGTCACGTCCTGTTCGTTTTTCAGCAGCGCGCCCACCAGCGGCGGCACGCTGACTTTCTCGTCCTTGCTTTGCAGCACATCGAGCGGGATGTCGTCGGCCACCAGCAGCTTGAGCCAGTCCAGCAGCTCACTGGTGGACGGTTTCTTCTTCAGACCGGGCAGGTTGCGCACGTCGTAAAACGTTTTCATCGCGGCCGACAGCAGTTCTTTTTTCAGCCCCGGAAAGTGCACATCGACGATGCGCTGCATCGTCTCGGCGTCCGGGAACTTGATGTAGTGAAAAAAGCAGCGGCGCAAAAACGCATCGGGCAACTCTTTTTCGTTGTTCGAGGTGATAAACACCACCGGCCGGTGCCTGGCGCGCACCAGCTCGCGCGTCTCGTAGACATAAAACTCCATCCGGTCGATCTCGCGCAGCAGGTCGTTCGGGAACTCGATGTCGGCCTTGTCGATCTCGTCGATCAGCAGCGCCACCGGCTGGTCGGCGGTGAAGGCCTGCCACAGCACACCCTGCACGATGTAGTTGCGGATGTCGCGCACTTTCTCTGAGCCCTCGATGCCGGACAGTTGGCTGTCGCGCAGCCGGCTCACCGCGTCGTACTCGTACAGCCCTTGCTGGGCTTTGGTGGTGCTTTTGATATGCCATTGCAGCAGCGGCATGCCGAGTGCGGCCGCCACCTCCTCGGCCAGCATCGTCTTGCCGGTGCCGGGCTCGCCTTTGACCAGCAACGGCCGCTGCAGCGTGATCGCCGCATTCACCGCCAGCATCAGGTCTTGGGTGGCGACGTAGTTGTCGGATCCTTGAAACTTCATGGCGGTGGCGGCCGGGTTGGGCGGTCGTTGTAGAGGGTGGAGAGGGCATATCCAGGGTCAAAATCAGTATAAGGGGGGCCTCTATAATCGATTGCTTCGTGGGTGACAGCCGATCCAACCCGCACTGCCCGCGCTGAATCCGCACGCGATTGCGCAATCCCAATCCAACCTGCACGACGATGAAAAAAGCAATTTTCTGGCTTCCCCTGGCACTGGCCCTGGCCGGGTTTGGCGCCACCACCCGGGCCCAGGACGCCAAGGCCGGCGACGCCGCCCGGGGCGCCACCAAGGCGGCGATGTGCATTGGTTGCCACGGCATCGTGGGCTACCAGGCCAGCTTCCCCGAGATTTACAAGGTGCCGATGATTGCCGGCCAGGGCGCCAAATACATCGTCTCGGCGCTCACCGCCTACCAGAAAGGCGAGCGCAAGCACCCGACGATGCGCGGCATTGCGGCGCCTATGACCGAGCTGGACATGGCCGATCTGGGCGCGTTTTATGAGGCGCAAGGCAAGTCGGTGGCCGGTGATCCGGTGCCCGCCACGCTGGCCCACGCCGTGCCCGATGCGCTGAAAGACCGGATGGCGGTGTGCGTGGCCTGCCACGGCGCGAATTTCAGCGCGCCCATCGACGGCACTTACCCACGCCTGGCCGGCCAGCATGCCGACTACCTGTATGCCGCGCTCAAGGCCTACCAAACCGACGGCAACCCGCGGGTGGGCCGGGGCAATGCAATCATGCGCAGCCAGGTGTTGCAAGAGGTGGACGGCAAGAAAAAGCCCACTTTCAGCAGCACCGAGTTGCACCAGGTGGCGGCCTATCTGGCATCGCTGCCGGGTGAGCTGAAAGTGGTGCCGCAGAGCCGCTTTCGCTGAGCCAAAAAAGCCGCTGCGGCTGCCACGGGCACGGCGCAGCGGCTTTTTTGTTCCTGGCTCAAGACCGGGTCGGTCGTTGCCGATAAACCCAGCACATGGGTGATATCGACGTCAATCTGAAAAAAATACCGGTGGCCCAGTTGCGCCTGGGCATGCACCTGCATGCGCTGGACGGCCACTGGCTGGACCACCCGTTCTGGAAAGCCCGGTTTGTGCTGAAAGACGGGCAGGACATCCGGCGTCTGCGCGACAGCCCGGTGAAAGACTGCTGGATCGACACCGCCCGGGGCCTGGATGTGCTGGCGCCCGGGCCGGCCGCGCTGCCGGGGCTGAACCCGCCGCTGCGCGCCACGCTGGGCGTCGGCGCCCGGCCAGGCTTGCTGGCGCCGGCGGCCCTGCAATCGTCCGCCCGGCCGCAGCCAGAACTTTCGCCACAACCGTTGCCACAACCGCCCGGCGCCCGGCCCGCCCGCACCGAGATGGCCGACGAGCTGCGCCAGGCGGCCCGGCTGTGCCAGCAATCGCGTGCGGCCGTGAGCGCGATGTTTGCCGAGGCCCGTCTCGGCCATGTGTTGCAGGCCGAGCGCTGCCTGCCGCTGGTGCATGACATCGCGCAGTCGGTGTACCGCAACCCCGGTGCGCTGGTCAGCCTGGCCCGGCTCAAAACCCGGGACGACTACGCTTACATGCATTCGGTGGCTGTTTGCGCGCTGATGGTGGCGCTGGCCAACCAGATGGGCCTGGACGACGCGGCCTGCCGCGACGCCGGCCTGGCCGGCCTGCTGCACGACCTGGGCAAGGCGGCGATGCCGAGCGATATTTTGAACAAGCCGGGCCCGCTGACCGAGGCCGAATGGGCGGTGATGCGCACCCACCCGGTGCGCGGTTGGCAGATGTTGCAAGAGGGCCAGGGCGTGAGTGCGGGCGCGATGGATGTCTGCCTGCACCACCATGAGCGGGTGGACGGCGGGGGCTATCCGCACGGCCTGGCGGGCGACAAGCTGAGCACGCTGGCCCACATGGGCGCAGTCTGCGATGTCTATGACGCGATCACCTCGAACCGGCCGTACAAGCCGGGCTGGGATCCGTCGGAGTCGATCCTGCGCATGGCCTCATGGGCCGGCCAGTTTGATGCGGCGGTGTTCCGGGTCTTTGTGCGCAGCCTGGGGCTGTATCCCAACGGCTCACTGGTGCGGCTGGCATCGGGCCGGCTGGCGGTGGTGATGGCGCAGCATGCCAGCGTGCTGGGCACGCCGGTGGTGAAGGCGTTTTTCTGCACCGTCAGCGGTTTGCCGATCCGGCCGCAGGTGCTGGACCTGGCGCACGCCAGCCTGGACCGCATCGTCGGCCGTGAGCCGCCCGGGCGCTGGAACTTTCCGCACCTTGATGCGCTTTGGGCCGGTGAAGACGTGCTCAAGCGCCGGCAGTGACACGGCGGTGCGCGGCATGGACCCGGCAGGCCACCGCCCGGGTCAGAGGCTGAGAGGATTTCGAGAGTGACCGAGCGGCGCGGCAAAAGGCGTTCGATCTAGGCGCAAAGCACAGCCATAGCCCGGGCTATGGCGCGCATTTGCAACGAAGAGCGAGCAACTTTTGGCCTGATGAGCGGACATGATCGAAAAACTCTCAGCCTCTCAGGCCGGCGGAGGCAAAAATCGTCGCGGTCCGGCTTGTGGATCAAGTCGCTGCCGCCGCTGGTGTAGCGCGCGCCGGTGGCCACCATCTGGCCCGCGATCCAGGCCTCGACCCCTGTTTGGCGGATGCTGGCCAGCAGCGCCTCGGTAGGCCCGAAGGTGGCCTGGTCGGACAGCCGAACGGCGTCGCGCTGGGTGCTCAGCAGCGGGCCGGACGCGCCGTCTGGCACGTTGCCCGCCAGTGCGCTGCGGGCAACGGCGCTGATGGTTTTGACGGCATCGGCGCCGGCCGCTGCGCTGGATTCAGGTGCCGACGACGACGCACCGCCGCCGCAAGCCGCCAACGCCAACGCCGCCGCCAACGCCACCACCCGCCCCAGCAGGCCGCAGCGCCCGGCCAGGCGCTGCCGGCCGCTGCGGTCTGGCCGCGCCAGCCCGCGCCAGCCAGGCCGGTGCGGCAGAATATTTGCACACAAATCTGCTGGCTGCGC
>JANLOP010000119.1:0-9877 GCA_031366635.1 Betaproteobacteria bacterium | reverse complement strand
GCCACCACGTACTTGATGCCTGCGCGCCAGCAGGCCCGGTCGATGGCGGCTCGCGTGGCCCCTGGCATGCTCTGCACGAGCAGGGGCCAGCGGCTGATTTCACTCAACTCGATGCCTGCGCGGCCCGCATATTCCCGTTTGGCAACCGGGTCCGTGGTCGCAAAGAACAGCGGCTCCGACGCGATGGGCAGGGTCTCCAGCTTTTCGGTCGCGTCGGATGCGTAGGCAATCGCCATGTCGATCTTGCCCGCGACCAGTGCGGCCACCAGCGCGTCGCTCACGCCTTCATGGATGGTCAGGACCACATCCGGGCAGCTGGCCCGCGCCGCAGCCAGGATGGGGATGGTGCACAGCTGCGCCGTGCTGCCCGCGATGCCAATGACCACCGACCCGGAAATGTGGGCTTCCTCGTAGGCGACAGAAGACCGGGCGTCTTCCACCTGCCGCAAGATGGTTCTCGCATGGCTGTAGAGCGCCAGGCCTGCAGCAGTCGGCGAGACGCCTGCGCCGCTCCTGATCAGCAGGCCGCTGGCCAGCTCTTCCTCCAGCAGCCTCAGCTGGTGGCTGATGGCGGACTGGACGACATTGAGCGAGTCTGACGCGCGCGTGATGCTGCCGGCGTCTACGACAGAGACAAAGTAACGAAGCTGCCTGAGTTCCATAGATGACGCATGTTGATGGCGGCGCCTGCGTGCCGCATTGCCGGGTATCGGATTGAGAGATGCCCCCCACTGAATTAATCAGTATCGGGCCGCCGCTCCCGTATTCAAATCGGGTCTTTCCCCCAAGGCCTTCAGTTACTGGAGCGACGAGAAACATGGATTTTGCCTTTTCCGCTGAAGAGAACGAGCTGCGCGCATCAATACGGGCGTTCATCAAGGAACACCTGTCTGAAGAGATCAAGCGTGACCTGCAGGAAACTGTGGTCGGCCAGGGCTATACAGAGACCAGCCGCCGCTTCCTGGGCATGATCCGCGACCGCGGTTGGTCGGGCGTCAGCTGGCCGAAGAAGTACGGTGGACACGAGCGCAGCCGCATCGCCCAGTTCATCGTCGAGGAAGAGTTCCACCGGGCTGCGGGCCTGGGTGTGGGCGGCGGCGGGACCGGTGCGCCGGCGATCCTGGCCGCCGGCACGCAAGCGCAGAAAGACGCGTTCATTCCCGGCTCAATCAGCATGGACATTGTTTTCTGCCAGGGCTACAGCGAGCCGCACTGCGGCACCGACCTGGCCGGCATCCGCTGCCGCGCGACCCGACAGGGCGACAAGTTCATAGTCAATGGCCAGAAGATCTACACCACCAACGCCCAGAACTCGACCCACATCTTCCTGATGGTGCGCACCGCCCCGGAGTCCCGCCGCCATGCCGGCCTGTCGATCCTGCTGGTGCCCATGAACCTGCCCGGCATCACCGTGCGGCCGTTGTGGACGGTGCAGCATGAGCCGCGCGCGCCTTCAGTCACCACCTATGCCGAGCCCCGCACCAACGAGGTGTTCTTCGATGATGTCGAGGTGCCGGCCGACGCGCTGCTGGGTGAGGAAAACGATGGCTGGCGCGTGGCCCAGCGCGGCCTGAACCTGGACCGCGTCGGCGCGCGGCGCTACCTGATCTCGATCATGCGCGACGAAGACGTCGTCAACTACCTCAAGAGCGGCGATGAATTCGCCGAAGAAAAGCGCACCGACCCGCGCGTGCGCGACAAGGTTGCCCAGTTGTGGACCGAGGCGCAGGTCTGCCGCCTCATGACGATGCGCAGCCTGTCGATTGAAGAGGGCGGCGGCAACTTCGTCTATGAAGGCTCGGCCGAAAAGGTGTTTGCGCCCGAGCACGGCGTGGCATCGACCGAAGCCATCAGCCAGATCCTTGGACCGCAGGCACAGC
Organism: Betaproteobacteria bacterium; assembly: GCA_031366635.1. Taxonomy (GTDB): domain Bacteria; phylum Pseudomonadota; class Gammaproteobacteria; order Burkholderiales; family Burkholderiaceae_C; genus Pseudaquabacterium. The sequence goes on along the minus strand of JANLOP010000119.1, from coordinate 7,997 downwards.
TGCTCAACGGGTCGACTGAGGCACTCAATGAAGGGGTGTTCGCGCACAACCTGCTGGGGGCCTTCCAGTCCACCGTCAACCACGGCAGCGTGCAAGTCATGCGCGACCAGGTCGCCCGCAAGGGCCTGGGCATGCCGCGGCAAAAGAGCTGATCTTCCCTACCCACTACACGTCAAGCAACGGAGACACGAATGAATGTATTGCCCGACGCGCAGGAACTTGAAGTCCAGCAAGCCGTCGCAGAGTTTTTGATGCGCGAATGCCCTCCTGCCACGGTGCGGCTGTCGGAAGAAGGCTACATCGGCCATTCCCCGAAGCTGTGGACGAAGTTTGCCGACCTGGGCTGGTTGACGCTGTGCCTGGCGGAAGATGTTGGCGGCCAGGGCCTTCCCTTGTCCTACCTCGGCCTGCTGCTGGAGCAAGTCGGCCAGGTCATCGCACCCATGCCGGTGCTCGGGACGATGGTGTCTGCCCTCGTGATCGACAGGTACGCCAGCACGCCGCAGCGGGCATTGCTCAACCAGGTGGGAACGGGCGAACTGATCCTGAGTTACGCCGTGACCGAAGCGTCCGGCGTCTGGAGCGAAGCGCGGATTGCCATGACGGGCCAGCGTGACGGCGACGACATCGTGCTGTCCGGCACCAAGCACTTTGTTGACAACTTCGCGGTGTCGGGCAGGGTGCTTGTGGCCTTTCGCCAGATGGACCCGCGCAGCGGCACGAGTGAGCTGTCGGCCATCCTCGTCGATACCCGCGCCGCCGGCATCTCTGCAACGCAGTTGCACCCCATGGCCAAGGACGGTGAATACACGGTGTGGTTCGACAAGGTCCGCGTGCCGGTTGGCCAACTGCTTGGCGGCGGCGCCCGCGCCGTGCACGACCTGATGAACTACGCCGCCATCTTCACGGTGTCGCAGATGCAGGGCGCAGCCCGCCAGGCCATGCTGCTGGCCGTGGACCATGTGAACAACCGGGAAGCATTTGGCCAGCCGATCGGCGCCTTCCAGGCCATCCAGCACATGGCGGCAGACATGATGAATGCCGTGGACGGCTCGCAGCTGCTGGCTCGCGAGGCGATCTGGCGCCTGGGCCGCGGGCTGCCCGCCGACGCGGAAATTTCACAGGCCAAGTCCTTTGCCAATGAGCAGTGCCTGAAGGTGTGCCGCTCGGCCCAGCAGATGTTCGGCGGCATGGGCTTCATCACCATCTGCGACATCAACCTGTGGTTCCGCCGGGTGGTTTCGTGGAGCCTGCGTTGTGGCACAACCTATGAGCACCGCGAGCGGCTTGCAGTCATCCTGCTGGACCAGGGCGGCGCCCTGCGGCTGGACGAGGCGCCGTCTGCGCTTGCCATGGTGGAGGCGTGACGTGACATCCAACACCCCTGTGCTGCGGCAACACGCCGCTGCTGAAATCGCACGCATCGACGCGCTGTCCACCCACGCCCGCACGCCCTGCGGGCCGGGTGCCTCGATGGTGTGGCGGCGCTGGGGCGCGGGCCCGCACCTGGTGCTGATCCATGGCGGGGCCGGCAGTTGGATGCACTGGATTCGCAATGTCGAGGTGCTTGGTGCCAGCCACACGGTGTGGGCGCCCGACATCCCGGGCTTCGGCGACTCGGACCTGCCTGGCGAGGGCTTTGATGCCGACACGCTTTATCCGTTCGTGCAATCTGGCCTGAAGGAGCTGATCGGCAATGAGCCGTTTGATCTCGCCGGGTTTTCATTCGGCGCGCTGGTGGCGGCGTTCATCGCCGCTGACCGGCCCGCGAACCTGCGCCGCCTGGTGCTGGTGAGCATCGCATCCATGGGTCTTGTCAGCGAGAACCCGGTGCTCAAGCCCATGCGCGGCGTGACGGACCCTGCAGAACGCGAGGCCATCCTGCGCTTCAACCTCAACGCGCTGATGCTGCACGATGCCGCCGCTGCAGACGACCTGGCCATGGCCGTGCAGGCCGCCAGCGCACCGCGCGACCGCGTGAAGAACCGCAAGATCGTGCTGACCGACATCCTGCTGCGGCTGTCCCCGCAGTGGCAGTGCCCGGCCCACGGCATCTGGGGCCGGCAGGACCTGCTCTACTGCAAGCAGATCGACAAACTGATGAGCGTGTCGGCAACGCTGGGCCTGGCAGGGCGCGTGGTGGTTGAGGGCGCCGGGCATTGGGTCCAGTATGAGAAGGCGGATGAATTCAACCGCATTTTTGAGCAGCTGCTTGCAGCAGGAGCCGTTCATGGCCGCTGATACCTCACTGCCCCTGGCCGGATTGAAGGTCCTGGAACTCGGCCACATCGTGGCTGGCCCCGCCGCCGGGCAGATCCTGGCTGACCTGGGTGCGGACGTGATCAAGGTCGAGTCGGTGGAGGGTGGCGACCAGGTCCGGCAAATGCCAGGCTCGATGGCGGCGATGTTCCACTTCCTCAACCGCAACAAGCGCAGCGTCGCGCTGGACCTCAAGGGCGAGGGCGCCGGCGTTTTCCTCGAGATGGCGGCTGGCGCCGATGTGGTGATCGACAACTTCTCATACGGCGCGGTGGAACGCCTTGGGCTGGGCTATGAGGTGGTATCGGTCGCCAATCCGCGCCTCGTGTGGCTGTCGATCAAGGGGTTTCTTCCGGGCCCCTCGGAGTCCCAGTCCATGCTGGATGAACTGGCGCAGATGGCAGGCGGCTTGGCCTACATGACCGGGACCGAGCAAAAGCCCACACGTGCCGGCGCGTCGATCATCGACATCGGCGCGGCTGCCTACGGCATCATCGCCGTGCTGGCCGCCTTGAGGCAGCGCGACGTCACGGGTGTGGGCCAGCGCATCGTCTCCGGCCTCTATGAAACCTCCGTCTACTACGTTGCGCAGTGGATGGCCACAGCGCAATTCAGCGGCGAGACTTCGGTGCCGCTGGCGACCATGCAGCAGGGCACGCGCATGGGGTTCAGCGTGTACCAGCTGTTCGACACACTGGATGGGCAGCGCGTGTTCATCGGCATCATGAACGATGCGCACTGGGCCAGGTTCTGCAAGCAGTTCGGCAGCGACGCAGGGCTTGGCGATGAGCGCTTTGTGCTGGCTGCGGGCCGGCTGGCCCACCGGGCCGAGTTGAACGCCGCTATCAGCGCCGTGGTCGCGCAGCACACGCGCGAGGAGGCCATGGCCCGGCTGAAGCTGGCCAATGTTCCTTTCGCGCCCATCAGGCGGCCCGATGAACTGGGCGATGAAGAACACTTGCGTGAGTCTGGGCAGCTGCTGGCAACGCCGTTTCCCAACGGCAGGACAGGGCACTTGCCCAAGATGCCCTTTCGCGCCAGCGGCTTTGACATGGCCCAGCGCAGCGCGGCGCCGGCCCTGGGTGCCAACACGGCGGAGATCCTGGCCGACCTTGGCTACACGCCAGCGCAAGTGCTGGCGCTGGCGCAGCGGCGGGCTGTCGGGATACCCACCGCCTGAAGCCGAAGCGCCCCGCCACATCAACGTAACGACATCGACGGAAACACAGTGAATCCCAATAAACCGCTAACCATTGCAGAGCAGTTCGCAGCCATGGTGGGTGCCGTGCGCGCCGACCCCAGCCGCATTCCCGCCAGCGTGAAGGCCGACGCGACGCAGCGCCTGCTCGACAACTTCGGCTGCATCTCCTTCGGCCGAACCGTCGCACCGGCGCGCAAGATCGCTGACCTTGTCACCGGCATGGGCCAGGGCAACTGCCGGCTCATTGGCAACGATGCCCGTACCAGCGCCAGCGCTGCCGCATTGGCGCACGGCACCCTCGCGCAATCATTCGAACTCAACGACCTGGGTGTCTACGTCCACCCGGGCGCCTGCATCGTCCCGGCCTGCCTGGCGGGCATGGACCTGGCGAAACGGCCGGTCAGCGGCGCAGCTTTCATCGCCGCCATGGTGGCTGGCTACGAGGTGACCATTCGCCTGTCTGAATGCGTGGGGCCGGCGGCCGAACTGGAGGTTGGCTGGCACACGCCGCCCTTTCACGGCGCGGTGGGCGCGGCGGCATCGGCCGCCATGCTGATTGGCCTGGACGAAGCAGGCATTGCGCAGGCCATGGTGATCGCGGCGGACCTGGCCGGCGGCGGGCTCATGCTGGCCCGGCTCGGCTCGGACATCAAGCGCGTGCATTGCGGGCGCGGCGCGGAAACGGGCGTGCTCTCGGCCCTCATGGCGCAGCAGGGCCTGCGGTCGCGGCTGGACACCTTCGAGCACCCCGACTGGGGCTATTGCCGCACCATGACGGCAAGCGCCACCGGCTTCAACCTGGATGCGATACGCAAAGGGTTGGGGGAAGAGTTTGTGGGCTTTCGCCGCACGGCGATGAAGTACTATCCGGTGGGTGCCGAGGTGATCGGCATGATCGACGCGGTGAGCCACCTCAAGTCGCAGCACGGCTTCAAGCCCGCTGATGTGGCTGATGTTGAAATTGCCACGCCCACCTTCTTCGTCAAGTCCGAGGCCCATGAATTTCCCGAGACCGACGCGCAGATCCACTTCAATTCCGAGTACGGCGTGGCCATGGCGCTGATGCACGATGTGCGCCCGGTGTACGAAGACCGCAGCATCCTGAAGTACTGGCTGACCGGCTACAAGGAGCCCGCCGTGCGGGATCTGGCGGGTCGCATCCGACATGTTGTCAGCGCGGAGCTGGATGCAAAGAACCCCTACGGCATCGACTCGTCAGTCACCATCAGCCTGCACGACGGGACGGTGCTGGCGCATCGCACCGACTACCTCAAGCGCGCCGACTCGGCTGGCACCATGCAGTTTGCGGCCATGGGCGAAGACAAACTCGTTCGCAAGTTTCGCGCGCTGACCCATGATGTGCTGGCACCGGCTGCGCAGGACCGGCTCATCTCCACCGTGTTTGGCCTGCCGGATGGTGCGGATGCGCGCCAGCTTTGGGCCGCATTTGACAGCCATCCCGATTGAACGCACCCGCCTAAAAAAAACGTGAAGGAGACACCATGAAACTGACCCGTGCCCGCAGCATCTGCCGCCGCACAGCCCTGTTGCTGGGGCTCGCCCTGGCAACGGCTGCGGCTTGTGCGCAGGAGTTCCCCAACAAGCCGATTCACATTGTCGTGCCGTTTGCGCCGGGCGGCGGCACCGACGTGCTGACGCGCATCCTGGCGCAGCAGGTGTCGGAAGAATTCAAGCAGCAGGTGGTGGTGGACAACAAGCCTGGCGCCGGCGGCGCCCTGGGTGCGGGCATCGTGGCCAAGGCGCCTGCGGACGGGTACACGCTGTACGTGGCCAGCAGCGCCACCGCGATGATGCCGGCGCTGTACAAGAACCTGGGCTTCGACCCCATTGCCGACTTTGCGCCGATTGCGCTGATCGGCACCTCGCCCTTCATCCTCATTGCCAGCAACAACCTGCCTGCCAAAACACTGCCGGAGATGGTCGCGCTGGCCAAGGCCAAGCCGGGCGCGCTGACGTATGGGTCGGCCGGCAATGGCTCGGTCAACCACGTGACGATGGAGCTATTCAAGGTCATGGCCGGTGTCAACATCCTGCACGTGCCCTACAAGGGGAGCTCTGCAGCGCTGGCCGATGTCATCGGCGGGCAGGTGTCGATGATGATGGACACCGTCATCTCCGCCACCCAGCAAATCAAGGGCAACAACGTGAAGGCCCTGGCCAGCACCAGCATTGAGCGCTCGCCGCTGTCACCCGACCTGCCGACCATCTCTGAACTCGGCCCCAAGGGCTACGAGGCCACCGTCTGGTACGGGCTGGTGGCGCCCAGGGGCATCCCCGATGCGGTCGCGCAGAAGCTGAACATGCAGTTCAACAAGGCTTTGGCCAGCGCGGCGGTGCGCCAGCGATTTACCAGCCTGGGCGCGGAGCCGGTGCCGCTCAGCACGGCCGAGTTCGGCAAGCTGATCGTCAATGAAGAAAAGAAGTGGTCCGGCGTCATCAAGGGCGCGGGCATCCGCGTTGAGTAGGGGCAACACATGACATTCAATACAACACGCAGGGCCTGCATTGGCGCCATGGCCGCGCTGGCAACGGGCGCGTGGGCGCAAAGCGCCGGCTTTCCCCGCAAGCCCATCAGGCTGATCGTGGCCTTCCCGCCGGGCGGCAGCACGACGGTGGTGGCGCGGTTGCTGGGGCAAAAGCTCACCGAGCGGCTGGGCCAGAACGTCATCGTCGACAACCGGCCCGGGGCCAACGGCGTCATTGCCTGCGAGGAACTGCTCAGGGCGCCCGCCGACGGCTACGCGCTGGCGATGGTCGTGAACACACACGCTATCAATCCACTGGTGATGGCCGCGCTGCCCTACGACACCAACAAGGACTTCGCAGCCATTGGCACACTCTACAAACTGGAGCTTGTCCTGGTGGCCCACCCCTCATTGCCTGCAGACAACCTGCGCGAGTTCATTGCGCTGGCCAACGCGCGGCCGGGCGTGCTCAACTTTGCAGCGGGCGACAACCTCGGGCTGACCCACCTTGCCGCCGAGACTTTCAACGCTGTGGCGGGCGTCAAGCTGCAAGTGGTTCCGTACAAGGGCACCGGGCCGGCACTGTCGGATACGCTGGCCGGCCATGTGCAGGCCTACTTCAGCTCGCCGACGGCGGTGATCCCGCACGTCAAGTCGGGCAAGCTCAAGGCCTTCGGAATCTCGGGTGCCAGGCGCTCACCCGCACTGCCCGACGTGCCCACCTTTGCCGAGGCCGGCCTGCCGGGATATGAGGCTGGGACGTGGGCCGGCATCCTGGCGCCTGCAGCGGTGCCCAGGGACATCGTGAAGCTGCTGTCCAGCGAGATCGCCACCATCATGGCCTTGCCGGACATCCGTGAGCAACTGGTCAGCCAGGGCCTGGACGCCTATGTGACGACGCCGGAGCAGTTTGCACAGATCATCCGATCCGACACCGTGCGCTTTGAACGGGTCATCAAGGCGGCCAACCTCAAGATCGACAAGTAGTTGCCTGCAGAAAGACACCCCATGACTCCTATGACCGTCAGCGAGACCTTGAGCGCCTTCATTGCGCAGGCAGAGTATTCCCACCTGAATGCCAGGCAGGTGGATGCTGCAAGGCAGGCGATTTCCGACTGCGTGGGCTGCACCATTGCCGGTGCGGCAACGCCCACCAGCGCGATGATCCGGCGCGTGGCCCAAGCGTCCGGCGCGCGGGGCCGGGCAACTGTGGTCGGCGATTCGATCAAGCTGTCAGCGCAGGCTGCGGCGCTGGCCAACGGCACTGCCGCGCATGCCCTGGACTACGACGACATCCTGTGGACGCAATACGGCCACCCTTCGGCCACTGTGTGGTCCACTGCGCTGGCCGTGGGTGAGACGGTGGGCGCATCGGGCCGGGACCTGATCCTGGCGTTTGCGCTGGGCGTGCAGGTCAACGGGAAGCTGGGCCGGCTGGTCAACCCCGGGCTCTACGGGCATGGCTGGCACGCCACAGCGGCCATCGGCGTGATCGGCTCCACTGCGGCCGCGGCCAAGTTGATGGGCCTCACACCAGCCCAAACCGCGATGGCGCTGGGCACGGCGGCCTCACAGGCCTGCGGCGTGCGGCGAAATTTCGGGACCATGACCAAGCCCTTTCATGCCGGCAACGCCGCACGCGGCGCGGTGCTGTCGGCCGAACTGGCCAGGGAGGGATTCACGTCCGACCTGACGGCGTTTGAGGGTGACTTTGGCTGGGCCAAAACCCTGAACGGGCGCGCGGTGCCAACGGGTGAAGGCATGGCGCGGATGCTGCATGAATCGTGGGAGCTGGACGAACCGGGCATCGTGCTCAAGCGCTACCCCGCGTGTGGCGGCACGCACTGCGCGCTGGACGCGATCATCGCGATCAAACGCGAGAACGGCATTCACTACGAGGAGATCGACAAGATCGTCTGCGACGCGAGCCCCTTTGCCAAAACGGTGCTGCTTTACCCCAGGCCGCGCACGGCGCTTGAAGGGAAATTCAGCATGGAGTTCAGCCTGGCTGTGGCCGCCGTGGAAGGCCAGGCCGGCTTGCTGCAATACAC
>JANLOP010000117.1:0-26795 GCA_031366635.1 Betaproteobacteria bacterium | reverse complement strand
TACCGGCACGGTCTTCCTGGTCAGCCACGACCGGCGTTTTCTCGACAACGTGGTCACCAGCACGATTGCCTGGGAGGGCGACCTGCAGCCCGGTTGCTGGCGCGAGTACGAAGGCGGCATCGCCGACTGGAAGATCCAGCGCGCTCGCATGGCAGCCGCTGCGGCAGCCGCCGCCCCGGCCCTGCGGCCGGCCCCGGCGCCAGCGCCTGCGCCCGCTGCGATCGCCGCACCCGCCACACCCGCCGCGCCGGCCGCCAAGGCCCGCAAGCTCAGCTACAAGGAGCAGCGTGAGCTGGCCGAGCTGCCGGCCCGCATCCAGGCCTTGGAGACCGAGCAGCAGCAGATCAGCCAGCGCCTGGCCGACGCCGACCTGTATGCCTGCGAGCCGGCCCAGGTGGCGCTGCTGCAGGCGCGCTATGCGCAACTCGACGAGGACCTGCTGGGGGCCATGGAGCGCTGGGAAGCGCTGTCCTGAGGCAGGCGCCGGCGGCGCCGGTCAAGCGGGCCTGCTGTAGCCCGTCCAGCCCTCGTTGGTAGCCGCCGGGTGGGTGCGGCTGACGATCAGGCCGGACTGCAGGTAGAGCGCGTTCAGCAGCCGCGTCGCCCGGGCGGTGCCGATGTCGTGCCAGCGCGCAATCTCGCCCAGGTTGCAGGTCTGGCGCCGCAACCGCACGATGCAGCGCGACACCGCGCCCGGCACGTCCAGGCCGGCCAGGTTGAGCGACGGGGCCACCCGGTAGGCGGCCTGGCCCGACAGCTCGGGCAGCAGGCTGTCGCGGGCGCCGTACAGGGCCGTCAGCCACAGCAGTGGCCGCAGCGGCACATAGCCGCGCTGCCCTTCCAGCCGCTTGTGCAGGGCATTGGCGGGCGGCTGCAGGCTGGCCGGGCGCACGCCCATCACCTGCTGCCGCGCCAGGTCGCTGTCGAGCACCTCGTCGATCGACAGGGCGCAATGCATCATCGAATCGAGCGGGAACAGGCTGAGCGTGAGGTGCCCGCGCGGGCCGTCCAGCGCCACCGCCAGGGCCTGGGTGTGGCGCAGGCAGGCGGCCAGCACTTCCAGCAACTCACGCTGAGGGCTGCGGGGGTCGAAGCGCTGCAGGTCCTGCAGCAGCGACGGGCTCAACGAGCTCAGGCTGGTGTGCACAACGGCCTGCGCTGCTGCTGCTTCGCCGGGCAGGCGCCGGGCGCTGGGCGCTGGCGGCGGCTCGGCCTCGTGCCTGGGTTGGGTGGGCAGGAACATAGGGGTCTTCGGGAAACAGGCCGGATGGTAGGGCTTGCTGGCAATGGCCATGTTTTCTTACGCGTCAGCGGGGCGGCCGGGTTCGGGCGGGCGCACTTGCTGGGCTTGCTGGCCCTGCAGCGCCTGCCGGGCCCGCTCGAACGCCTGCCAGAAGTGCGCATCCTGCGCACAGGCAAAGTTCACGCGCATCAAGGTAGACGGGCGCGGCGTGGCCAGGAACAGCCGCCCCGGCGCCACCAGCCAGCCGGCCGGCGCCAGCAGGCCGGCCAGGACCTCGGTGTCCACCCCCGTGTCGACCCAGCCGAACAGGCCTTGCGGCGGCGCCGCAAAGCGGCAGCCCGCCGCCTGCGCCAGCCGCACCACGCGGCTGCGGGCGGCGTCCAGGCGCTGCTGCATGCGCTCGGCGTGGCGGCGCAGCAGGCCCTGGTCCAGGCACCAGGCCACCGCGCGCTCGTGCAGCGCCGGGGTGGTCAGGGTGCCCAGCAGCTTGGTGTCGATCAGGCGCTCGGCCAGGGCCGGCGCGGCGGCCAAGTAGCCCACCCGCCAGTTGGGCGCCAGGATCTTGGAGAAGCCCGAGACATAGACGGTGCGCTGCAGGCCATCCAGTGCGGCCAGGCGCGGCGCGTGTGGCGCGGCCAGCCAGGCATAGGTGTCGTCCTCGACGATGGTCAGGCCGTGCAACTCGGCCAGCTTGAGGATCTGGTGCGCCGCCGCCAGCGACAGGCTGTGGCCGGTCGGGTTGTGCAACACCGACACGGTGACATACAGACGCGGCCGGTGGCTGGCCAGCAACTCGGCCATCACCCCCAGGTCGGGCCCGTCCGGGCCGCGCGGCACCGGCAGCAGGCGCATGCCCAGGCGAGTCAGGCGGGCAAATTCAACCGCCCAGCCGGGCTCATCCACCAGCACCGCATCGCCGGGCTGCAGCAGGGTGCGTGAGATCACGTCCAGCGCATGGGTGGCGCCCAGCGTGGTGACGATCAGGCCCGGCGCCGCGTTGATGCCCAGATCGCTGCCCAGCCGGCGCGACAGGGCCTGGCGCAGCCCCAGGTCACCGGCCGGGTCACCGTAGCGCAGCGCGTCGCTGGCCTGGCCCAGGCTGCGGCGCAGCGCGCGGTCGAGCAGGCGCTGGTCGAGCCAGCTCTCGGGCAGCGTGCCCATGCCGGGGCCGGCCGGCTGGGCACCCTGCTGGAACATGCCGCGGATCAGCGCCGTGGCATCCACCGGCGCGGGCATCGCCGGTGCTGCGGCGTTGCTGCGCGGTGCCGCCGTGGCGCGGGCATTGGCCAGTGGCTCACGCACAAAGAAGCCGCGCTGCCGGCGCGCCTCCACCAAGCCCTGGGCCTGCAACTGGTCGTAGGCCGCCACCACCGTGCTGGGGCTGACGCCATGCTGGCGGGCGCCCTCGCGCACCGACGGCAGGCGGGCGCCGGGCGCCAGCGTTCCGTGCTGGATGCGCTCGGCCACCCGGGCGGCCAGGGCCTCGCCCAGCGTGGCGCTGCCGCGTTGGCCGGCGACAGCGTGCAGCAGGCGGGGGTCGAGGGTGGTGGGCATGGTCTTGCGGCCAGGGCTGCGGGTGTCGGTGCCTGTTCGGGCGCTCGGAGCGGTGTCGTGCCGGGGACCGCTGTATCGACGGTCGGATCAATACAGATAGGCGGACTGTACTGCTGACTGTACTGCTCGTGTGTTAATAATGGCCCTAAACTGGCCGCATGTCCACCCCCACCGGGCCGCGCGCCCTGACTGCCACCCCTGCTGCCTTGCCCGCAGCGCCGCTGCCCGGCCGGCTGTCGCCCGCCACCTGGGGCTGGCTGCTGGGCGCCCTGGGCGTGGCGGTGTTTGCGCTGACGATCCCGATGACGCGCCTGGCCAGCGGCACCCTGGCCGCGCCGCAATTGCCCGCCGTGTTCGTGGCCATCGGCCGAGCCGCGCTGGGCGGCCTGCTGGCGGCCTGCTGGTTGCTGGCCACGCGCGCGCCTTGGCCGCGGCCGGCGCAGTGGCGCCAGCTCTTGCTCACCTCGCTGGGGGTGGTCTTCGGCTTCCCCTTCTTCCTGGGCCTGGCGGTGCAGCGGGTGGACGCCGCGCATGCGGCGGTGGTCTCGGGCCTGCTGCCCATCGCCACCGCAGCCATCGGCGCCTGGGTAATGCACCAGCGCCCCAGCCGGGGTTTCTGGGCCTGTGCGCTGCTGGGCACCGGCCTGGTGATCGGTTTTGCGCTGTGGAAGGGCGGCACCACGCTGCAGCTGGCTGACGGCCTGCTGCTGGCGGCTGTGGCCTGGGGTGGCTTCGGCTATGTGATGGGCGCGCGCCTGTCGGCGCCGCAGGGCGACGGCCGGCCACCGATGGCGCCACAGCAGGTGATCAGCTGGGTGCTGGTGGCCTGCCTGCCGCTCACGCTGCCAGTGGCCTGGGCCACCTGGCCGGCCGCGCCTGTGCGCTGGGTGGCCTGGGGCGGTTTTGTCTACGTCAGTGTGTTCTCGGTTTGGCTGGGCTTTTTTGCCTGGTACCGCGGCCTGCAGCTGGGCGGCATGATGCGGATCAGCCAGATCCAGCTGCTGCAGCCCTTTTTGTCGATGTTCCTGGCCGTGCCGCTGCTGGGCGAGGCACTGGACGGCGTCACCGTGGCCTTCTCGCTGGCGGTGATGGCCACGGTCTTTTTGTCGCGGCGCATGGCGGTGGTGCCGACCGAAAAACCTGCCGCACCCGCTGCCCGTTAGAACCCTCTCTCTTCCTGACCCCTTGCCGGGAGTTTCCATGAGCCTCTGGACCCAGGCGCGCCGCAGCGCCCGTTTGAACCCGTCGATCATCCGCGAGATCCTCAAGCTGACCGAGCAGCCCGGCATCCTGTCGATGGCCGGCGGCCTGCCGTCGGCCGACACCTTTCCGGTCGAGGCCATCCGCGCGGCCTGCGACAAGGTGCTCACCGACACCCCGCGCGAGGCCCTGCAATACGCCGCCAGTGAAGGTTTTGCGCCGCTGCGCGAGTGGGTGGTTGCGCACCTCAGCGGCATGGGCTTGCGCCTGCAGGCCGACCAGGTGCTGATCACCACCGGCTCGCAGCAGGGGCTGGATCTGGTGGGCAAGGTGATGGTCGATGCCGGCGCGCCGGTGGCCGTGGAGACGCCCACCTACCTGGGCGCGCTGCAGGCCTTCAACCCCTACGAGCCGATCTACACCAGCCTGGCCGGTGACGACCACGGCCCGCTGCCTCAGGCCCTGGCCGCGTTGGCGCACGACGCGCCCGGCACCCGATTCGCCTACCTGGTGCCCAGCTTCCAGAACCCCACCGGCCGGGTGATGCCCGAGGCCCGGCGTGCCGCGCTGGTGGCCGCCGCCCAGGCCGCCCGCGTCCCGCTGGTCGAAGACAACCCCTACGGCGACCTGTGGTTCGCCGCGCCGCCACCCGCGCCGCTGGCCGCGCGCTGGCCCGAGGGCGTGCTCTACCTGGGCAGCTTCAGCAAGGTGTTGACGCCGGGCTTCCGGCTGGGCTACCTGGTGGCCCCGCCCGAGTTGATGCCCAAGCTCTTGCAGGCCAAACAGGCCGCCGATCTGCACACCCCGGGCTTCAACCAGCGGGTGGTCTACGAGGTCATCAAAAACGGCTTTCTCGACCAGCACGTGCCCACCATCCGGGCCCGCTACCGGCGCCAGTGCCAGGCGATGGCCGACGCGCTGGCCCGGCACATGCCCGCCGGCACCGAGTGGCAGCAGCCGCAGGGCGGCATGTTCTTCTGGCTGCGCCTGCCGCCCGGCTGCGACGCGATGGCATTGCTGCCCAAGGCGGTGGCAGCCGGCGTGGCCTACGTGCCCGGATCGGCGTTTTACGCCCACGCGGCCCAGGCTGACAGCGGCCGCACGCTGCGGCTGAGCTTTGTCACGCTGGCCCCGGCCGACATTGCCGAAGGCGTGGCCCTCATCGGCCGGGTGCTGCGTGAGCACCTGGACGGTGGCCGTGAGCCGGCGCCATGAGCTTTTCTCTGCCCGCCCTGCAAGCCGCCGCCCGCACCGTGCACGCGGTGATGCCGGCCACGCCGCAATACCGCTGGCCGCTGCTGGAGGCCGCTTTTGCCGGCCAACCCGGTGACGGCACCCAGCTCTGGCTCAAGCATGAGAACCACACGCCGGTGGGGGCCTTCAAGATTCGCGGCGGGCTGGTCTATTTCGACCGGCTGGCGGCAGCCGGCGCGCTGCCGGCCGGTGTCGTCAGCGCCACGCGGGGCAACCACGGCCAGTCGATCGCTTTTGCCGCCGGTCGCCACCGCGTGCCCGCGCTGATCGTCGTGCCGCTGGGCAACAGCCGCGAGAAAAACGCCGCGATGCGGGCACTGGGTGCCGAGTTGATCGAGTTTGGCGATGACTTTCAGGCCGCGCGCGAGCAGGCCCACACGCTGGCCCAGCAGCGCGGCTGGCACCTGGTGCCGTCGTTCCATCCCGATCTGGTGGCCGGCGTGGCCAGTTGCGCGCTGGAGCTGTTTGCGGCCGCGCCCGGCCTGCACACGGTGTACGTGCCCATCGGCCTGGGTTCGGGCGCCTGCGGCCTGATCGCCGCGCGCGACGCACTGGGCCTGGCCACGCAGATCGTCGGCGTGGTGTCCACCGGCGCACCGGCTTACGCGCTGTCGCTGGCCCAGGGCCGGGCGGTGTCGCATGCGGTGAGCACCGTGCTGGCCGACGGCATGGCCTGCCGCACGCCCGAGCCGGCCGCACTGGCGATGCTGAAGCCCGGCCTGGCGCGGCTGGTGGCGGTCAGCGACGCCGAGGTGGCGGCCGCGATGGGCCGGCTGTTCGAGGCCACCCACCAGGTGGCCGAGGGTGCTGGCGCCGCCGCGCTGGCCGCTGCCTGGGCCGAGCGGCCGTCACTGGCCGGCCAGCGCACGGCGCTGGTGTTGAGCGGCGGCAATGTGGACCGCGATGTCTTTGCCGGCGTGCTGTCAGGCGCTTGGCGTGCAACACCGCAGCCGGTTCAGCAGGCCGCTTGACGGCCCGCCGTTTTTCGCAGCCCGATGTCTTTAGCGCCGCGCCGTTGCGTGGCAAGCCGCTGGCCGTGCTGCCCGACGCGCAGGGCCTGAGCGATAGCCGGTGCATGCCGCGCGTTGAAGCGGCGCTTGGGCGCCCGTCAAGCCGAGCGTTGCCGGCGCGGCGGGGTCAAGGCGCGCCGGCCGCACCCGTCTCGTAGACCTGCCGCAGCAGCGCCAGCAGCGCCAGCCGGTCTGGCATTGCGGCGCCACTCGACGTGCGGGCGGCGATCACCCGGTCAAGTGCCACCGTCAGGCCGTGGCGCTCCACCGACGCCACCCGGTGCCGCGACCGGCCGCTTTTGTCCGTCCAGGTGGCCACCAGGGTCAGCACCGGCTGCGCCTGGCGCTCGATCCAGCAAAACCGGATGCCGGCCGCCCCGGTGCGGTTCAGCTTGGTCAGCCGCCCCTCTTTGATGTGGCCGCCGGCGGGCAGGGTTTTGGGCAGGCGCATGTCGCGCGCGGTCCGCTCGGCAGCCAGCCGCGACAACTCGGGCCCGCCGTACTTGCCCGACGCGAAATACCAGGATTTGCCGGCGCCACCGCCGTTGACGCGCAACTGGTGGCCCTCGATCACGCCTTTGCGCTGGATGGTGACGATGTGCGAATGGGTTGCGATCATGCTTTGCTCAAAAAACGCCGACAGCGTCGTTGCGCTGTTGCCGGCCTTGAAATCCCTGCGGTGCCGACGGATCCGGCAAGCGGCCCCAATTCTCACCGAGTCGCACCGCTTTATTTGTTGCTGGCGCAGTGCTTTTCAAGCACTGTTTCAGCTCTTACCTGCTGCAACCTTGGCGCCGTCGTGGCCCGGCCCAGCCCGGCCCGCTGTGGCTGACGGGCATCGGCCCGCTTGGGCCTGACAGCGCAGCGCGCGCCGTGATTTAGCACCGGCGCGCCCCCCGGGCCACGGGGGACAGGCGGCGGCCGGGCGCCGATATGGTTCGATCCCACAAGGTCCAGACCCTGTCGGCAGGCTGCCGCAGGGCCCACTGGGCGCACCGCAACCCCTTGCCGCCGTGACCGCCATGAACTCAAAAATTGCCCGCCACCTGCTGCCCGCCGTGCTCGCCCTGCTCGGCGCCAGCGCCCAGGCCGCTTTTGACCTGGCCGTGACCAACGCGCGGGCCGACGCCACTATCTCCGAGCACCCCGGCCTGGGCGGCGGCACGGCCCCGCAAGGCGCCGAGGGCACGCTGTTCAGCATCTTTCCCGACAGCTTTCGCAGCGCCACCCTGCTGCGCTTTGACCTGGCGCCGTGGGCCGGCCGCACGGTGGACGGCGGCGCCCAGCTCGACCTGACGTTTCTGACAATGCCCTTTGCGCCCAGCATGGACATCGTGATCCGGCCGGTGGCGTCCCTTTGGGGCGAGTACAGCGTGACCTGGGCCAACTTCGGCGGCAGCCTGGGCGCGCCGGTGGGCGGCGGCCTGGTGCTGGCGGCCGACTACAGCCGGGGCGACCGCGTCAGCTTCAGCCTGCCGTCCGCGCTGCTGCAGGGCTGGATCGACCACCCGGCCAGCAACCAGGGCCTGCTGCTGTCGCCCGCCTCGGGCCGCGATCTGGTGTTTGCGTCGCGCGAGTTCACGCCCGACGGCGGCCAGGCCGGCGACTGGGCGCCGATGCTGAGCTTTGGCACGAAAGCCGGCAGCCCGGCCGGCAGCCCGGCCGGCATCCCGGCCGGCATCCCCGCCGTGCCCGAGCCCGAGAGCTGGGCGCTGATGCTGGCCGGCCTGGCCGGCCTGGGCGGGCTGGCGCGCCGCCGCCGGGCGGCCTGACCGGCCCGGCCCACACCCGCCGCCCGGGGCGGCGCGGTGGCAACATCGTGCGGCCATGTCCGCACGCTCTACCAGCACCCCCACCCGCGCCGACTGGCCCGCCATCGCCGCCGCCCGGGCCTGCGACCGCCCCGCCCGCCTGCCGTTTTTCATCCTCGACAACGGCCAGCCGCAGCGCGCCGGCAGCGTGGCGTGCGGCCACCTGGCGGCGCTGGCACGCTGGCCCGAGGCCCTGCTGTGCCAGCCCGACCGGCTGACGTTGCTGCTGCCCGGCGCCGAGCGCCAAGCCTTTTTTGACCAAGCCAACCGCTGGCTGCACGGCCAGAGCCTGGTCGTCGGCTGGCGCGACGAGACCTACCCGGTGCGGGCCCAGCCCGGCGGCGCGTTGCTGGCCACCATCGAGCGGGCAGCGGCGCGCTTCTGGGGCACGCTGACCTTCGGCGCCCACTGCAACGGCTACCTGGCGGACGGCAACGACGGCGGCAACGGCCGGCCCAGCCCCCTGTGGATTGCGCGCCGGGCCTTTGACAAACCCACCGACCCGGGCTTGCTGGACAACCTGGTCGGCGGCGGTGTGCCGCACGGCCAAAGCCCCGTGCAGGCGGTGCTGCGCGAGGGCTGGGAGGAGGCCGGCCTGCGCCCGGCGCAGATGCACCGCCTGGCAGCGGGCCGGCGCTTGGTGCTGGCGCGCGATGTGCCCGAGGGCTTTCAGCATGAAGAGGTGAGCGTTTTTGATCTGCAACTGCCGGCCGGCCTGACGCCGCAAAACCAGGACGGTGAGCTGCACAGCCTGGCCTTGCTGCCGGTGGCCCAGGCGCTGGCCCACGCCGCCGCCGGTGACATGACGGTGCACGCCGCACTGGCCACGCTGGACTTCGCGCTGCGCCACCGGCTGCTGTTGCCCGCCAACCTGCACCAGCACCTGCAAGCCCTGAGCGACGCGCTGTGGACCGGCCGGGCCCGCCTTGGCCACTGAAACACCGCGAGTTTGCGGACGACCTTGCCGCCGACTGTGCGGCCCAACTTGCGGAACTTTTGAGTTCAATCAAACTGAAGTGCCGGGTCAAGTGCCCTGAACCCGGCCCCCACCCCGCGCCGCCACACTGCTGCTCATGCCATCCACGCCCCACCTGCCCGGCATTGCGCGCTACACCCGCCCGGCCGTGCTGCTGCACTGGCTGCTGGCGCTGATGATCCTGGGCTCATTCAGCGTGGGCTTGTACATGGCCGACCTGCCCGTCTCGCCCACCCGGCTCAAGCTGTACAACTGGCACAAATGGGCGGGCGTAACGATTCTGGCGCTGTCGGCGCTGCGCCTGCTGTGGCGCCTGGCGCACCGGCCGCCGGCCGATCTGCCGATGCCGGCCTGGCAGGCCAAAGCCGCCCACCTGACGCACGGTCTGTTTTACGCGCTGTTTTTTGCGGTGCCGCTGGTCGGCTGGGCGTACAGCTCGGCGGCCGGGTTTCCGGTGGTGTGGCTGGGTGTGCTGCCGCTGCCTGATTTTGTGCCGGTGGACAAACCGCTGGCCGAGATTCTCAAAGCCACCCACGGCAACCTGGCTTTCGCGCTGGCCGGCCTGGTGCTGCTGCATGTGGCTGGCGCCGTCAAACACCAGTTCATCGACCGCGACGGGCTGATCGGCCGAATGCGCTGGGGCACGCGCTGAGCCGGCCTGGCCATCTTTTCAATGCAAACCCACCGAGACCAGCCGATGCGCCGTTTGTTGTTGCTCGTCAGCACGCTTGGCGTCCCGCTCGCCGCCACCCTGGCCGGCCCCGCGCTGGCCCAGCAGGTGCTGCCGGCGCAAAGTGAGATCGGCTTTGTCAGCAAGCAGATGGGCGTGCCGGTGGAGGGCAAGTTCAAGCAGTGGGCGGCGGCCATCAGCTTCGACCCCAAAAAGCCCGAGGCCGGCAAGGTGGGCTTCACCATCCAGACCGGCAGCGCCAGCTTCGGCGCCGCCGAGACCGATGCCGAGGTGCCGAAAGCGGCCTGGTTCAATGTGGTCAAGTTTCCGCAGGCCAGCTTCCAGAGCAGCAGCATCAAGGCGCTGGGCGGCGGCAAATTCGAGGTGCGCGGTGCGCTGCTGATCAAGGGCGCCACGCAAGAGGTGGTGGTGCCGGTGGCCGTGACGCAGGCCGGGGCGGCCAGCACGGCCACCGGCAGCTTCACGATCAAGCGGCTCGACTTCAAGATCGGCGACGGTGAATGGGCCGACACCTCGATGGTGGCCAATGACGTGACCGTCAAATTCAAACTCGCGCTCAGCGGCATGGCGCCGCTCTGAGCCCTTCATGCCGCCCGGCTTTGCGCCGGGTCTTGCCACGTTCGCTCACCCCTGCCAGAAAGCCCCACCATGATCCGCACCACCCTCATCGCCACCACCCTGGCCGGCGCCGCGCTGGCCGCCCAGGCCCAGTCGGCCAGCTACGCCATCGACCCGACGCACACCTTTGCCACCTTCGAGATCCAGCACTTCGGCACATCCACCAACCGCGGCCGGTTTGACAAGAAAAGCGGCATGGTCACGCTGGACAAAGCCGCCAAGACCGGCAAGGTGGAGCTGACGCTGGAGACCGGCTCGATCAACACCGGCACGGCCAACTTTGACAAGCACTTGCAGAGCAAGGATTTTTTCAACGCCACCGAGTTCCCGACCGCCAAGTTTGTCGGCGACAAGTTCAGCTTCAACGGCGACAAGGTGGCTGAGGTGAGCGGCATGCTCACGCTGCTGGGCAAGACCAACCCGGTGCTGCTGAAGGCGACCAACTTCAGTTGCTACATGCACAACATGCTGAAGGTGGAGGTCTGCGGTGGTGATTTTGAGACCACCATCGTGCGCAGCCAGTACGGCATGGTCTGGGGCCTGAACTTCGGCTTCTCCGACAACGTGCGGCTGCTGGTGCAGGTTGAGGCCATCAAGCAGCCGTAAGCCAGCGGTCAATGCGCTTGGCCAACGCTGCGGCTCGGGCTTTCGTCGGCAGGTGTGGCGTGACATCGCGCGCTGTTGTTGGGCTGCTGGCGGCGGCGTTGTGCGCCCTGGTCGCAGCGCCCGGCGCACAGGCCGCGCCGGTGGCCTACACGCTGGACCCGGCACACAGTTTTGTCACCTTCGAGGTGCTGCATTTCGACACCGCCACGATCCGTGGCCGCTTCGGCCCGCTGGCCGGCGATGTGCTGCTCGACCGCGACGCCCGCAGCGGCCGGGTGCAACTGGTGATCGACACGGCGGGCGTGAGCACCGGCCTGCCGGTGCTCGATGCCCGGCTGCGCCAGGACGACATGCTGGCGGTGGCGGCCCAGCCGCAGGCGTTTTTTGTCGCCGAGCGGTTCGAGTTCAACCCGCAGGGCGGGGTGACGGCGGTGACCGGTGAGTTCACGCTGCGCGGCGTGGGCCAGCCGCTGCGGCTGGTGGCACAGCGCTTTCGCTGCTACTTCCAGCCGCTGATCCGGCGCGAGGTCTGCGGCGGTGATTTTGACGCCGAGTTCAACCGCAGCAGCGTTGGCATCACGCACAGCCTGCCGTTTGTGGGCGATGTGGTGCGGCTGAAAATCCAGGTCGAGGCGGTGCGGCAGTCGCCTTGACGGCGGCTGGCCGGCGGGCGGGCGGGCTGCCTGCAGCGTGCTGGCGGCGTGCCTGCGGCGTGCTGGCGGTTCACCAGCAGCCCATCGGCGGCGCTTGCGGCTGGTGCCGCTGCCACGCCGGTGCGTCGCACGGCGGGCGCGTCCCGGCCGGGGCCTGCGTACAGTGCGGCGGCATAGCGTCATCGCCCCACCGCTTGACCCACCGGCCCACCGGCCCACCGCCCACCCCATGACCCCTGACAACGCCCAACGCTGGCTGGCGCGCTGGCAACGCCTCTCAGCCGCCAGCGTGCGGGCTTTTCACGGCTATGCCAACTGGCTGATCGGCATCACCTGGCGCCGGTTCGTCGTGCTGTCGGTGCTGTTGCTGATCGTCTCGGGCCTGCTGCAGAACATCCCGCCGTTCAGTTGGACTTACCGCAGCACGCTCAGCCTGCCGTCCGAGCTGCCGACGATCACGGTCGATGCCCCGTCCGCCGCACCCGCCGCAAGCGCACCGCCAGCACCCGCCACGGCGCCGCCGCTGCCGGGCCGTGCCGAGCCGTCCGGCATCCGCATCGAGACACCGGCCAAAGGCGGCAAGCCCGGCGTCAACATCATCATCGACGAGCGCGGCGTGCGTATCGGCCCCAGCACCGACGCGGCGGCATCGGCGGCGCCAGCGGCCTCGGGCGCGGCAGCAGCGCCAACCCCGGCCAGCACCGAGCCGGTGATCGACATCCGCCTGCCCGCCAGCACAAGTGACGCGGTGCGGCAGGCGGTGGAACAAGCCCGCCAATCGATTGAAGACGCGGTGCGTGAGGCCCGCGACGAGGCCGAGGCCGCCCGCGCCGACGCCGAAGCCGCACGCCAGGCCGGCCGCAGTGAGGCGGCCGATGCCCAGCGAGAAGCCGCCCGCACGGTGGCCGAGGCGCGCCGCATCGCGCGCCGGCAGGCCACCACGGTGTACAGCGTGGGCGAGTTTTTGCCCAGCCTGGCGATGCTCTGGATCGTCGCGTCGCTGATCGTCAAGATCAGCTACAAGCGCCAGGTGCAGGCCCAGGCCCAAGCGGCGCAGGCAGTGCAGACGGCCGAAGCCGAATCCCTCAAACGCCAGGTGGTCGAGGCCCGGATGGCGGCGATGCAGGCCCAGGTGGAGCCGCATTTTTTGTTCAACACGCTGGCCTCGATCGACCACCTGATCGAGGTCGATCCGAAGCGCGCCAGCCAGATGCAGAAAAACCTGATCGCGTTGCTGCGGGCGTCGATGCCGACGATGCGCGAGGCCCATGACGGCGGCGCCGGTCTGGGCAAAGCACGCGACCTGGGGCGTGAGCTGATGGTCGTCAGGCCCTACCTGGAAATCCTGAAAGTGCGCATGGAAGAGCGCCTGGACACCGAGATCGACGTGCCGGACGGGCTGCTGTCGGCCGAGATACCGCCGATGATGGTGCAGACGCTGGTGGAGAACGCCATCAAACACGGCCTGGAGCCCAAGCCCGCAGGCGGCAAGCTGACGCTCAAGGCCGAGATCGTGCACGGCAAGCTGGCGGTCACGGTGGCCGATACCGGCCTGGGCTTTGGCCGCGCCGCGTCATCCGGAACGACCGCCGGCACCGGCGTCGGCCTGGCCAATATCCGTGAGCGCCTGCAACTGCGCTACGGCCCGCGCGCCAGCCTGACCATCACCGAGAACCCCGGCGGCGGCACCCGCGTGGTGCTGGCCGTGCCCTACCAGCCGGTAGAGGCGGCGGGCTTGGCATGAGCCAGCGTTTGGCTACCATCCGGCGATGAACCACCCTGCCCACCCGCCCCGCGCCGTGATCGCCGACGACGAGCGGCTGATGCGCGAGCAGTTGCGGGCCCGGCTGGCTGAGGCCTGGCCCGACCTGCAAATCGTCGCCGAGGCGCGCAACGGACTAGAGGCGGTGGAGCTGGTCAACCAGCACCGGCCCGAGATCGTCTTTCTCGACATCCGCATGCCCGGCCTGACGGGCGTGGACGCGGCGCGCCAGATCGCCCAGATGGTGGTGGCCGATGATGAGCACCTGCCCGAGATCGTCTTCATCACCGCCTACGACCAGTACGCGGTCGAGGCGTTTGAGCAAGGCGTGTGCGATTACGTGCTCAAACCGGCTGAGCGCGGCCGGCTGGCGCTGACCACGCAGCGCATCCGCCAGCGCCTGGCGCTGCGCGACGCAGCCGACGCCGATCTGCTGGCGGGCCCCCCGGGCGCACCGGGCGCTGCTGGCGCCAATGCCGCGCCGCCGTTGCAGCAATTGCTGCACAAGCTGGCCGGCCAGTTGAACCCGGGCGGCGCGGCCAAATACCTGGACTGGATCCAGGCCAGCGTGGGCGCCGGCATCCAGATGATCCCGGTGGCCGACGTGCTGTTTTTCATCAGCGACGAAAAATACACCCGGGTGCAGACGGCCACGGTCGAGGCGCTGATCCGCAAGCCGATCAAAGAGCTGATTGACGAGGTGGACCCGGCGCTGTTCTGGCAAATCCACCGCTCCACGCTGGTGAATGTGAAAGCCATTGCCGGCATCAGCCGCGATTTCCGGGGCCGGCAGATCGTCAGCGTGCGCGGCCACGGCGAGAAGCTGGAAGTCAGCCGCAGCTACAGCCATTTGTTCAAGGGCATGTGAGGCATTGACGGCGATGGACCTGGCCCCGCAACTCGACCTGTTTGAGCACAGCCGCGACACCATGTTGCGCAACGACGTGCTGGACGCGCTGCTGCGGCGCGACGCGGCGGCGGCTGCCCGGGCCTGGCAGGCGCTGGCCGACTTTGATGCCCGGCACAGCGCGCTGCCGGCGCTGCAAACGCTGGTCAGCGCATTGAGTGCCGCCACCGACGGCCCCACCGCCACCGCGCCGTTCAGCCGCCACGCCGACGCCGCGCAGGCGCGGGCGCATTTGCAGCAGGCGGTGTGTCCCGCCGCCCTGGCGCAGTTTGGCGCGGCGGCCGGCGCGGCCTGGCTGGCGCTGCTGTGGCGCGGCTTGGCGCAGCGCGCCGCGCCGCTGCCGTTTTTGCCGGCGCAGCCCGATGACCATGCCGCGCCGCTGTGGTTGCGCGTGGCGGATTCTGGCGCCGGCAGGAATGTCACAGACGCGGCCGCGCAAGCTGCCGCAGAGGCCGCCGCGCAAGCGGTGCAGCGCATCGAATCCTGGCGCCGCATCCCCGCACCGCTGGGCTGGATGGTGCAGGCCCGCCACCGCAGCGCGGGCCTGGACAGCACCTGGCCACTGCTGCTGGAGCTGGCCTGGCTGGCCACCCCGCGTTTTGCCGACACCGCCCAGGCGCTGGCCGACCCGCTGCTCAACCGGCTGCTGCGCCGCTTCGACGACGACTTTGACCCCGGCCCGGATGACGGCATCCCCGCGTTGGCCTGGTTCCCGGCTTGGTTGCTGATCGGCCAGCCCGCCCTGCTGCCACTGCTGCGCGAGGCCCACACCGGGCAGAACAGCCAACCCGAACAGGCGTTCAGGCTGCTGGCCGGGTTGCTGGGCCTGGAGCGGCAAGGCCGGCAGCCTGAGGTGATCGACGGCCGTAAAAGGTTACGTGATTTGCAGCCGGGGTTGTATGCGGTTTATATGAAGGCGCGTTAGGCGGCTGTTGGGCTTTGGGTCGGGCCCGCGCCGAAACTCGCCCCGGCGCGTGCCCGACCCAAAGCCCGGGCAGCAGGCATGAAAGTATCGGTCGCCTGCGACACGGCGGCCGACTGGCGCAAGGTGAAAAGGCGCCAGTCGATTCGGATCGATTTGAAGAAACTGCTGCCGAATGACTGGCGATGGCTGAGGACACCGTCAACCGTCTGTGCGCCGCCGGGTTGCTGACGAACCCTTTTATATTGAGGCCGCAGACTTGCTGGCCCGGTGTATTGCACACGGCAGGGCAACCCTGCCGGCGCCCGGGCGCTGGCTGCCGCCGGGTGCGGGCACGGCCCGCTCAGCCAGCCCGGCCGAACATGCTGCCTGATCATGCCGGCCGATCCCCCGCCAGGTAACGCGCACCGGGCCCGAGCCCGCCAGCCCGGTCTTGCGGGTTGTACAACGCGCAGGCGGTGAGCGACAGGCAGCCGCAGCCGATGCAGGACGCCAACTGGTCTCGCAGCCGTTGCAGCGCGGCGATACGGGCGTCGATCAGCGGCTGCCAGGCGCCGGCCAGCCGTTGCCAGTCGGCTTTGTCGGGTGTGCGTTCGTCGGGCAGGCCGGCCAGCGCGCTGCGGATGTCGGCCAGGCCCAGGCCGACGGTCTGCGCGGCCCGGATGAAGGCCACCCGGCGCAGCACGTGGCGCGGGTATTGGCGCCGCCCGCCGGCGCTGCGCCCACCGGCAATCAGGCCCTCGGTCTCGTAAAAGCGCAGCGCACTGGCAGCCACGCCGGCGCGCCGCGCCAACTCGCCAATCGGTAGCCAGGCATCGGTCATCGGCGGTCTCCAGCCAGGTGGGACGGCCGTCGGGCCGGTTGGTGGGCATTGCCGCCGGCCGGCGACAGCGGGGATGTCAGCATGGGATGGCGGGGAGGGGCGGCGGCGTGGGGTGTCAGCAGGCCGCCACCGATCACCGCTTGACATCAAGTTCACTTTAACTTGCAAAGTGATGTGAAAGCCACCTGTTCCCTCTGGCCGATAGCCGCCCGCCACCACCACCGCTCCGCCGCCCGGCACCGCCACCCGGCACCGCCACCCACGCAACCGACCGCCATGACGACCTTCTTGCCCACCGCCATCCGCCGGGACGCCAGCCCCGACAACCGCCCAAATGCCGTCCCAAGTGCCAGCGCCAGCGCAAGCCCAGGCCCAGGCCCAGGCCCAGATTCAAGTTCAAGCCCCCGAACCCTGACGAAGCTGCTGGACCGCTGCCAGGCTTTTTCACCCGAATATGGTGGCGGTTTAAGCACCCACCTGCCGATGGCATTGCAGGCGCTGCACGGGTTGGGTGCGTCGCCGGCACGGCTGCACGCGCTGTTTGACCGCATCGCACCACGCCTGCCGCTGCGGTGCGGCTTGGCAGACAGTCCGCAAGACAGCCCGCAAGACCCTTCACCGGGTAACTCACCACCCGCCCTGGCCCGGCCCGATGAATGGCCGGCGCTGCTGGGCCGCATCGACGCCTTCGAGACGCTGCGACAGGCTCTGACCCACATCGCCACCCGCGACGGCCTGGCCGCCACGCTGGCAGCGGCGCTGCCGCTGCTGATGCCCGGCGTGGCGGCGGTGGCGCTGCACGGCCTGATCCGCAGCGCCCACGGTGTGGCGGCCGGCCATGACGATGAGTTGGTCAGCGGCCTGGCGTACTGGGCGGCGCGCCATGCACTGTTGGTACCGCCAGGCACCGCCGGGCCCGGCCCAGCAACGCGCAGCCTGGCCGCCTGGCTGGCCGGTTTGCAGGCCCTGCCGATGCCGGTTGGCACTTTGCCGAACCGGATCCAACAGCGCATGTTGGCCCATGCCGGCGTGGCCGGTTTTGCCACCGTGGCCGGCGCGCTGGCGTTGGATGACGGCACGCTCGATGCGCTGGCCCAGCACGCCGCTGGTCTGTACGCGGCCAGTGGCAATTTCACCGTGCTGCATCTGGTCACCGGCTGCCAGGCGATGCGGGTGCTGCTGCCGTGGCTGGCCGATGGGCCTGCCGCGCTGCGCCCGTTCAGCATCGCCGCGGCAGCGGTGCTGCGGGCCAGTGGTTTGCGCCAGATTGAGGTTGCCGGCCCGTCCCGTGGCCAGTCTGCCAACAGCACCGCCAGCCCGGCCGACAACCCGCCCAACAACCCGACCGGCGCCCCGCCCGCCACACCGTTGCCGTGGGCCGAGACCGTGCGCCGCGCCATCGCCAACGACGATGAGCATGTGATCAAGCTGGTGCAAGCCTGCCGCTGTCACCACGCCGCCACCGGCGCGGCGGTGTTCCAGGCGGCGGCCAGCCGTGCCGTGCAGGACAGCCGGCCCGAACCACCATCCGCCAAACCGCCCAGCAAACTGCCCGCAACGCCATGACCCCCAGCCTCGACCGAATCGACCACCTGCATGTTTTTGTTGCTGACCGCCTGGCCGCCACCGCCTGGTACGGCCGCGTGCTTGGCCTGCTGCCCATTGCCGGGCTGGCGCACTGGGCTGGCGGCGGCGGGCCGCTGACCCTGGGCAACGCCACCGGCGCGGTGCACATCGCGCTGTTTGAGCGCCCGCCGCAGCCTTGCCGCTCCACCGTCGCCTTCGGCGTGACCGCCGATGAGTTTCAGCGCTGGAAAGCGCATCTGAGGCACGCCACCGGGCAAACGCCGGCCTTGCAGGACCACGGTGGAAGCCTGTCGCTGTACTTCAGCGATCCGGACGGCAATCCCTTCGAGATCACCTGCACCGACAGCGCCGCGCGGCGCGCCTGACGCCCGGCCCGCCAGCAGCCCGCGCCAGCACCAACTGCGAGCATCACGCGCCAGCACCGCCCGCCAGCACAACCCGTCTCAAACAGGTGCCGCCGGCGGCGCCGCCAGCCGGGCCGCCAGCTCGGCACGGATGCGCTTCAACTTGTCGCGCGGGTTCTCCTGCACCACCGTCTCATGCAATTTCATCTCGGCGATGAACCGGCTGGGCAGGCCTTGCACCGTGTCGCGGCCTTTTTTGCGCCGCCGCAAGGTGCTGACCAGCAGCGTGCTGCGGGCCCGGGTGATGCCCACGTACATCAGCCGGCGCTCTTCTTCCAGCCGGGTGGGGGTCATGTCCTCGGCATCGCTCTTGAATGGCAGCAAGCCCTCGTTGACACCCACCAGCAGCACATGCGGCCACTCCAGGCCTTTGCTGGCATGCAGGGTGGACAGGGTGACCACGTCCTGCTCGTCCTGCCGATCGGCCAGGCTGATGATCACGCTGATGGTTTGCGCCACTTGCAGCACGGTCTGCTTTTCGCCCTCGATCAGCCCGCCGTCGCGGCGTTGCTCACCGCCGCAGCGCCGCGCCATCCAGTCGATGAAATCGAGCACATTCGTCCAGCGTGACGCGGCCCCCTTCGCGCTGTCTTCGCTGTCGTAGAGGTGCTGTTCGTAGCCGATGTCTTTCAGCCAGCCCAGCAGCAGCGCCTTGGCATCGTCGGCGCCGGTGGTGCGGCCGGCGCGGTATTCCAGGTCATTGATGGAGCGGCCAAACTCATGCAGGCCGTCCATCGTCTTGGCGCCCAATTGGGCGGCCAGCGTCTTGCTGAACAAGGCCTCGAACAGGCTGACCTTGTAGCGCTGCGAGAACTCACCCAGCTTGGCCAGCGTGGTGTGGCCGATGCCGCGCTTGGGCGTGCTGACGGCGCGCAAAAACGCCGGGTCGTCGTCCTGGTTGACCAGCAGGCGCAGCCAGGCGCACAGGTCTTTGATCTCGGCCCGGTCAAAAAAGCCAATGCCGCCCGACACCTTGTACGGGATGTTGGCGCTGCGCAGCTTTTTCTCGAAAGGCCGGGCCAGGTGGTTGGCACGGTAGAGCACGGCAAAGTCACTGAACTTGATCTGGCCGCTGTCGCGGTCATCGGCGATGGCACCGCCCTGCGCCCGCATGGCCTGGATGAAGGCCACCGCCCGCTCGGCCTCATGCTCTTCGCCGTCGCATTCGACCAGGCGCACCGGGTCACCAGCGCCAAACTCGCTCCACAGCTTTTTTTCGAACAGCTTGGGGTTGCCGGCGATCACGTTGTTGGCGGCGCGCAGGATGTTGCCGGTGGAGCGGTAGTTTTGCGCCAGCGGGATCACCTTCAAATCGGGCCAGTCTTGCGGCAGGCGGCGCAGGTTGTCTATCGTGGCGCCGCGCCAGCCGTAAATACTCTGGTCGTCATCACCCACGGCGGTGAACAGCCCACGCCGCCGCAGATCCGGGTGGCTGACCAGCACCTTCAGCAACTCGTACTGCACGGCGTTGGTGTCCTGGTACTCGTCCACCAGCACATGCCTGAACTGGTTTTGCCACTTGGCGCGCGCCTCGTCGTCGCGTTGCAGCAGCTTGAGCGGCAGGCTGATCAGGTCATCAAAATCCACCGCCTGGTAGGCCGCCAGCCGCTCTTCGTACAGCTTCATCACGCGGGCGGCCTGTTGCTCATCGGCATCTTTGGCGGCCGCAGCAGCAGCGTCGCTGCTCAGGCCCTGGTTCTTCCACAAGCTGATGGTCCACTGCCACTGGCGCGCCTGTTTGTTGTCGGAGGCACTGCCAGCGTCGCGCAGCACGCCCATCACGTCATCGCTGTCGAGGATCGAGAACCTCGGCTTCAGGCCCACCTTGCTGCCGTCCTCGCGCAGCAAACGCACACCCAGGCTGTGGAAGGTACTGACGGCCAGATCCTTGGCGGCCTTCGGCCCGACCAGGGCCCGGGCCCGTTCACGCATCTCTTGCGCCGCCTTGTTGGTGAAGGTGATGGCGGCGATCTCCTTCGGCGCCAGCCCGGCCTGCAGCAGGCGGGCAATCTTGTGCACGATCACCCGTGTCTTGCCCGAGCCGGCGCCGGCCAGCACCAGACACGGGCCCGACAGGTGATGCACCGCCTGCAACTGGGCCGGGTTCAGCGAGACGGGCAGAGCGGCCGGGGCGTCGATGCGGGTGTGGATGTGGGTGTGGGCCATGCGGTGCAGGGAGGCGCTCGATGATAGCCAAGCAGCCGTGCCTGACGATGGCCTCCGGCAATGGCCAGGTGTCGCGCCAGTCGCGCGCTAGCCCCGCTGCCTGCGGCGTGGCTGGCGACCCGGCTCGGCGGCATCCCAAATTGTGGTGATTCGCCTGCAGCGACGTTGATTTAAGGTTCGTCATCGGCGTTTGATGCGTGGGCTCAGCAGGCCCGGCAGGGCGCCGATGGATGCCGCAACGGCGGACGTCAACACCCCCCACGGAGACACGGCGAAATGAAGATCAGCTTTGAGATCAGCGGTGGGTTTGCCAGCTTTCCGGCACTCAGCCGCCCGGTGCTCATCGACACCGCGACGCTCGATGCGCAGGCCGCCGGCCGGCTCGAGACGCTGCTTAAAAACGCCGGCTTTTTCAGCCTGCCGGCCCAGGCTGCCGCGCTGCCGCCAGGCGCAGCGGACTACCGCAGCTACACGCTCACCGCAGAGGACGGCCCGCGCGTCCACACCGCCCGCTTCACCGACCCGATTGGTGATCCGGCGCTGGCCCAGTTGGTGTCCAGTCTTGAGGCGATGCCGAGGTCTTAGACCGCACCGGCAGCGCAGGACACCGTTGTCAACGTTTGTACAGGAGCAACGCATGAACCACAGACACAATTTTCAAAACGGCGCCTGCCGCTGCGGTGTCATTCCGCCGCACATGCTGGAGGCTATCGCCAAAAACGGCACGGCGGCCCAGCGTGCAGCGGCGCAGGCCACGCTGACGGCCGACACGGCGATCCGCAACCAGCGCAGCGCGGCGGTGGCGCTGGCGCCCAGCATCGACCAAGGCGTGACGGCGCCGCACCGCAACCGCCGTGTCTACACCGCATCCGGCGGCACCGGACTGCCCGGCACGCTGGTGCGCAGCGAAGGCCAGGCGGCCGTCAGCGATGTCGCGATCAACGAGGCCTACACCGGACTGGGCGCCACGTTCGACCTGTATTGGGATATCTACGGTCGCAACTCGATCGATGGCAACGGCCAGGACCTGGTCGGCGTCACCCACTTCGGCAACCATTACAACAATGCCTTCTGGAACGGCTCGCAGATGGTCTTCGGCGATGGTGACGGCACGATCTTCAACCGCTTCACGATTGCCATCGATGTGATCGGCCATGAGCTGACACACGGTGTCACCGGGGCGACGGCCAAACTCGAATACCACGACCAGCCGGGCGCGCTGAACGAGTCGATCTCCGATGTCTTCGGCTCGCTGGTCAAGCAGCGGGCGCTCAACCAGACCGCCGCGCAAGCGGACTGGCTGATCGGTGCGGGCCTGCTGGCAGCCGGCATCCACGGCGTGGCGTTGCGCTCGATGAAGGCCCCGGGCACCGCCTACGACGATCCACTGCTGGGCAAAGACCCGCAGCCAGATCACTTCAGCCGCTATGACACTCGCACGTCGGACAACGGCGGCGTGCACATCAACTCGGGCATACCGAACAAGGCCTTCTATTTGCTGGCCAGCGCGCTGGGTGGGCAGGCCTGGGACGTGGCCGGCAATATCTGGTACCGCACCTTGCTGGATTCGCGTTTGACCACCGGTGCGCTGTTTCGCGATTTTGCGGTGCTCACTGCCGATACCGCCAACCGGCTGTACGGCGGCGGCGTGCAAGACGCGGTGGTCAAAGCCTGGCATGACGTCGGTGTTGATTTTGTGCCGCTGCTCTCGTGGCAGTACAACAAGGCGGTGCTGTCGACCTTCACCAGCCCGCACTCGCAAAACGCCTGGGCCTACATCCAGAGCCAAGGCTGGCGCAAGGTTGAGCCCTTGTCGGCCGACGGCGTGACCAATATGTTCTCGCTCCTCGTCAACTCGCAGGCCTTCAACAAGAAGGTGCATGTCTACATCGACGCGGCGCAGATCCACCAGGCTTACGCGGCCTGAGCGCACGGCAGCGTTGCCGGCTTTCCCTCCCTCCACATCAAGGATTTCGCATCATGGCCAATGTCAACTTCTCCAATGTCCAAGTGGTGTCCACTTTCGCCAGCCCGCACTCGCAAAACGCCTGGGGCCTGGTCTCGGGCGGGTGGCACAAAATCCAGCCGATCAGCGTTGACGGTGTGACCAACTTTTTCGTCGTGCTCAACGCCGCCAAAGCCTCGGGCCGCACCGTTTCGGGCTCGTACGACTCGGCCACCGGCCAGTTGAACATCATCTATCTCAACTGACCGTCGGGCGCCCACCGGCACCTGCCGGCATGACCGGCATGACCGGCACGACCGGCACGACCGGCACGACCGGCAAGTGCGCCGGGCGCGGCAGCGGCCAACGGCTGCACGTGCGCGCCCGGCGCCCGCATTCATCGGCTCAAGGAGATTTTGATGTCCCTTCCTTCCATCACGATTCGCGTGGATTTTGGCGATTCGGCGGCTGCCACCACGGCAGGCCATTCGACAGTGTTCTCGGCGCCACAGGCCCTGCCCGAGCCGTCGCACTTTGCGGCGGGCTTTGCCGGCCAGCCACAAGACGGGGCCGGTGCCGCGCAGGACGGCCTGCCGACGCCGACCCGTTTTGCGGCCGGCCTGTCGGCTGCCGCACAAGACGACTTGCCCACGCCGTCCAGCGTTGCCGCCGGTTTGACCGACGCATCGGTGGACACGCTGCCCACGCCGCAAGCCAGCATCAGCGGCGTCGCGGCCGGGCAGGCCAGCGATGCGCCCGCGCCCACGCTGATGCCCGGCCACGCTGCCGCGCAAGGTGCGGCCCAGGACGACGACGGACCGCCGCAACCCGACCCCGATCACGGCAGCGTCAAGCAGGTACCCGCCAAGAAGTGAGCGGGCGCCGGGCGGTGCGGCGCGGGGCGGCCGCACCGATGTGATGCGGCGCAGGGCGCCGGCCGCCGCCCGTGCCCGGCGCGGGCGGCGGCCTGATGGCCGACCGGGCAGCGCGCTCAGATCGCCAGCGGGTCTACATCAATCGCCCAGCGCGCCAGGCCTTTGTGCCGGCTGCGCAGGCCGTGCAGCAGCGGCAGCCAATCGGCCAGCAGGCGCTGCAAGTGCAGGCGTGACGTGGCCTCCACCAGCATTTGCAGCCGCTCCATGCCGGCCACCTTGCTCACCGTGGGCGGCACCGGCGGGTAGATCGTCACCTCGGCCGCGCCCCGGCCGGTGGCCACCAGGCCGGTGGCCAGCGTGGCGGCCTCGTGCAGCCAGGCCAGCGCCACCGCCGGATCACGTGATTCAGCCCGCAGCAGCGCCAGGTGGCTGTACGGCGGCAACCCGGCGGCGCGGCGGTCATCGAGCTGGCTTTGCGCAAAGGCCGCGAAGTCATGCTTTTTCAACGCCGTGTACAGCGGGTGCAGCGGATGCCAGGTCTGCAGCCACATCTCGCTGCGCGCCGCCGCGTCGGCATCGCGCCCGGCCCGGCCACCGGCCTGCATCAGCAGCGCAAACAACCGCTCGGGCGCGCGGAAGTCGCTGGCAAACAGCGCCGCGTCGGGGTTCACCGCCACCACCAGCGTGATGCGCCGAAAGTCATGCCCCTTGGTCACCATCTGCGTGCCCACCAGCACGTCCACCTCACCGGCATGCACCTGGGCCAGGCGGCTCTCCAACTGGCCTTTGCCGCGCGCGGTGTCGGCGTCGAGCCGGGCGATGCGGGCGCCGGGCAGCAGCTCGGTCAGTTGTTCTTCGAGTTTCTCGGTGCCCCGGCCCAGCGCCGCGATGTCGAGGTTGCCGCAATCCGGGCAGGCGCGCGGCACCCGCTCAGTGAAGCCGCAGTGGTGGCAGCGCAGCGTGCGCTCACCTTTGTGGAAGACGCGCCAGGCGCTGCAATGCGGGCAGCCGCTCTTCCAGCCGCAATCGGCACAAAACAGCACTGGCGCATAACCGCGCCGGTTCAAGAACACCAGGCTCTGCTCACCGCGCGCCAGCCGCCCTTGCAGGGCCGCCAGCACCAGCGGCGCCAGCACCGGGCTTTGGCCGGCCACCTTGGGCAGCACGCCCATGTCAAACAGGCGCACGCGGGGCAGGGCGCCACCGCCCACGCGCTGCGCCAGCGTGACCAACTGGTAGCGGCCGGCCTGGGCGCGCTGCCAGCTTTCCAGTGACGGGGTGGCCGAGCCCAGGATCACCGGCACGTGCTCCAGATGGCCGCGGTAGATGGCCAGATCACGGGCCGAGTAGCGTGCGCCCTCTTGCTGCTTGTAGGACGGGTCGTGCTCTTCGTCCACCACGATCAGGCCGAGCCGGGGCAGCGGCGCAAAGACCGACAGGCGGGTGCCCAGCACGATGTCGGCCCGCCCCAGGTGGGCCATCAGCCAGTGGCGCAGCCGCTGCACCGGCGTCAGCCCGCTGTGCATCGCCACCAGCCGGTGCTGGGGGAAGCGCTCGGCAAAGCGCGCTTCGAGCTGTGGCGTCAGGTTGATCTCGGGCACCAGCACCAGCACCTGGCGGCCAGCGGCCAACACCGCCTCGGTGGCGCGCAAATACACCTCGGTCTTGCCGCTGCCGGTGACGCCGTGCAGCAGCATCGGTGGCGGTTGGGTTTGCTGGCGCGCAGCCTCGAAAACGTCCAGCGCCGCTTGCTGTTCAGGCCCGAGCGCCGGGCGCGCCAAAACCCCTTGCACCGGCAAGGGGCAAGGTTGGGGTGGCGACGCCGGCAACGCCACCGATTCGACCTCGTCCCCAGCCCTTGCCCGGTTCGGCGAAGGGCGAAATCCCGCGCCCGCCTTGTCCAACTTCTTGATCAAGCGCGCCAGCCGCTGGGCCAGGCCGGCCGCGTCCAGCTTGCGCAGCTCGGGCGGCAGCACCGCCAGCGCCAGCTCACCGACGCTGCGCTGGTAGTAACCCGCAGCAAAATCCACCAGCGCCAACCAGGCCGGGGCCAGCGGCGGCACGGCGGCAAACACCTCGCCCACCGGCCGCAGCGCGTAACCCGCCGCTGCCGCTGGCGCGGCCGGTGCTACCGGCGCGCCATGCCAGACGATGCCGAGCAAATCGCGCTTGCCCAAAGGCACGCGCAACAAGGTGCCGGGCGGGTGTGGCCGCTCGCTCAGGTAATCCAGCGCGCCTGTCAAGCCACTGTGTTGCGGCGCCTCCACAGCCACCCGCAAACGCCAGATTTCCGCCGCATCGCTCACCGCCAACGGCGCCGCAGTTGCGCGTGTTTTTTCGCCATCACATCAAGAACCACACTTAAGTTGATGATTGAAAACGAGTTTTCAAGCTGTCCCCGGCTTCTGTGGATAACTTTGTGGGAAACCTGCGCCGGGCTGCGCTAAGTGCTTGATGCAGCGGGCTTCGTGCTGGATTGCCCAATCCGAAGGCACTGGCAGAAATGTGTTCAACATCAATCACTTAGCACGTATTTCCAGCAATCCTGATGCTGCACTGCACATTTCTTTCATGAACTTTGTCGCACCCTGATTTTTGGGGATAAGTCAAGCGATGAGCGCTCACTTACCTGAAAACAGGCGCTTTTTTAGTGGGGGATAGCTGCGGCCCGCATGCGGCGCGAGTGGCTGTGCACGGCGTCCACCAAGGCCAGCACGGCCTCGGGCGGCGTGTGCTGGTTGATGCCGTGGCCGAGGTTGAAGATGTGGCCGCCGCAACGCCCGTCAGGCCGCTGGGCGGGCCCGAAACTGTCCAGCACCGCACGCGCCTCGGTGGCCACGGCGTCAGGCGGGGCAAACAGCACCATCGGGTCGAGATTGCCCTGCAGCGCCACCCGGTCGTCGATGCGGGCGCGGGCGACGCCCAGGTCACAGGTCCAGTCCAGGCCCACCACGTCGGCGCCGACGGCGGCAATCTGCTCCAGCCACAGCCCGCCGCCTTTGGTGAAGATGATGGCCGGCACGCGCTGGCCGTCGTGCTCTCGCTTGAGCTGGTTCATCACCCGCTGGGTGTAGGCCAGGCTGAAGGGGTGGAATGCGCGGTGTTCCAGTACGCCGCCCCAGGAGTCAAAAATCATCACCGCCTGCGCGCCGGCGTCGATCTGGGCGTTCAGGTAGGCCGCCACCGCATCGGCATTGACAGCCAGGATGCGGTGCAGCAGATCAGGCCGGGCGTACAGCATCGTCTTGACCTGGCGGTAGTCGTCTGAGCCGGCGCCCTCCACCATGTAGCAGGCCAGCGTCCACGGGCTGCCCGAGAAGCCGATCAGCGGCACCCGGCTGTTCAGCGCCTTGCGAATCGACGCCACCGCGTCAAACACGTAACGCAGCTTGTTCAGGTCGGGCGCGGCCAGCGCGGCCACGGCCGCCTCATCACGCACCGGATGGGCAAAGCGCGGGCCTTCACCAGCGCCAAAGCTCAGGCCCAGGCCCATGGCGTCGGGCACTGTCAGGATGTCAGAGAACAGGATGGCGGCATCCAGCGGGTAGCGATCCAGTGGCTGCAAGGTCACCTCGGTGGCGTACTGCGGGTTGGTGGCCAGGCCCATGAAGCTGTTGCCGGCCCGCACCCGGCTGGCTTTGTATTCAGGCAGGTAGCGGCCGGCCTGGCGCATCAGCCACACCGGCGTGTAGTCAGTCGGCTGGCGCAAACAGGCGCGCAGGAAAGTGTCGTTTTGCAGCGGTGAATTCATCGCCGGATTATCGTGGCCGGCCCCTGGCACGCCTCTC
>JANLOP010000102.1:0-5051 GCA_031366635.1 Betaproteobacteria bacterium | reverse complement strand
GCAAAATACTCCTGGATCGACAGGTGGGCAAAGGCATACAAGCCCTCGTCGCGCGGGATGAACAAGCCGCTGCGCCGGGCTATCGCATCAACAAACGCGCGCACATAACCCGCATCCGGCTCCAGTCCGGATTCGCGCATCGCCTCGTCCAGCCAACGCATCACTTCAGCTTCAGCCACCAGCAGGTCGCGGTCGCTGGGGTTTCCTTGCGCCGCAGCGGCGACGCTGCGGCGCGACTGCATCTGGTAACCCACCGCCGCCAGCCAGGATTTTTTCTGCTCCAGTGAATAACGCTGATCGACCAGGCCATAACGCTGGTCAATCGATTCGAGATACGCCTTGGTAATCGCCTCATACAGTTTGGCCCGGCCGTCGGGCAGGGTGGTAGTGATGCCAAACACCTGGGCCGCCATCACCAGCAGATTGGGCGTGCGGCAGAGTTGCAGCGCCACCGGGTCGCGCATCAAACTGTCGATAAACTTTTGCAGATAGGCCTCACCGTGCCGGTCATCGGTTTCACCGTGCGCAAACCAGTTGCGGGCAAACTGCCGGATGCGGCCGGCATCAAACGGCATCACGTAGAGCCGGCGCAAATCAAACAGCGCGAGAAAATCCAGCAGACTTTTGCCGAATCCCTTGGGCACCACCTCCCTGACCTGCCCGCTCTCGTTCGGCCCTTCAATCGCGCACTGCTCATACCCCACGATGCGCGACGTGACCACAAACCGCGCCTCGGGCCAGCGCTTCAAACCCTGGCGGATGGCGTCGCGCACCCGGTCGCGGGTGGCCTGCGACAACTCGTCCAGGCCGTCGATCAAAAACAACAGGCGCTGCGGGCTGGCCTCGATCATCTGCCGCACCTGGCCGCCCCAAAACTCACGCAGCACCTTGTGGCCGCGGATCAAATCAGTTTGCAGATAGGCCGTCACCAGGTCATCAAAGCCATTCACCTCGCCCAGCAACATGTCGCGCAGAATCATCGGCACCGGCAGCATGCCGTCGCACCAGGCCGGCAGCGGCTCAGTCAGGCCGGCGCACAGCCGCCAGGCCAGCCAGCCGACCAGCGTGGATTTGCCTGACCCCGGGTCGCCCAGCACCACGATGCGGTGCTGGCGCGACAGCCACGTCAATACATCGTCACTGCCGGCCAGGTTGGGCTCGGCGGCGCTGGCTTGCAGATAGGCGGGCGACAGCGCAGGCGGCACAAACACCGCGCGCAGCGGCAGGGCCGGCGGCGGCGTGAAGAAGCGGCCCGAGCCCTCCAGCCGCAGCGGCCTCACTTCACCAAACCAGGCGCGCATTTGCTGGTCGTGGTGGCGGCGCAATTCAAGCGCGGTAAAAGCATCGGTCATGGTTCGATTATTGGCCTTGATGCACCGCCAGCAGCGGCTGGAACAAACCGGACGTGGCCGCCCCGCCGCCATCGGCTTGCAGCAGCCACGGCGTCATCCAGAACACGCCGTGCTGGCCGGGCTCGGGGTACAGGCTTTGCGGCGCGGCCGTGGTGGTGGCCGACGGCGTGCTTTTTTCATCCGCCGCCGTCGGCAGCGCCTGCGCCGCTGTCAAGCGCAAGCCGGCAAATATGGCGCGCCGGCCCTCCAGCAGCGGTTTGCCTTGGGCCCATTCCCGAATCGTCTCGAAAAAATCGGGCGCCAATACCCAGCGTTGGTACAGGCTTTGATGAAACTGGTAGATATAAGCCAGAAAAACAAAACACTGCAAACTCAGTTTGTCGTCCAGCGGCAGCGCCGCTTTGGCGCCGCCCTCCCACAGCGCCAGCAGGGTATTGGCCAGGGCTTTGAGTTTGCGCGGGTTGGGCGGCAGGCTGCGGCGCAGCACATCGGCATTGGTGATGGCCAAAATGCGCAACTGCAAATCTTTCTCACCGATGGATTCGTTGCGCTGCGGCGCTTCAATATCGAGAAACAGCCAGTGGCACAGCAGCGCCAGCGGGTCGCGCACCGGCGGCAGGCGCCAGACATTGGCGCAGAGTTTCTCAAGATACGATTCGGCGCGCCGATCGGCGAGTTCATCATCGCCCTTCTTCGAGAAATGCGGCGCCAGCAAATCGATCACCGCGCCCTGGTTCATGCCCAGCACAAACACGCAATTCGGCAGGTTGAGGTGGATTTTCAAACCCTCCAGCAAGCGATACGCGGCGTCAGAGCCGCAGCGGTCAAGATCGTCGATGAAGATCACCAGCCGGGGGTTTTCGCTCGGCACCCTTTGCAGGCCGACGAGCAACTCACCGATGGCCGCTTCGAGAAACTCACGCACCGTGTCGGTGGGCAATTGCGCGCGGAAGTGCGCGGCATCGACGCTCTCGGCCGCTTTCAAAATATTGCCTGGGTTCAGCAGTTTGATGCTCTCCGCGCCCACCAGGCCGGCGACGGTGTCAAACGCGCCGGTGAGGGTTTTCAGGGCCATCAGGCCGCCGGTCTTCAGGCTGTCTTTGATGCGCACCGCCAGGCCAAACTGGCGCCGCATTTCTTGCAGCAGCGCAATCAGCGGCATCGCCTCGTGCTGGTAGCGCCAGGCCTCGAACCAGATCGTGAAGGTGGCTGAATCGTAGGCCGACGGCTTGGGCCGCTGCGCCGCCAGCGCCGCCGCCCGGGCCGCTTTCAATGCAGCGCCAACCAGCAGCGGATCAGACAAATGGCGCTGCAACTGGCGCAGCACGCTGGTTTTGCCGGCGCCCCACTCACCGTGCACGCCAAACACCTGCGGCGGGGTGCACGAGGCAATCTGCTCGGCCAGCGTGCGCACAAAGGCGTCGCGCTTGAGCAGCGCGCCGTCAAACACCGGTTCGTCGTTGTGCAGCAGCTTTCTCATCGTCAGACTCCACCGCGCCCGCAGCAGGCGCAAGCCACTTTAGGCCCTGCAGCCGGCGCCGGCCCCGGTGATGCCACGCCGCGCAAGCGTTAAAAACAAGCGTAACCTTTCGTCAACGTCAACCCTGGAGACAAGGCCGTGGCCGCAACCGATCTCTCCCCCGCCGAACAAGCGCTGCGCGACGCGGCACGCGACTACCACCGCTCACCCACCCGGGGCAAGATCGCCGTCACCCCCACCAAGCCGTTGAGCAACCAGCGTGATTTGAGCCTGGCTTACTCACCCGGCGTGGCCTATCCGTGTCTCGACATCGAGCGCGACCCCAGCCTGGCCAACGACTACACCAGCCGGGGCAACCTGGTGGGCGTGATCACCAACGGCACGGCCGTGCTGGGGCTGGGCGATATCGGCCCACTGGCCGCCAAGCCGGTGATGGAGGGCAAGGGCTGTTTGTTCAAGAAGTTTGCCGGCATCGACGTGTTTGACATCGAGCTGGCCGAGCGTGACCCCGACAAACTGGTGGAGATCATCGCCGCACTCGAGCCCACACTGGGCGGCATCAACTTGGAAGACATCAAGGCGCCAGAGTGTTTTCTGGTCGAGAAGAAGCTGCGCGAGCGGCTCAAGATCCCCGTCTTCCACGATGACCAGCACGGCACGGCCATCATCTCGTCGGCTGCGCTGATCAATGCGCTCGAATTGGTGGGCAAGAACATTGGCGAGGTCAAGCTGGTGGTCTCGGGCGCTGGCGCGGCGGCGATTGCCTGCCTCGATCTGATGTGCTGCCTGGGCGTGAAGATCGGCAATGTCTACGCGGTGGATTCAAAAGGCGTGATCCGCGAGGGCCGCAGCGACGTGGCCGCCGGCAAACTGGACGAGTCCAAACAGCGCTATTGCCAGCGCACCGAGGCCCGCACGCTGGCCGAGGCGATCATCGGCGCCGATGTGTTCCTGGGCTGCTCGGCCGCCGGCGTGCTGACGCCCGAGATGGTGGGCACCATGGCGCGCCAGCCCATCATCCTGGCGCTGGCAAATCCGGAACCCGAGATCCGGCCCGAGCTGGCCCGGCAGGCCCGGCCCGATTGCATCGTGGCCACCGGTCGGTCGGACTACCCCAACCAGGTCAACAACGTCCTGTGCTTCCCCTACATCTTCCGCGGCGCACTCGACTGCGGCGCCACCACCATCAACGAGGCCATGAAGCTGGCCTGCGTGTATGAGATCGCCGCGCTGGCCAAGGCCGAGGCCAGCGACGAGGTGGCCGCCGCCTATGCCGGCAAGGAGTTGAAGTTCGGCCCCGACTACATCATCCCCACGCCCTTTGACGTGCGGCTGATCCTGCGCATCGCGCCGGCCGTGGCCAAGGCGGCGGCCGACAGCGGCGTGGCGCTGCGACCGATTGCCGATCTGGAGGCCTACCGCCAGCAGCTGACCCGCTTTGTCTACCAGACCGGCATGGTGATGCGCCCGGTGTTCGCCGCCGCGCGCGCGGCCTGCGCCAGCAATGCGGCCCGGGTGGTGTATGCCGAGGGCGAGGACGAGCGGGTGCTGCGCGCCGTGCCGGTGGTGCTGGAGGAAGGCCTGGCCCGGCCGGTGCTGATCGGCCGCCCGGCGGTGATCGCGATGCGCATCGAGCGCGCCGGCCTGCGCATCCAGGCGGGGGTCGACTTCGAGATCTGCGACCCCGAGAACGACCCGCGCTTCAAAAGCTACGCCACGCTCTACCACCAGCTGATGGGCCGGGACGGCGTGACGCCCGAGGCCGCCAAGGCCACGGTGCGGCGCAGCAACACGCTGATCGCCAGCCTGATGCTCAAACGCGGCGAGGCCGATGCCATGCTGTGCGGCCTGGTGGGCCGCTTTGAGGCCCACCTCGACCATGTGCGCCAGGTGATCGGCCTGAGGGCCGGCGCCCGCACCCTGGCCACGATGAACGCGCTGATGCTGGAGCAGTACACCCTGTTCGTGACCGACACCTTCGTCAACGACGAGCCCACGGCCGAAGAGCTGGCCGACATCGCGCTGATGGCTGCAGCCGAGGTGCAGCGCTTCGGCATGCCGGCCAAGGTGGCCTTCCTGTCGCACTCGATGTACGGCAGCTCGCCGCGCGCCTCAGCCCGCCGCATGCGCGCCGCGCGCGACCTGTTCGTGCAGCGCTCGCCCGAGATCGAATGCGATGGCGAGCTGCAGGGCGACGCTGCGCTGTCGGAATCGATCCG
>JANLOP010000048.1:0-11036 GCA_031366635.1 Betaproteobacteria bacterium | reverse complement strand
GCGGCAAGGTGGTGCTGGACAAAGATATGGCGGCGGACGATGCGTTTCTGGGCGGGGTGAAGTTCTACGTCAAGGGCGTTGAAGGCAAAGTCCCAGGCGACAAGTGATCTTTGGGCGGCTACTGCGCGGGCCTTGGGCGTCGTTGCGCGGTGCTCGGAATCCTCATGTAGCGCTGCTACATTCCGGTTCCTGCGCGCCGGGCGCCTAGCCCAAGGACCGCTCGCTACGCCGCTAAAGTCAATGTCAAGTTCAAGGCACGACTTTTTGGCATGACTTACTGCGTCGGCGTCAGGCTGGACGATGGTCTGATCCTGGCCAGTGACTCACGCACCCATGCCGGGGTGGACAACTTCGCCACCTTTTGCAAGATGACGGTGATTGAGCAGCCGGGTGATCGGGTGCTGGTGCTGCTCAGCTCAGGTGGCTGGCTGGCCGGCACCCGCCGGGTGTTCCGGGCGCTGCCGGTGCTGGCCTGGCCCGGCCAGCAGGCTCAGCCGGGCTTGCCAGCACCCGATCAGACGGGCACCGCGTTGCCAAAAGAATCCACCTCGTAGGTGGTCACCTCGAACCGGGTCAGCGTGTTCTGGCCAAAGGCCATCGTGATCGGCACGTCGCCGGCATCGCGGCCGCGCGCCATCACCACCCGGCCGATGCGCGGGATGTTGTGCCGGGCATCGAAGGTGTACCAGCGGTCACCCAGAAACACCTCAAACCAGGCGCTGAAATCCATCGGTGATCGCACCGGCTCAATGCCGATGTCGCCCAGGTAGCCGGTGGCGTAGCGTGCCGGCAAGTTCATGCAGCGGCACAGCGTGACGGCCAGGTGGGTGAAATCGCGGCAGACGCCGGTGCGCTCTCGGAACCCCTCCACGGCGGTGCGGGTGGCGCGCGCCGCTTGATAGTCGAAACGAAGATGCTGGTGCACAAAATCGCAGATCGCCTGCACCCGGGGCCGGCCTTTGGGGGTGTGGCCAAACTGGTTCCAGGCAAATTGCAGCAACTCACTGTCCACCTCGCAGTAGCGGCTGGGCAGCAAAAATTGCAAGGTGGCGACAGGCAGCTCGGTCGGGTCGTGCTGGTAGGCCGACCAGTCGGCGGCGTCCACCCGCCCGGAGTCGCGGACCACCGCCTGGTTGCGGAAGCGCACGCTGGCCACGCCGGCCGGCACATTGACGCGCCCGCACAAATTGCCAAAGCCGTCCAGGTAGTCATCCACCGCCACCTCGGGCGTGATCTGGATTTGCTCAGGCGCCATCAGGTCGTCGCGCCGCGATGGGTGCACCCGCAGCAGGTAGACCAGCGCGATGGGCGAACTGACCGCCAGTTCAATGTCAAAACCGATTTTGATGAGCATGGTGGTGCGCCGCAGGGGGTGGACCGGGATTGGCGAGTGGGCGACGCACATCGCGTGCCAACTGTGCCCGCAGTGTCGCGCCAAAGGGCGGCCGACAGAAGCAGGGCCCGGCCAGCGACGTGGTCAGACTTGTCCTACAGCGCCCGATGGGCTGGATTGCGGGCTGGATTGCGGGCCGGACAGCGGGCCGGGCAGCGGGCCGGGCAGCGGGCCGGGCAGCCGGCGCTCACATCGCCGTCAAGCCGGCTCGGCCATCCTGGCAGCAAACAGCGCGGGCACCAATTCCGGGCGCAGCGGGCGCGACAGCAAATAGCCCTGGCCCACATGCACGCCCAGCGCTTTGACGGTGGTCAGTTGCTCGGCCGACTCGATGCCCTCGGCAATGATTTTTTTGCCCAGCGACCGGCCGAGCGTGACCACCGCCCGCACGATCTCGACGTTCTGCGGCTGGCGGTCCATGCCCATCACGAACGAGCGGTCGATCTTCAGGCTGTCGATCGGCAAGGTGCTCAGATACGCCAGCGACGAGTAGCCGGTGCCAAAGTCGTCGATGCTGAACTTGATGCCGAGTGCACGCAGCGCGTACAGCGTGTCCATCGCCACGGCCAGCTTGCCCATCAAGGTGGTCTCGGTGATCTCCAGCGTCAGCGCCCGGGCGGGCACGCCGTGGCGCAGCAACACGTCGCGCACCAGCGGCTGCAGCGCGGGGTTGGCCAGGTCGCGGCCCGAGATGTTGACATGCATGTCCAGGTCGGCCATCGCCGCGTCGGCGGCCTGCCAGCGCGCCAGTTGGCCCACCGCCTGGTCGATCACCCAGGCCGTCAAGGCCTCGATGTGGCCGCTCTCTTCGGCCAGATTGATGAACACGTCGGGGCTGATGTGGCCGCGCTCGGGGTGCACCCAGCGCGCCAGCGCCTCAAAGCCGCTCAGCCGGAACGGCGCCAGGTCGTAGAGCGGTTGGTAGACGAGTGAGAGCTGGCCCTCGCCGATGGCCCGGCGCAAGTCGCCTTCGAGTTTCAACTTCTCGGCGATGCGCTGGTGCATGCTCTGGTCAAACAGGGCCACCCGCTGGCGGCCGGCGGCTTTGGCCGCGTACATCGCCAGGTCGGCATCGCGCAGCACCTCGTCGGCGCTGCGGTAGCCCAGGTCACTGAGTGTCAGGCCGATGCTGGCGCCGGGCTGTAGCTCGGTGCCGTTGATCGTCATCGGCGATGACAGCGCAGCCAGCAGCCGCTGGGCCAGTGCCATTGCGTCGTCGGGCGCATTGACCTGCTCCAGCAGCACGGCAAATTCGTCGCCGCCCAGGCGCGCCACCAGGTCACCCGGCCGCACGCTGTCGGTCAGCCGGCGCGCCACCTCGCGCAGCAAGGCATTGCCGGCGGTGTGGCCCAGGCTGTCGTTGACCACCTTGAAGCGGTCGAGGTCGAGAAACAGCACCGCGAAGCGTTGGCCCGCATCGGCGCTGCTGCGCTCTACCGCCACCGCCAGCCGCTCATTGAAGCAACTGCGGTTGGCCAGGTCGGTCAGGCTGTCGTGGTAGGCGATGTGCTGCAGCTCGCCCTCGGCCAGCCGGCGTGAGGTGATGTCGTGCAACTGGTAGATCAGCCCGCTGCGGTCTTCGGCCGGGTCTTTGAAGCGGCCACAGTGCAGCGACACCCAGGTCTCGCGGCCCGGCCCGGTGCGGCAGCGCAGCTCGGTGGAGAACGCCTCGCCCGCGCTGCCGGCCAGCGCCTCTTTGCGGCGGCGGAACAATTCGGCATCACCCGGGTGCAACAAGTCACTGAAGCGCTGGCCCAGCAACTCGGCCTCGGGCCGGCCCAGCAGCGTGCACAAAGCCTGGTTGACTTGCGCCATGCCGCCATCGGGCCGCACGATGGCCATGCCGATGGCGGCGTGGCTGAAGGCGGCGGTGAAGCGCTGCTGGTTCAGCGCGGCTTCGTGCTGCGCGTCGGCGATGCGCGCCTCTTGCGCCTGGCGGTCTGACTCGTGGCGGCGCAGCGAGATGTGCACCAGTGCCACCACCCCGGCCGCCACCGCCGCTGCCACGCCGATCACCGCCGGGCCAAACTGGCGCGCGTTCATCGCCAGCACCCCGGCCACGGCGGCCGACAGCAGGTAGATGGCCGCCAGCCAACTGTAGTTTTGCGCCCAGTCGCGCAGTGACAGGCGCTTGCCCGTCTTGGCCGCCACCACCGCCAGCAGCGGCAGCGTGGTGCCGGCGAAGTAGGGCAGGGCAACGGCGCACAGTGCGGCCAGGCCGGCCACCGCCGGCGGCCAGCCCGCATGCACCAGCGCGCCGTGCAAGGTGTCGTAGGCGGCACCGCACAGCAGCATCGCGGCGGTGGCCGCAGCGGGGGTGCTGACCCGGCTGGTGAGCCGCTTGGAGCTGCGCCAGACGCCGACCAGCCCTTCGGCCCCGGCCGCCAGCGCAGCGGCCGGTGCACCGTGCAGCGCCAACAGGGCGAACACGAACACATCGGCCACGCCGATCAAATACTTGGTGCGCGGCAGATGCACCGGGAAAAACGCCGCCAACACCACAAAACTGATGCCCAACTGCACTTGCGTCAGCACCACCCACGGCAGGGTGCTCAGCGCGGCGAGCGACCAGACCACCGCCAGCCCACCCAGGCTGGCCAGCAACAACCACAGCCGGGTGGCCTGCGGGTTGTAGTCAAACAGGTGCCGCTGCGCAAAGCGCCCCCAGCGCCCTGGCGCGGGGCCGGGGTCTGGGGGCGCGTTGGGTTGCACCGGGATGAGCGGGGAGGGCATGCTGTGGTTATCGGCCATCCCCGGCCGGTCTCAAGGCTGTTTTGGGGTCAACATCCGGCTGCTTGGTCGGCCGAGCATCAGTCGCCCAGCAGGTTGCCGCCGGCGGCGGTGCCCGGATCGACCGACGACTCGGCCAGGATGAAACCCTCGGCCAGGATGAAGCCCTCAGCCAGGATAAAACCCTCGGCCAGGATGAAGCCGCTCGGCATCGTCAGGCCCTCGGCCAGGATGAAGCCCTCGGCCAGAATAAAGCCCTCACTGAGGATGAAGCCGGCGCCCAGCAGGCGTTGCTGGGCCAGCGTCAGGCCCTCGGCCAGGATGAAGCCCTCAGCCAGGATGAAGCCATTGCCCAGCAACAGGCCACCGCCGGCCCAGGC
Organism: Betaproteobacteria bacterium; assembly: GCA_031366635.1. GTDB lineage: Bacteria > Pseudomonadota > Gammaproteobacteria > Burkholderiales > Burkholderiaceae_C > Pseudaquabacterium. The sequence continues at coordinate 6,533 of JANLOP010000048.1, read as the reverse complement.
GCTGTTGGCCACTTGGGCGGTGGGCGCGAACACGCCGCTGGCATTGGCCGCCGAGTTGGCCCCGGCCAGCGAATCAAGCAACACCACTTGCGGCGTCAGCAAGGCTTGCGACGTGGCGTTGGTCTCCACCACCGCCGACGGCAGCACGTCGGCCGCCAGCGCACGGCCAGCGGGCAAATAGCTCACCGTGTTGCGCAACACCACCTGGCGCACCCAGGTCAGGCGCGGGTCGTAGATCGGCTGGAACTTGCTGAACAGCGCATCACCGCTCACCAGGTGGCTGCCGCCGGCAAAGGCGATGCGACCCCAGTTGAAGGTCTGGCCGTTCAACGTGGACGCCGCCAGCGGCAGCACCTTGCCCGGTGCCAGCAGGTTGTCACCGGCTTTGAGCGTGCCGGCGGCCAGCGCCGTGCGGATGTCGGTGCGCAGGGCCTGGGCCAGCCGCACCGCGCCTTCCACATTCAACTGCCCGGCGCCTTGTTGCAGCAGGTTGGCGCCGGCCAGCGGCTGGGCGGTGTACTGCAGGATGGCCTTGACCAGCGGCGGCGTCAGCCCCGGGTTGACTTGCAGCAGCAGGGCCGCTGCACCGGCCACGGCCGGCGCCGACACCGACGTGCCACTGAGCTGCATCAGCTCCTGGTTCAGGCTTTGCGAGGCGCCCTGGGCGGTGGCGCCCTGCATCAGCGCCGGGTACAGCGTGGCCAGCAGGTTGCCGGTGGGCGCCGGCTTGTCCTGCTCGTTGGCCACTGCGCCGATCAGCCGGTTGCCGGGCGCCACCAGATCCGGCTTGAGCAGGTTGTCGGTCCAGCGCGCCCGGCCGTCGGGCAGGGCCAGGCCGCCACGGGTCGGCCCGCGTGAGCTGAAGCCGGTCATCACGTCGTCGCTGCGCGCGGCGGTGGCCTTGCTGTTGGCCGCGCCCACGGTGATCACCGACGGCTCATGGCCGGGTGAGCCGACGGTGCCGTAAACCTCGGCGCCGGCGGCGTTTTTGCCGGCATTGCCGGCCGCAGCCACCACCACAATGCCAGCAGCCACCGCGCTGCGCGCCGCGCGGGCCAGTGGATCGACCAGGAACGAGTCGGTCGAATCGGCCGCCAGGCTCAGGTTCATGACCCGGATATTGAGCAGGCGCGAGCGCTGGATCACCCAGTCGATGCCGGCCAGCACATCGGCCATATTGCCCACGCCTTTGCCGTCCAGCACGCGCACGTCAAACAGCGTGGCGCCGGGCGCCACACCGCTGGAATCGGGCAACTGGTAGCCCGCCGAGCCGGCGGCAATTGACGCTACATGCGTGCCGTGGCCATACGGGTCGGGCAGGGTGGACACCGGCAAGCCGATGGGCAGCGCCGGTGCGGTGACGTTGCCACTGGTGGTGAAGCTGCCGTTGTTGGCGGTGCCTAACTCGTTGACGCCGGTCAGCAAGCGGCCGCTGCTGCTCACGTCAACCCCGATGCTCCAGCCCGCATTCGGGAAGGCATTGCTGTTGGCCACAAAATCCACCACCCCGGCCACCCGCGATTTGCCGGCCGTGGTGAGCATGCTGCGGTGGTTCCAGTCGATGCCGGAGTCCAGCACCGCCAGGCCCACGCCGGCCCCGTTGACAGCGGCGATTCCGGCCAGCTTGGGCACGGCCGAGCTGCCGGTGGCGTCTTGCAGCAGGCTGGCCGACCGGCTGGCCGACCGGTTGGGTGCAATCGCCAGCACATCGCTGCGCGCGGCCAGCGCATTCAGGCTGGCCACCGGCACCATTGCCGCCATCGCCCGCACCGACAAATAAACATAGTGCACCGAGCCGCCCTGGCCCAGCACCGATTGCGTCAGCGACAGCAGCTTGGGGTCGGTGCCTGAGGCGACGATCAGCACCTTGGCATAGACCTGGCCGTTCTGGCTTTTGGCCCAGGTGACATTGGGCGCCGCCGTGCTGCCGATGGTGCGCGCCAGATCGGTGGCAATTTTCGGGTTGACGGTCTGCGCGACCACTGCCCCTCCCGAGGCCAGTGAAGCCAGGCAGGCGGCCAGTGCAATCAGGTGTTTGAACGTTGTTCGGCGAGTCGGCATGCAGCGCTTTCGGGTTCGGCTTGCTAACGCGCCGGCCCAGGGTGGGCCGGGCGCAGCAAGCCCTTCCAGAGAGATCGGCCCAACAGCGGGGCACTTGAGCGCCATCTCTACCAACCGGGGGCTGACGGCGGCAATAGTTGGCAAAATCTTGGCAACTTGTGCTGTTTTTGACCGCCTGCCCGCTGGAGCCCCGATGAACCCCGCTTTGCCAGATTTGCCCGACACGCAGCCCAACACGCGGCCCCCCCACGATCTGCCGCCGGGTTTGCGGCTGGGTTTGCGGCAGGACATGCCGCGCCACCGCCTGCTGGCCCTGCTGTGCGCCGCGCCCAAAGCCGAGCTGCACATCCACATCGAGGGCTCACTCGAGCCCGAATTGATCTTTGCGCTGGCCCGGCGCAACGGCGTTGCGCTGGCCTACCCGGATGTCGAGGCGCTGCGCGCGGCCTACGCCTTCACCGATTTGCAGAGTTTTCTCGACATCTACTACGCCGGGGCCAGCGTGTTGCTGCAGGCGCAAGACTTCTACGACATGGCCTGGGCCTACTTTGAGCGCGCAGCGGCTGACCACGTGCTGCGCGCCGAGCTGTTTTTTGATCCGCAGACCCACACCGCGCGCGGCGTGGATATTGGCGTGGTGATCGACGGCCTGCACCGCGCCTGCATGCAGGCCGAGGCCGAACTGGGCATCAGCGCCCGGCTGATCCTGTGCTTTTTGCGCCACTTGAGTGAGGACGACGCGCTGGCCACGCTGGCTGCCGCGCTGCCGTACCGGGCGATGTTTATCGGCGTCGGGCTGGACAGCAGCGAGCGCGGCCACCCGCCTGAAAAATTCGCCCGCGTCTTTGCCCAGGCCCGCGCGCTGGGCCTGCACGCGGTGGCCCATGCCGGCGAAGAGGGCCCGCCGGCCTACATCGAAAGCGCGCTCGATGTGCTGGGCGCCGAGCGCATCGACCACGGCGTGCGCTGCGTGGAAAGCCCGGCGCTGGTGGCCCGGCTGGCGGCCCAGCGCACGCCACTGACGGTGTGCCCGCTGTCCAACGTCAAGCTCTGCGTCTTCAAATCGATGGACCTGCACAACCTGCCGGCGTTGCTGGCGGCGGGCCTGTGCGTCACCCTCAACAGCGACGACCCGGCTTATTTTGGCGGCTACCTGAATGCCAACCTGGTCGCCACTTTTGAGGCCCTGCCGCAACTGGGCGCAGCCGACGGTTACCGGCTGCTGCGCAATAGTTTTGAGGCCAGTTTTGCCAGCGCTGAGGCCAAGGCGGGCTGGGTGGCGCAGTTGGACGAGGCGTTTGGCGCGGCGCTTTGAGGCGCACTGGCGCAAATGCCTGAGGCGCTGGCTGTTCATCACCGGGTCGCTGTTGGGTAGCTGTGGGGTAGCGGACCGGGCAGGGGCGAGCATGAAATCTCTCCGGAACCCCGCCAGCCGCCAGCCGCCACCTGCCGAGTCGCGCGCGGCGTGCAACACCACACTAACCGTCGCCGGCGCGGTCGGTCGGGCGATTGCCCGGGCCGCCTCACATACTGCGCCGATACTGCCCGCCCACCTCAAACAGCGCATTCGTGATCTGGCCCAGTGAGCAGCAGCGCACGGCGTCCATCAGCACCTCAAATACATTCTGGTTGTCCATCACCGCCTGTTGCAGGCGCTGCAACATCGCCGGTGAGTGCGCCGCGTGCCGGGCTTGAAAATCTGCCAGCCGCGCGAGTTGCGATTGTTTCTCGTCGTCGGTCGACCGGGCCAGTTCCAGCCCATCATTCACCGGATCACCGTGCGGGTTGCGGAAGGTGTTGACGCCGATGATCGGGTACTCACCGGTGTGTTTCTGCATCTCGTAATGCATCGATTCTTCTTGAATCTTGCTGCGCTGGTAGCCGGTTTCCATCGCCCCCAGCACGCCGCCCCGGTCGGCTATTTTCTCAAACTCGGCCAATACCGCTTCTTCCACCAATTCGGTCAGGTCGTCGATGATGAAAGCGCCCTGGTTGGGATTCTCGTTTTTGGCCAAACCCCATTCGCGGTTGATGATCAACTGGATCGCCATCGCCCGGCGCACGCTGTCTTCGGTGGGCGTGGTGATGGCCTCATCAAAGGCATTCGTGTGCAGGCTGTTGCAATTGTCGTAAATTGCAATCAGCGCCTGCAAGGTGGTGCGGATGTCGTTGAACTGGATTTCTTGGGCGTGCAGGCTGCGGCCACTGGTCTGGATGTGGTATTTCAGTTTCTGGCTGCGCTCGTTGGCACCGTATTTGTCGCGCATCGCCACCGCCCAGATGCGGCGCGCCACCCGGCCCAGCACGGTGTATTCCGGGTCCATGCCGTTGCTGAAGAAAAAGCTCAGGTTGGGCGCAAAATCATCGATGTGCATGCCACGCGCCAGATACGCCTCGACAAACGTGAAGCCGTTGCTGAGCGTGAAAGCCAATTGGCTGATCGGATTGGCGCCGGCCTCGGCAATATGGTAGCCGCTGATACTCACCGAGTAGAAGTTGCGCACATTGTGGTGCACAAAATACTCGGCAATGTCGCCCATCACCTTCAAACTGAATTCGGTGGAGAAGATGCAGGTGTTCTGGCCCTGGTCTTCTTTCAGGATATCGGCCTGCACCGTGCCGCGCACATTGGCCTGCGCCCAATCGCGGATCTTGGCCAGCTCGGTATCGGTGGGTTGGCGCTGGTTGTCGGCGGCAAACTTGTCGATCTGTTGGTCGATGGCGGTGTTCATGAACATCGCCAGAATCGTCGGCGCCGGGCCGTTGATCGTCATGCTGACGCTGGTGGCGGGGTGGCACAAATCAAAGCCGCCGTACAGCACTTTCAAATCATCCAGCGTGGCAATCGACACGCCTGAATTGCCCACCTTGCCGTAAATATCGGGCCGCAAATCCGGGTCATTGCCGTACAGCGTGACCGAATCAAACGCCGTCGATAGCCGTTTTGCCGGCATGCCCTCAGATACCAGTTTGAAGCGCCGATTGGTGCGAAAGGCATCGCCCTCACCGGCAAACATCCGGGTCGGGTCTTCGCCTTCCCTTTTGAATGCGAAAGTGCCTGCGGTGTACGGGAAACTGCCGGGCACGTTGTCCAGCATCAGCCATTTGAGCAATTCACCGTGGCACTCATAGCCGGGCAGGGCGACTTTGCGTATTTTGTTGCCGGATAATGTGGTGTGAACCAGGCTGGTGCGGATTTCTTTGTCGCGGATCTTCACCACATACTCATCTCCGGCATACGATTTCTGCATTTCTGGCCACATCGCCAGCAGTTTCCTGGCCGCCGGATTGAATTTTTCTTCGCGTTGCTCGGCCAAGCGCAGAACGGTATTTTTGGCGCCATCGCGTGCCGCGTCGTCGGCCAACAGCATGCGCGCGGTTTCACGCAATTGCTGCAATTCACGCGCCAGTTTGGCCTGGGCCCGGGCCCGGGTTTTGTAGCCGCGCACCGTGTCGCTGATTTCGGCCAGGTAGCGGCTGCGCGCCGCCGGCACCACGGGGGTTTGGTGGGTGCTGTGGCGGGTATGCACCAGCGGCAGGCGGCCGTCGATGAGGGCCAGGCCCAGGCCGATGAGGCGCGGTTTGAGCGCCTGGTACAGCGCGGTGACGCCGTCGTCATTGAAACGGCTGGCCATCGTGCCGAAGACCGGCATCTGGTCGGGCATCACGGTGAATGCCTCGCGGTTGCGTTGCACCTGCTTGGCGACGTCGCGCAGCGCATCGGGCGCGCCTTTGCGGTCGTATTTGTTGATCGCGACAAACTCGGCAAAGTCGAGCATGTCGATTTTCTCCAACTGGCTGGCGGCACCAAATTCTGGCGTCATCACATACATCGGAATATCGACCAGCGGCACGATGGCCGCATCGCCCTGGCCGATGCCCGAGGTTTCAACAATCACCAGATCAAACCCGGCCACCTTGGCGGCGGCCAGCACGTCGGGCAGCGCGGCGCTGATCTCGCTGCCGGTGTCGCGCGTCGCCAGGCTGCGCACGTACACCCGTTGCCCCGTATCGCCAGGCGCCAGCCGGCTGGCGGCCTTGGGCCACGGGTTGATGGCATTCATCCGGATGCGGTCGCCCAGCAGCGCGCCACCGCTTTTGCGGCGTGACGGGTCAATGCTGATCACGGCGATGCGCAGCGCGTCGTCCTGGTCGAGCCGCAGGCGGCGGATCAACTCGTCGGTGAGGCTGGATTTGCCGGCGCCGCCGGTGCCGGTGATGCCCAGCACGGGCGTCTTGGACGCCACGGCCGCCGCATGCAACTCAGCCAGCCGGCCGGCATCAACCTGCTTGTTTTCGAGCGCGGTGATCAATTGCGCCAGCGCGCGCCAGGCCGGCTCGGAGTGGCCCTGCACAGCGGCGAGCGTGGCCGGCGCAAAGCCCGACAAGTCGCGGTCGGCGCGCATCACCATCTCGCCGATCATGCCGGCCAGGCCCATGCGCTGGCCGTCCTCGGGGCTGAAGATGCGCAC
>JANLOP010000024.1:0-8468 GCA_031366635.1 Betaproteobacteria bacterium | reverse complement strand
AAAAAATCTGCACGAAGCGAAGAACCTGCCTTACCCACGCATTACAAACCTCGAGGCAGCCCAGCGCACGCAGCGCCACGTCCCATCGTCCATCACGAGCTTGCGGCTGCGTATCGCCGCAGCCTTGGCTCAGACGCTGCCTCGATGTCCGTGTTGCCTACGCGTAAACGCCAGGTTCAACTTGTGACACAGTAAGACTAGGGCTGATCGATAGGCTTCAGCGCGGCCGAACGGATGGCCTGGATAGCTGTTTGAGCCCGGTCGCTAGAGCCTCAACCCCTCAACCTCACAAGAGGCGGCTGTGCTTCGGGACCCTTTTCAGCAGGAACTCCATCTGATCCGCTAGGCAGTTGCGGTTCTCGATGATCAACTGCTCAAACCGGTTCGGCACGTACGGCACAAACAGCAGGGGCATGCGCGCTTGTTCTGGGGTTCGGTCGCGCTTTCGCGTGTTGCAAGACGAGCATGCGGCGACGATGTTGGTCCAGTAGTCACTGCCGCCCTTGCTGCGCGGCACGATGTGATCAAGGGTGAGATTCCGGTTGGAATACTTGTGCCCGCAGTAGCCGCAGAGATGCCGGTCCCTGTGGATCAGTAGGTCGCGGGAAACTGGAGGCGCCCAGTCATGCGGGATGGTTCTGCCGCGCGTGTTCGTCACCAAGATGGACTTCACTTCAAGCAGCGACTGCAGCCCTGACTTGGCATTGAAGCCGCCGCGCAGAACGATGGCAGAGTTCCCGAGGCTGTAGTGCACAAGCCCACGGGTCAGCAGTGCCGTTGCGTCCTCAAGTGACAGCCAGCGCTCGGGTGTCCATGTCGAGTCCATGGCCAAGATTTGGGCACCCAACGTAAACATGAGACTCCTTCAAATTCAACGTGGAACAGCCATCGCACCGCCCCGACACTTTGAGGCACCAATGGCTGCCGAAGTGAGTCTACGAACCCGCCCGGTAGCGAGGCTTATGCGAGCATCCTCAAGCAAGGCCAGCACCTATGCTCGAATAATAGTATTCGAGCTGCTTCATCACCGCAAGCTCCGGCAGCCCTGTGAAATTTGAATTGGGATACTCGAATAGGGTTCACCATTACATATACACCTATCGCGCACAAACAGCTTGGTATTGGTCATGGCCGGTGTCACCCGCCAGGCCCGGCTGGGGATGCTGCCGCGCACCGCGATCATGGCGTGCACCTCGATGCGCGACTGCAGGCCGGTGGTGCGCTGGATGCCGCCGCGCAGCACATGGCAGGCGCGGCCCAAGGTCCAGGCCACGCTGTCGCAGGCATACAGCACGGCAGCCTCGCGCGGCGTGATCCACGCTTGCGGGCGACCGGACACATCGAGCTGCAACACGTCCACGGAAATCTTCCTCCAGGCAATGAGGCTTGAGCGTACTGCATTCATCCGCTGTTCTTCATCCCTGGCCGGCTTGCCTGAGTACCGCGCTGAGGCGTTTGGGCCGTGTTCGGCCGTGATCTAGTCGGCATCGTCTAGAAATAAGCCGGTGAGCAGCGGGCGCAAGCGCAGCGAAGTCTGCAAAATAGCACGACCGTTCGTTTTAGTTGCAATCCTGATCCTGATCCTTATTACCCATCCTGCGCGCCAGACTTTCGCATCCCCACCGTGTCCACCACGCTTTTGTCCACTGTTGTCAAACACCCCGCTGCCCGCGCCCTGCACAAAGGCCAGCAAACCCGCGCCGTGATCCTGGAGGCCGCGCTCGGCCAGGCCTCGCACATGGGGCTGGAGGGCTTGTCGATCGGCGCGCTGGCCGAGCTGACGCAGATGAGCAAATCGGGCGTGTTTGCCCATTTCGGCTCAAGAGAAGAGTTGCAGATTGCCGTGATCCGCGAATACCACGCTCGCTTCGAAGAAGAGGTGTTCTTCCCGGCGGTGCAAGAGGCGCGCGGCCTGCCCCGGCTGCGCGCGCTGTTTGAGCGCTGGGTGGGCCGGGTGACAGTGGAGTTGGATTCAGGCTGCATCTACATCAGCGGTGCGGTTGAGTTTGACGACCGGCCCGGCCCTGTGCGCGATGCGCTGGCGTCGATGGTGCGGGCCTGGCAGGCGGCGCTGGCGCGCGCGATTGCGCTGTCGGTGGACGCCGGCCACCTGCGCGCCGACACCGATTCATTGCAGATGCTGTTTGAGGTGCACGGCCTGATCCTGGCGCTGCACCACGATGCCCGGTTCTTGCGTCTGCCCGGCGCGGTGGACCGGGCCCGCACCGGGTTCGAGCGCATCGTCCAGTTTTACCTGCTGGCCGAGCCGGCTGCTGCCACAGCGCCGCCGCTGCGGCCTGCCGCAGGCTGACCGGCTGTCTGCCCTTTTCCCGCCCCTTCTTTTCCTTTTTCGCCCCCCTTTCCGCTTTCAATTTCTTGAGCTTCAGGAGCCTTGCCATGCCCCACTACCACCCGCCGATCCGCGACATGCAGTTTTTGCTGCATGAAGTGTTGGATGCCGTCAGCACACTCAAGCTGCTGCCGGCCCATGCCGACATCGACGCCGACACGCTGAACGCGGTGCTGCAAGAAGGCGGCAAGTTTGCCGCCCAGGTCACCGCGCCGATCAACCTGTCGGGAGACGCAGAGGGTTGCACGCTGGACCAGGCCACGCACGAGGTCAGCCCGCCAAAAGGCTTTAAAGCGGCGTATGCCCAGTACGTGGCCGGTGGCTGGCCGTCATTGAGCTGCGACCCTGCTTACGGCGGCCAGGGCCTGCCGCTGGTGCTGAACCAGTGTTTTTACGAGATGCTCAACTCGGCCAACCAGGCCTGGGCGATGTACCCCGGCTTGTCGCACGCGGCTTACGAGGCGCTGCATGCCCACGGCACGCCGGCGCAAAAAACCACCTACCTGGCCAAACTCACCAGCGGTGAGTGGACCGGCACCATGTGCCTGACCGAGCCGCAGTGCGGCACGGATCTGGGCTTGCTGCGCAGCAAGGCAGAACCGCAGCCGGATGGCAGCTACCGCATTACCGGCCAAAAAATCTTCATCTCGGCCGGTGAGCATGACTTGGCTGAGAACATCGTGCACCTGGTGCTGGCCAGGTTGCCGGATGCACCGCCCGGCAGCAAAGGCATCTCGCTGTTTGTGGTGCCCAAATTCCTGGTCAATGCCGACGGCACGCTGGGTGCGCGCAACGGCATTTACTGCGCCGGGCTGGAGCACAAAATGGGCATCCACGGCAACGCCACCTGCCAGATGGTGCTGGAAGGCGCCATCGGCACCCTGGTGGGCCAGCCGCACAAAGGCCTGGCAGCGATGTTTGTGATGATGAACGCGGCCCGGCTGGGCGTGGGCAACCAGTCACTCGGGCTGACCGAGGTGGCCTACCAGAACGCGGCGGCCTATGCCAAAGACCGCCTCCAGATGCGCTCGCTGTCAGGCGCCAAATCGCCCGACAAACCCGCCGACCCGATCATCGTGCACCCGGATGTGCGCAAGATGCTGCTGACGGCCCGTGCTTATGCCGAGGGCGCCCGGGCGATGCTGATGTTCACCACCTTGCAGCTCGATGTGCTGGTCTCGTCCGACGACGCGGACGAGAAAAAAGACGCTGACGATACGGTGGCGCTGCTCACGCCCATCATCAAGGCTTTTATCACCGACAACGCCTGGATTGCCACCTCGCACTGCCAGCAGGTGTTTGGCGGCCATGGCTACATCCATGACTGGGGCATGGAGCAGTTTGTGCGCGATGCCCGCATCAACATGATTTACGAGGGCACCAACACAGTCCAGTCGCTCGACCTGCTGGGCCGCAAGGTGCTGGGTGACAACGGCGCCAGGCTGAAGAAGTTTGGCCGGCTGATTGCTGATTTTGTCGAGCAGCACGGCACCGATGAAGCGATGCAGGAGTTCATCAACCCGCTGGCCGAATTGGGCGACAAGGTGACCCAACTGACCACCGAGTTGGGGTTGAAAGCGTTCCGCAATGCCGACGAAGTGGGTGCGGCGGCGGTGGACTACCTGCGCATCGTCGGCCACCTGTGTTTTGCGTATTTTTGGGCCCGCATGGCCCGGGTGGCGCTGGACAAGCAGGCCGATCCGGCCACGGCCGGCGATTTGTTCTACACCGCCAAGCTGCACACGGCACGCTTCTACTTTGCCAAGCTGCTGCCCGAGACGGCCTCACTGATCCGCACCGCCCGCGCCGGCCTGGCGCCGCTGATGGCGATGGACGAAGCGCTGTTTTGATCACTTTCTGGAGACAAACATGAAAAAGACATTCGTCGCCTGGCTGCTGGCCGCTGCCACCGGTGCCGTGCTGGCGCAAGCCACGCCGGCCGGTCTGTGGAAGACGATCGACGACGAGACGAAGGTTGAAAAATCGCTGGTGCGCATCACCGATGCCGGCGGTGTGCTCACCGGCAAGATCGAGAAGCTGCTCGATCCGGCCAGCAAACCCGATGCCGTCTGCGAGAAATGCAGCGACGAGCGCAAAGACAAGCCGGTGCTGGGCATGACCATCCTGCGCAATGCCCGGGCCGATGGAGGCCAAGAGGTCTGGGAGGGCGGCGACATCCTCGACCCGAACAACGGCAAGGTTTACAGGCTGCGTTTGAAGCCGCTGGACGGGGGGAAAAAACTCGAGGTGCGCGGCTACATCGGGCCGTTTTACCGCAACCAGCAGTGGCTCCGCGTCGAATGAGCATTCATCCTGCATTTCACGGAGCTTCCATGAACCATTTCATTGTGCGCAAGGTGGCCGTGCTGGGCGCCGGCGTGATGGGCGCGCAAATAGCCGCCCACCTGGTCAATGTCGGCGTGCCGGTGTTGCTGTTTGACCTGGCGGCCAAAGACCAAGACGGGGCAGGGGCCCCGTCTTCCAATGTCTCGAAGAATGGCATCGTGCTGAAGGCGTTGGACGGTCTGAAAAAGCTCAAGCCCTCGCCGATCGGGGTCACCGCCGATCTGGCGCTGATCCAGCCTGCCAACTACGACGAGCACCTGGCGCTGCTGGCCGATTGCGACCTGGTGATCGAGGCGATTGCCGAGCGGCTGGACTGGAAGCGCGCGCTCTACACCCAAGTAGCGCCGCACATCGCGCCGCATGCCATCGTGGCCAGCAATACCTCCGGTCTGTCGATCAGCCAACTGGCGGCGGTATTGCCTGAGGCCATCCAGCAGCGCTTCTGCGGCATCCACTTCTTCAACCCGCCGCGCTACATGCAGTTGGTTGAGCTGATCCCCGCACCCGGCACCGACGCGCAAATCCTCGACCAACTCGAAACCTTTGTCACCCGCACGCTGGGCAAAGGCGTGGTGCGGGCCCGCGACACGCCCAATTTTGTGGCCAACCGCATCGGCATTGCCGGCATGCTGGCCACCATCCAAGAGGCCGAGAACTTTGGCCTGACCTATGACGTGGTGGATGACCTGACCGGTAAAAAGCTGGGCCGGGCCGGCTCAGGCACCTTCCGCACCGCCGATGTGGTGGGCATCGACACCCTGGCCCATGTCATCAAGACCCTGCAAGACAAGCTGGGCCCTGACCAGACCAACGACCCGTTCTACCCCAGCTATGCCACACCGCCGGCCGTGGCCCACCTGATCGCGGCCGGCGCGCTGGGCCAGAAAACCCAGGCCGGCTTCTTCAAGAAAGTGGGCAAGGACATCCTGCGCTTTGATCTGGCGGCGAATGGCGAGGGGGGCGGCGCAGGCGGCTATGTGCCGGCCGGCCGCAAGGCCGATGTGCTGATCGACCGCATCCTGAAAAAGCCAGCGCCCGAGCGGCTGAAATTGCTGCGTGAATCCAGCCACCCGCAAGCCCGGTTCTTGTGGGCCATTCTGCGCAACGGCTTTCACTACGCCGCAGTGCACCTGGCCGAGGTGGCCGAATCGGCCCGCGAGGTGGACCTGGCGATGCGCTGGGGCTTTGGCATGACGCAGGGTGTGTTTGAGCTGTGGCAGGCCGCCGGCTGGTCGCAGGTGGCCGGCTGGGTGCGTGACGACATCAACGCCGGCAAAGCGCTGTGCAGCGCGCCGCTGCCGGCCTGGGTGTTTGAAGGGCCGGTGGCGGACAAGGCCGGCGTGCACACACCAGAAGGCTCCTGGAGCGCGGCGCAAAGCCGCTTCATCGCCCGTTCCACCTTGCCGGTCTACGACCGCCAGCACTTTCCCGAGTCGCTGTTGGGTGAGGGCGCTCAGCCCGCAGTCAGCGCCGGCACCGAGGTCTATAAAAACGACGAAATCCGGCTCTGGACGCTGGACGGCGCGGTGCTGATCGCCAGCATCACCAGCAAGATGCACTTGATCGGCCCGGGCGTGATTGACGGCCTGCTCAAGGCGGTAGACCTGGCCGAGGCCGGCTACGACGGGCTGGTGATCTGGTCGCCCGATGAGCCGTTCTCTGCCGGCGCCAACCTCGAAGCGATGTTGCCCACCTTCATGAAGCTGGGCGCCAAAGGCATTGCGCCCGAGATCAAAAAGCTGCAAGACGCCTTGCTGCGGCTGCGCTATGCCGGCGTGCCCACGGTGGCGGCGCTGCGCGGCCTGGCGCTGGGCGGTGGCTGCGAGATCGCGCTGCACTGCGCCCGGCGGGTGGCGCAGATGGAAAGCTATGTCGGCCTGGTGGAAGTGGGCGTCGGCCTGGTGCCCGGTGGCGGTGGGCTGACCTACATTGCCCGCCGTGCCGCCGAGGCCGCCGCAGCGGCCAACAGCACCGATCTGCTGGCCTTTGTCAAAGACGGTTTCACGGCGGCGGCCACCGCCAAAGTGGGCACCAGCGCGCTGGAGAGCCGCCAGCTCGGCTACCTGCTGGCCAGTGACGTGGTCGTGGCGCACAAGGACGAATTGCTGTTCATCGCCCTGTCGCAGGTCAAGGCGATGGCGGCCAGCAACTGGCGGGCGCCATTGAAAGCGCTGTTCCCGGTGGCCGGCCGGTCAGGCATTGCCACCATCAAGGCCCAAATGGTGGGCCTGCGCGACGGCCACTTCATCAGCGCCCATGACTTCCACGTCGCCAGCCTGATCGCCGATGTGGTGTGCGGTGGTGACGTGGACGCCGGATCGCTGGTGAGTGAGGAGTACTTGATGGCGCTGGAGCGAAAGCACTTTTGCAGCCTGCTGGAACACCCCAAATCGCAGGAACGCATCATGGGTTTGCTGCAAACCGGCAAGCCGGTGCGCAACTGAGGCGCAGCCCACGGATATCCAGCATGCCAAAGCAGGCAGTGGTGCCCGGTCCCCTCTCTCGCACGCGGGAGAGGGTGAGGGCGCGTGAGCTGCGCCAGTTCTCCCCCGATGCTGAGCGCCACCTGTGGCAACGCCTGCGCAGCCGCCAACTGGCCGGCTACAAAATCCGCCGCCAGCACCCGATCGGCCGATGGTTTGCCGATTTCGCCTGTGTTGAGGCCGGCTTGGTGATTGAACTCGACGGCGGCCAGCACTTCTCGCCAGAAGGTCTGCTGGCTGATCAGCAGCGCAGCGCCGGGCTGGCGGCCAATGGATTTCAGGTGCTGCGCTTCACTGACCGGGAGGCGCTGATGGAGCGGGATGCGGTGTTGTCGCGGGTGCTGGATTGGTTGTTGACGCATGCGCCGCAGCCACTGCTGCACCCTCACCCCAACCCTCTCCCGCGTGCGGGAGAGGGGGCAAGTCACGACCGTCCTCGGCCGGTGCCGGATGGCGATGCATTCAAATTCAAAAGGATTGACCCATGACCCGAGCCCTTCAAGACGCCTACATCGTTGCGGCCAGCCGTACGCCCATCGGCAAAAGCCACCGGGGTGTGTTCCGCAACACCCGGCCGGATGATTTGCTGGTCGCCGCCATCCAGGGCGCGCTCAAGCAGGTGCCGGGGCTGGACCCGGCCGCCATCGAGGACGCCATCGTCGGCTGCGCCATGCCCGAGGGCGAGCAGGGCCTGAACATGGCCCGCGTGGCCGCGCTGCTGGCCGGCCTGCCCAACAGTGTGGGCGGCATCACCGTCAACCGCTTCTGCGCCTCGGGCCTCTCCGCGGTGCAGATGGCGGCCGACCGCATCCGCGTTGGCGAGGCCGACGTGATGATCGCTGCCGGCGCCGAGAGCATGAGCCTGGTGCCGATGTCGGGCAACAGGCCGTCCTTCAACCCGGCCGTGTTTGCGCATGACGAGAACATCGGCATCGCCTACGGCATGGGCCTGACGGCCGAGAAGGTGGCCCGGCAGTGGCAGGTCAGCCGCGAGGCGCAGGACGCGTTCGCGCTGCAATCCCACCTCAAGGCCATCAAGGCCCAGCAGGCCGGTGAGTTCAGCGATGAGATCACGCCGGTGGCGGTGTTCACCCGCACGCCGGACCTGGCCAACGGCGAGGTGGCGGTGAGCAGCCGCAGCGTCAGCCTGGACGAGGGCCCGCGCGCCGACACCACGCTGGACGCGCTGGGCAAGCTGCGCCCGGTGTTCGCGGCACGGCTTGACCCGGCGGGCAAGCCCACCGGTTACGGAAGCGTGACCGCCGGCAACAGCTCGCAGACCAGCGACG
>JANLOP010000383.1:0-2871 GCA_031366635.1 Betaproteobacteria bacterium | reverse complement strand
GAAACCGATGCCAGCATCAAACACTTGGCCTTGGGCACGCATATAGCTGTCAGGTCGCACCCACGATCCACCCGCACCGTCACTGCGTACAACTTGTGCGCGGGTGTCGATCGGCACCAAATTGGTGGAGGGAGAATAAGTGGATTTAGAACTGGATTGAATTTCCTCTCCATCAGCAGTTCTGTAGAGAGACATCGTTGTCAATGATCGCATCGCGTTGGTCGAATCCAAAAACGACATGCTGGCGGCCAGGCCGTCGTTGGGGTCGGCGTCATAAATAGACCATGCAAAATAGGATATCTGTGCCCTGCCCTGCACCGCCAGCACCGCCGCATCTGCCGACGAAACCCCACCGCCAGCCGCGACCAGAGCCGCCGCTGTAACCCACACTGTTTTAAACATGAATCCCCCTGTATTGATTTGAAATACCCGCCGGGCCGGCGCAACCCACCGGCCACCGAAGCAACCCGCGCTGCCTGACCAATCGGCCTGACCCCACGGCTTACATCCGCAGGCTAGGGTTGAAACGCAAACGCGCCTTGTGTCAGTTGTGTCAAACTCCGCCGCCGAGTCACCAACAGCCTGCCGACAGAAACCCGACAGCCCCCCAAACAACGCCATTCAACCCGGCCATGCACCTGGAAATCGACTCCGCGCAGAACCTGCTCCGCATCGACGGCCAGGCCGCCGCCGGCAGCCACCGCTGGGAGGCGGCGCTGCTGGCGCTGCTGGTTCAACCGGATTCGACCGAGGCCCGGTGGCTGGATGCGGCGGGCCTGGACGCCGCATTGCAGGCCCAGGGCCAGCGCCAGCCGCTGAATCGCAAACAGGTCAGCCGGTTGTTCAACAGCCTGGAAGCGATGTTCTTGTCGGCCAGTGGCGGCGCCCATTTTTCAAACCGGCTGCGCCATGCGCCGCGCGCCCGCACGGTGGGGCCGTGGCTGTGGCAGCGCCAGGCCGACGACCAGGTGTTGCTGCACGCCCTGCCGGCCAGCGCCTTGCCAACCCAGGTCAACGGCGTGCTGCCCCAATTGGCCGCCGATGGCATGCTGGCCACCAGCGCCGCGCTGTGCCGCAGCGTGCTGCGGGTGCAAGGCATGTTCCACGACGGCTTTTTGGCCGGCGCGCGGGACGCGCTGGATGAAGCGCCAGCCTGGGCTGGTGCGTCTGACGAGCTGATGGCCTGGCATGCCAGCCGGCTGGCCGAAGCACTTTGGAAGCAGCGTGACTTTGCCCGCGCAGCCGAGGTGATTGGCCTGGCCGAGCGGTGGGTGGCGCAGCCCGGGCCGGCAGCGATGTTTCTGGGCGACACGGTGCGCCTGCTGCGGCTGCGCATGCAGTACGTGGTCGATCCGATGGCCGCGCCCACCGCGGTGCTGGCCCCGTTGCGGCCGATGCTGTTGCACGGCAAGCAGGTAGACCGCCTGGCCTTTGGCCTGGGCCACAACCTGGCCATGCTGTGCCATCGCCGCTGGTTGGAAGATGCCGGGCGCGACGCCATCGATGCTGACTACCAATCGCACCGCGCCGAGGCGCTGGCACATGGTTTTGCCGCCCTCTTTTGCTTTGCCACCGCCGAGCTGCCGGCCTATGCGCAGTCCGCCTGCGTCAACCTGGGCTACCTGCTCAGCCGCGTGGCGGCCCAGCGAACAGACGCCACGCTGGAGGCTGCGCTGGCGTGGTACGCGCTGGCGCAGGCCTGGCACAACCGCTTCGATCTGGTAGACGACACCGCCTGGGAGTACATCTTTCTGGGCGATCTGGTGCTCTACCGGCCGCACGGGCTGTCTGCCTTCAAGCGCTTTAGCCAGAACATCGAATGGGAGGGGACTCGGCCCGATGTGATCGAGTTCTATGACAAGGCATTGATCCGCGCCCGTGAGATCGGCGATCCGCGCCAAATCGCCCACACCGCCTTGAACATGATGCACTTTGCGCGCGCCAAAAACCTGCACGATGCCGCCGCCGCCGCCGCTGCCGAATTGGCTGGGGTGTTTGGGGCCCATCCCGACCTGCGCACCCTGCTCAATGCGGAGGGCTATCCACTGCCCCGGCAGGCCCGGCCCGAAGCAAGCGACCCGCGTAGCGCGCCGTAGCATCGCCGGCGCTGACCGTTGAGACAACACCCCAGAAGGCCGCCAACATGCACAACAAGAAGACCCGCGCCACAACGCACCGACTACTGAGGCCGGCCGTGCTGGCTGTGCTGGCTGGGCTGGCTGGGGTGCTAGGCCTGGCCGGCGCCGTGCCCGGTGCGCACGCCCAGCAAACCGTCGAGGTGCTCGGTGCGAGGCCGGCAGGGGCACTGGCAGACGAGGCTGGCCGGCTGCCCACAGTCGCCAATGTGCAGTCAGCGACCTCGATTCGGCCTGCCGATGCACCGACGAGCATGCCGGTCCGTCTCGAAGACCTGGCGCTGTGGTCGCCGGGCGTGCTGGTTGAACCGGCCAACGCCGGCCTGTCGTCGGCCGTGAAGATGCGCGGCTTTGCCGTCACACGCCTGCACCGCGACGGCCTGCCCGACGTGCAGCGCATGTACACCCGTGATCTTTCTACCGTGCAGCGGGTGGATTTCATCCAGGGCCCGGCCGGTGCCCTGGTGGGCATCACCTCACCGGGCGGCATGGTGCAGTTCATCGGCAAGCGGCCGCAGGCGGTGCAAAGCACCGATTTGCAGGTGACAGCCGGGCAGAACCGGTTTGGCCGATTCGTCATCGACCACACCGGGCCGGTGATGACCCAGCCCGACGCAGCCAGCGCAAGCCCCGATCTCCGGTACCGGCTGATCGGCAGCCTGCAAGACGGGCAAACCGACCTGGCGCACTTGCCCACCCGCCACCAGCAGGCGCTGGCGGCGCTGGAATGGCACCA
>JANLOP010000379.1:0-2564 GCA_031366635.1 Betaproteobacteria bacterium | reverse complement strand
GCGCCACAAGAGCGTGACGGTCATTCGACCGTCACGCTCTTGGCAAGATTGCGTGGCTTGTCAACATCCGTCCCGCGCGCGCAGGCGGTGTGGTAGGCCAACAATTGCAACGGCACGACGTGCAGGATCGGTGACAGCGCGCCGTAGTGCTCGGGCATGCGGATCACATGCACGCCCGGCTCGCTGACGATCTGGGTGTCGGCGTCGGCGAAGACGAACAGCTCTCCGCCGCGTGCCCGCACTTCCTGCAAATTGCTTTTCAGCTTTTCCAGCAGCGCATCGTTGGGCGCGATGGTGACTACCGGCATCGCCGCGGTCACCAGCGCCAGCGGGCCGTGCTTCAACTCACCGGCCGGGTAGGCCTCGGCATGGATGTAGCTGATCTCTTTCAACTTCAGCGCGCCTTCCAGCGCCACCGGGTAGTGCAGGCCCCGGCCCAGGAACAGCGCGTTCTCTTTGCGCGCAAACTCGGTGGCCCAGGCGATCACCTGCGGCTCCAGCGCCAGCACCGCCTGCACCGCCGCCGGCAAGTGGCGCAGCGCCTTGATGTGCTCGGCTTCTTGCGCCGCAGTCAGCCGGCCGCGCATCTGCGCCAGCGTCAGCGTCAACAAGAACAGTGCCACCAACTGGGTGGTGAAGGCCTTGGTTGAGGCCACGCCGATCTCAACCCCGGCGTGTGTCAAGAAGTTCAGCTTGCACTCGCGCACCATCGCGCTGGTGGCCACATTGCAAATCGTCAAGGTGTGCGGCTGGCCCAGGCTGCGGGCATGTTTGAGGGCGGCCAGCGTGTCGGCCGTCTCGCCGCTCTGGCTGATCGTCACCACCAGCGTACGCGCGTCGGGCACGCTGTCGCGGTAGCGGTACTCGCTGGCGATCTCGACGTTGCACGGCATGCCGGCCATCGATTCGAGCCAGTATTTGGCGGTGCTGCCGGCGTAAAAACTGGTGCCGCAGGCCAGGATCAGCACCCGGTCAATCTGTTTGAAGACCGCCAACGCGCCGTCGCCAAACAGCTCGGGGCTGATCGCGCCCACACCCTCCAGCGTGTCGCTGATGGCGCGAGGTTGCTCAAAAATCTCTTTCTGCATGTAGTGCTGGTACGGCCCCAACTCGGCCGCGCCGGTGTGGGCATGCACCGTGCGCACCTCGCGCTGCACCCGCTGATACTGGCCGTCGGGCTGGCGGGCGCTGATCCAGTGCTTGCCCATCTGCAAATCGACCACGTCGCCCTCTTCGAGGTAGACGATCTGGTCGGTGACACCGGCCAGCGCCATCGCATCCGAGGCCAGAAAAGTCTCGCCCTGGCCATCAAAGCTGCCCACGCCCAGCACCAGCGGTGATCCCTCGCGTGCGCCCACCACCCGGTGCGGCTCATCCCGGCAGAACACGGCGATGGCGTAAGCGCCTTTCAAATGCAGCGTGGCGCGCTGCACCGCGTCGAACAAATCACCGTCGTACAACTGGTGGATGAGGTGGGCGATCACCTCGGTGTCGGTCTGGCTTTCGAACACATAGCCCCTGGATTGCAGCCGGGCGCGCAATTCATCATGGTTTTCGATGATGCCGTTGTGCACCAACGCAATGCGATTGCCCGAAAAATGCGGGTGGGCGTTGTGCATTGCTGGCACGCCGTGGGTGGCCCAGCGGGTGTGCGCGATGCCGGTGCCGCTTTGCACCGCGTCTTGCGCAATCTGCTGGGCCAGCTCAGCCACCCGGCTGGTGCTGCGGGTGCGGCGCAACTCACCGCCCTGGTGCACGGCCACGCCGCAAGAGTCGTAACCCCGGTATTCCAGCCGTTTCAGGCCCTCGACCAGAACCGGGACGATGTTGCGGTTGCTGACCGCTGCGACGATGCCACACATGGTTGTTGCTTTCTTTGCTGCTTTGCAGGGTGTGGATCGTAGTCAGGCCAGCTTGAAATATGTGTGCAAAATTCAACTGATTGAGAAATTAATCGTCTTCCATATATTTTATTGCAAGATAATTTCATGTTCAGTTGAGCTTTGAACTTTTACGCCATGCCAGAACCGCTGGACGAGATTGATCTGCGCCTGCTGGCGCTGCTGCAAGCCGACGCCTCACGCGCCAACCAGGCGCTGGCCGAGGCCGCCCATGTCTCACCGGCCACCGCGTTGCGCCGGGTTCGGCGGCTGGTGGAGGCCGGCATCATTGAGCGTCAGATTGCCATCGTCTCGCCCGCGCTGGTGGGCGGCTTGAGCGCGCTGGTGGAGGTGACGCTGGACCGACAGGGCGCCGAGCACCTGGCCGCGTTTGAGGCGCGGGCGGTGGCTGAGGCCGCCGTGCAGCAGTGCTACCGCGTTGCGCCCGGGCCCGACTTTGTGCTGGTGCTGTGGGTGGCTGAGATGGCCGGCTATCACGCGCTGGTGCAGCGACTGTTGACGCAGGACGCCAATGTGCGCAATGTCAAAAGCTTTTTTGTCACGCACCGGGGGAAGTTTGAGCCGGCGGTGGGGGTGGGATGGGCGCTGGGCTAGCAGGACGCAACCGGCCCGCCGTGCCCGGTGGCAAGTCTTGCCGCTGCCGATGGCGTAGATGACGGTTTA